>NZ_JBGQOI010000025.1:0-95165 GCF_052113765.1 Pseudomonas sp. W22_MBD1_FP4 | reverse complement strand
TCTGGTAGCTCGTCGGGCTCATAACCCGAAGGTCGTCGGTTCAAATCCGGCTCCCGCAACCAAACATCAAAAAAGGCCACTCGAAAGAGTGGCCTTTTTTGTATCCGGTGAAAAAGTTCTTCTGAAACAATGGGATGGCATCTTTCATGAAACCGTACACGGTTTGTAGAGTCCATCTCATCGCACGCTATGCTTACTCCTCTACGACCAAGGGCCGCTGTCGCCGCCCCCGGTGATACGCGTTAATATTTGTAATTATTTTGTCCATAGGGATTGGTAACTTGGCTGGATACCCCCATCCTGTCGCGCACAATCCACGAGGTGATTGATGCGCGCCAACTCGTCTGAACCACAAGACACCGTCACAGCAGAACAACCGATCACGCCTACCCGATTGCGTTGGCTGGATCTGATCAGCAAGTACCGGCAACCCCTCGGGCTGGCGGTCACCCTGTTGCTGTTCGCCATCGCCTTGATCGCTTGCCGCCACCTTCTGCTGGAACTCGACCTGTACGCACTTCACGACTCGATCCTGGAAGTGCCCAAACCTGCACTGCTGGGAGCATTTGCCGCGGGCGTCGCAGGGTTTGTCATTCTTCTCGGCTATGAGTTCTCCGGCGCACGCTATGCCGGCGTGAAGCTGCCCGCCAAGACACTGGCCCATGGCGGCTTCACCGCCTTTGCCATTGGCAATGCGATTGGCCTGTCGATGCTCTCCGGCGGCTCGGTGCGCTACCGTTTATATGCACGCCATGGCATCGGGGCCTCGGAAGTCGCCCATATGACTGTGTTCGCCAGCCTGGCCCTGGGCTGCGCCCTGCCCCCGCTGGCCGCACTCGCGACACTGAGCAACCTACCTGCAGCGTCGACCTACCTGCATCTGTCGCAAGGCCTGCTCGGCGCGATTGCCGGTGCCGTGCTGCTGTTGTCGGCCGCGCTGTGTATCGGCATTTACCGCCGCCGCTTGCCGGAGCAACCTTACCCGGACAACCTGCTGGTCAAAGTCGGCCGTCGCACCCTGCGCCTGCCCGGCCGGCGCCTGACGCTCCTGCAATTGGTCATCACTGCCCTGGATGTCGCCGCCGCCGCCACTGTCCTCTATCTATTGCTGCCAGAAGCGCCGCCCTTCGGTCCATTCCTGCTGGTTTACCTGCTGGCTCTCGCCGCTGGCGTGCTCAGCCACGTACCGGGCGGAGTCGGGGTGTTCGAAGCGATCCTGCTCGCCGCGTTTGCAGACAAGCTCGGCGCCGCACCACTGGCCGCTGCCCTGCTGCTGTATCGGATGATCTACGTAGTGTTGCCGCTCCTGATCGCGTGCGTGTTCCTGCTGATCAACGAGGCGCAACGACTATTCCAGACCCAGCAGAGCCTGCGCGTGGCCTCAGGTCTGGCGGCGCCAGTGCTGGCCGTACTGGTTTTTTTGTCCGGCGTGGTCCTGCTGTTTTCAGGCGCCACGCCAGAGATCGATTCACGCCTGGAAAACATCGGGTTCCTGATTCCCCACCGCCTGATTGATGCCTCGCACTTTGGTGCCAGCCTGATCGGTGTACTGTGCCTGTTGCTGGCCCAGGGCCTGCGTCGACGTTTGTCGGCGGCCTGGATGCTGACCATGGTGCTGCTGCTGGTGGGCGCCCTGCTCTCGCTGCTCAAAGGCTTCG
Source organism: Pseudomonas sp. W22_MBD1_FP4 (assembly GCF_052113765.1). Lineage (NCBI taxonomy): Bacteria > Pseudomonadati > Pseudomonadota > Gammaproteobacteria > Pseudomonadales > Pseudomonadaceae > Pseudomonas > Pseudomonas sp. W22_MBD1_FP4. The sequence goes on along the minus strand of NZ_JBGQOI010000025.1, from coordinate 93,507 downwards.
ACTGGGAAGAAGCCAGCCTGATGACCATGACGGCGGTGCTGCTGGCGATCTTTCGCCGCTCGTTCTACCGCGCCAGCCGCCTGACAGAACTGCCGTTCTCACCGCTGTACCTGGTGTCCAGCGTCTGCGTGCTGGGTGCCTCGATCTGGCTGCTGCTGTTTGCCTATCAAGATGTGCCGTACAGCCATCAACTGTGGTGGCAGTTCACCCTCGATGCCAACGCCCCACGCGGCCTGCGCTCATTGCTGGGAGCCGCCGTGCTGCTGGTGATCGTATCGCTGACCTGGCTGCTGCGCACCGCCCGCCCGGTGATTCACCTGCCGACCCCGGATGAGCTGGAGCGCGCCTCGAAGATCCTGATGGCTTCGTCCCAACCCGACGGTGGCCTTGCGCTGACCGGTGACAAGGCGCTGCTGTTCCACCCCAACGACGAAGCCTTCCTGATGTATGCCCGTCGCGGCCGCAGCCTGGTGGCCTTGTACGATCCAATTGGACCGACCCAGCCAAGGGCCGAGATGATTTGGCAGTTCCGCGACCTGTGCGACATCCACCACGCGCGTCCGGTGTTCTATCAGGTACGGGCAGAGAACCTGCCCTACTACATGGACATCGGCCTAACCGCGATCAAGCTGGGCGAAGAGGCGCGCGTCGACCTGAAACGCTTTGACCTGGAAGCCAAAGGCAAAGAGATGAAGGATCTGCGCTACACCTGGAACCGTGGCACCCGGGACGGTCTGTCCCTGGAGATCCATGAACCGGGTACGGCGCCGATGGATGAATTAAAAGTCATCTCGGACGCATGGCTTACCGGTAAGAATGTGCGCGAAAAAGGGTTTTCCCTGGGACGCTTCAGTGACGACTACCTCAAGCATTTTCGGATTGCGATCATTCGCTTCGAAGGACGCCCGGTAGCCTTCGCCAATTTGCTTGAGACTTACAATCACGACCTGGCCAGCCTCGACCTGATGCGCGCCCATCCGGATGCGCCCAAGTTGACCATGGAATTCATGATGGTCGGTCTGATTCAACACTATAAGAGTCACGGCTACGCCCGTTTCAGCCTCGGCATGGTGCCGTTGTCGGGCCTGCAACCGCGACGCGGCGCGCCACTGACCCAGCGTTTGGGTTCGATGGTGTTCCGTCGTGGCGAGCAACTGTATAACTTCCAAGGTTTGCGCCGCTTCAAAGACAAGTTCCAGCCAGACTGGGAACCCCGTTACATGGCCGTGCCCGCAGGACTTGATCCGCTGGTGGCACTGGCCGATACCGCCGCCCTGATCGCGGGTGGCTTGACTGGATTGGTGAAACGCTGATGATTCGACGCTCCTGGCGGTATGTATTGGCCTTTGTAGTGCTGCTGGCCCTGGTTCTGGGTGGCGGCTTTTGGTATTTGAAACGCCCTGCCCCGCAGCCGACCCTGGAGCAACTGCCCCAGGCCGATGGCTCGGTAATGACCCGCGTGACCCCGGCCGGCAACCCGAAAGCCCGTGTGGCCGTGGCGGTAATGGCCGACGAAACCCTGACCGATAGCCAGTTGTTAACCCTGAGCCAGGGTGGCAAAGCGCAGATCGTCCAGGTGGTCTTGCCAAAAGATGACTGCAAGCTGCAGGAACAAGCGCTGCAAAGCGCCTTGAGCCAGCTCAAGGGCCCAGCGACGCTGGTCAGCGGCATCGGCCCTGGCGCGGCGCTTGCCTGGCGCTGGCTGGCCACTCAGAACGACGACAAGGCCAATGCCATCTCTGTTGGCTTCGCTCTGGCGCAGGAAGGCTGCAAAGATCCACTGCCGAAAACTGCAGAGCACGGCAACTGGCTGGTGGCGTGGAATGACAACCCTGACGACGAAAGCGCCAGTTTCGTACGCGATACACCACGCGCCACAACCAGCATCAGTGACTACGACATTCACTACCCGCAAGTACTGAACAACGAACTGCGCAAGCAACTGGTGGGTTCGGATAACGGTGGCCTGGCGATTCCCGTGGTGGAAGTCCCGGCAGGCCAGGCTAAGGACACCGTGACCCTGTTCCTCTCCGGGGACGGCGGCTGGCGGGACCTGGACCGCGACGTGGCCGGTGAAATGGCCAAGATCGGCTACCCAGTGGTCGGCATCGATACCCTGCGCTACTACTGGCAGCACAAGACGCCGGAACAAAGCGCCAAAGACCTGACCGAGCTGATGCAGCACTACCGGCAAAAGTGGGGCACCAAGCGCTTTGTGCTGACCGGCTATTCGTTCGGCGCCGACGTGTTGCCAGCGATCTACAACCGCATGCCGGAGAACGAGCAACAGCGCGTCGATGCGATCATCCTGTTGGCCTTCGCCCGCACCGGTAGCTTTGAAATCGAAGTGGAAGGCTGGCTGGGCAACGCCGGCAAAGAAGCCGCGACCGGCCCGGAAATGGCCAAGCTGCCGCCTGAGAAAGTGGTGTGCATCTACGGCGCCGAAGAAGTCGACGAGAGTGGCTGCACCGACAAGACCGCCGTGGGCGAGGCTGTGAAGCTGCCCGGCGGGCATCACTTCGATGAGAACTACCCGGCGCTGGCCAAGCGGTTGGTGGATATCATCGTCAAGCACCAGGCCAAAAGCGAATAACCCCAGGCCTTACACAAATCAAAATGTGGGAGGGGGCTTGCCCCCGATAGCGGTAGGTCAGTCACAGCATTGTTGACTGACACTCAGCTATCGGGGGCGAGCCCCCTCCCACCGTTGTTTTGCGGTGTTAATAAAATCTAGCGCGGTTCGATGTGGGCAATCATCAACTGCACGGTTTCATTCCCACGAAACTCGTTCACGTCCAGCTTGTAGGCCAACTCCACCCATCGCACGGTCGGATTCGGCCAGACCTCACGGTCCACGCCAAAGGCGATGCCATCGAGCTTCACTGACCCGCATTCGCTCTTGAGCACCACTTTCAGGTGCCGCTCCCCCACCACACGTTGCTCCACCAACTGAAACACCCCGTGAAACAGCGGCTCGGGGAAGTGCTGCCCCCAAGGACCGGCGTGCCGCAGGGCGCGGGCCAGCTCCAGGTGAAACTCCTCAACCGCCAGTGTGCCGTCGGACAACAGGCGACCGGTGAGGTCTTCTTCACGCAGTTGACGACGCACTTCGGCATCAAAAGCTTCGGCAAACAGAGGGAAATTCGCCTCTGGCAATGTCAGACCCGCCGCCATGGCATGGCCGCCGTACTTGGCGATCAGAGTGGGATGCTGGCTAGCAACCACCGCCAGCGCATCACGGATGTGAAAACCCGGCACAGAGCGCCCAGAACCCTTGAGCAGGCCATCACCCGCATCGGCGAAGGCGATGGTCGGGCGGAAATAACGCTCTTTCATGCGCGACGCCAGAATGCCGATCACGCCTTGGTGCCATTCAGGGTCGAACAGGCACAGGCCATAGGGCATTGATTCCACCGGCAAGTCCTTGAGCTGGGCCAGAGCCTCGCGCTGCATACCTTGCTCGATGGATTTACGGTCCTGGTTCATGCCGTCCAGTTGCGCCGCCATTTCCCGCGCCGCCGCGAAATCCGTGGTGAGCAGGCATTCGATACCCAGGCTCATGTCGTCCAGGCGCCCGGCGGCGTTGAGCCGCGGCCCGAGAATAAAGCCCAGGTCGGTGGAGGTGATGCGCGCCGCATCGCGCTTGGCCACTTCAAGGATCGCCTTGATCCCCGGCCGCGCGCGACCTGCGCGGATACGCTCCAGGCCTTGGTGCACCAGGATGCGATTGTTGGCGTCCAGCGGCACCACGTCGGCGACACTGCCCAGGGCGACCAAGTCGAGCAGATCGCCGATATTCGGCTGCGGCTTGTTCGCGTACCAGCCCAGCTCACGCAACCGCGCGCGCAGCGCCATCAGCACGTAGAAAATCACGCCAACACCGGCCAACGCCTTGCTCGGAAACTCACAGCCCGGCTGGTTAGGATTGACGATGGCGTCTGCCGCCGGCAACTCGTCACCGGGCAAGTGGTGGTCGGTGACCAACACCTGCAACCCCGCCGCCTTCGCTGCGGCCACGCCTTCGACGCTGGAGATGCCGTTGTCCACGGTAATCAGCAACTGCGGCTCGCGCTGCAGGGCCACGGCAACAATCTCCGGCGTCAGGCCGTAGCCGTATTCAAAGCGATTGGGCACCAGGTAATCGACATGGGCGGCACCGAGCAAACGCAGGCCCAGGGTGCCTACAGTGCTGGCGGTGGCGCCATCGGCGTCGAAGTCACCAACGATGAGGATGCGTTGGCGTTGCTCCAGGGCCGTCACCAAAAGGTCTACGGCGGCGTCGATGCCCTTGAGCTGTTGATAGGGAATCAAGCGCGCCAGGCTTTTATCCAGCTCGGCCTCGGACTGCACCCCGCGTGCGGCATAAAGACGGGTCAACAGCGGTGGCAATTCACCGAGAAATGGCAGGACAGCGGGCAACGGACGAGGATCAATACGCATGGGGTGATGGGCGCTTCTCTTTGATACGACGGTTAAACGACAACGCTGAAGGCAACACGGAGCACATGTGGAAGGGGCAAGCCCTCCCCGCAGTATTCAACCGCGCTCGCCGACCAGCCATTGCAGTTGCACTTCATGCTGGCCACGGTCATCAGTGACGAAGATCGTGCCTTCGCTGATCATCACGTCCCACTTGATTACGCGGGGCATGTCCTTGGCCAGAACCTCCAGAATCTCCTGGGGCACCGCAGCGATGTGTACGTTTTTCAGATTATTCGCCACCGGCACCACTTTGCCTTCCCATACACGCAGGCTGCCATAAGCCAGCAGGCTGGTACGTTCAGTACGGCGCGAGCACCAGGTCAGGCGGTCGGCATCGGGCTGGCCGACTTCGATCCAGTGCAAAACCCGATCATCCAGGCTTTTTTCCCACAGGGCTGGTTCGTCTACATCTGACAGGCCACGACCGAATGCCAATTGCTCATTGTAAAAAAGGGCGTAGGCCAGCAGGCGCACGGTCATGCGCTCTTCAGTTTCCGAAGGATGGCGGGCGATGGTCTGTTTGACGCTCTCGTACACCGAACGGTCGAGGTCGGTGAGGTTGAGTTCGAATTTGTAGGTCGTGGACGGCTGGGCCATGAACGGGCTTCTAGAGACAGGGAAAGGCGGCCAGTCTAACTGATGGTGGTGCCATTCAACGAATCCTGCGCTGTTTCACGCTTATCCCTGGCCGCTCGCCTATGTTAAAAGGCATCACACACCCGCTCCGCGCAGACAAGGATCCCCATGTCGTTTAATGCCAAACCGCTTGCCGGCCTGAAAGTCATCGAACTCGGCACCCTGATCGCCGGCCCGTTCGCTTCGCGTATCTGCGCTGAATTTGGTGCAGAAGTGATCAAGGTCGAATCCCCGAATGGCGGCGATCCGCTGCGCAAATGGCGCAAGCTGTACGAGGGCACCTCGCTGTGGTGGTTCGTGCAGGCACGCAACAAAAAATCCCTGACGCTGAACCTAAAGCACCCGGACGGTCTGGAGATTCTCAAGCAACTCCTGACGGACGCCGACATCCTCATCGAGAACTTTCGCCCCGGCGTACTGGAGAAACTCGGCCTGAGCTGGGAAACCCTGCACGCGCTGAACCCGAAACTGGTGATGGTGCGCCTCTCGGGCTTTGGCCAGACCGGACCGATGAAAGACCAGCCGGGGTTCGGTGCCGTCGGTGAATCCATGGGCGGGCTGCGTTACATCACCGGTTTCGAGGACCGCCCGCCGGTGCGCACAGGGATTTCCATTGGCGACTCCATCGCTGCGTTGTGGGCAGTAATCGGTGCACTGATGGCGCTGCGTCATCGCGAAGTGAATGGCGGCGTAGGCCAAGTGGTGGATGTGGCGCTGTATGAAGCTATCTTCGCCATGATGGAAAGCATGATTCCTGAGTTTGACGTGTTCGGATTCATCCGTGAGCGCACCGGCAACATCATGCCCGGCATTACACCGTCGTCGATCCATACCAGCGCGGACGGCAAGCATGTGCAGATCGGCGCAAATGGGGATGCAATCTTCAAACGGTTTATGAGTGCCATTGGCCGTGAAGACCTGGCGAATGATCCGCAGTTGGCGAGCAATGACGGGCGTGATACCCGCCGTGATGAGCTGTATGGCGTGATTGATCGTTGGGTCAATTCGCTGTCACTGGAGCAGGTGGTGGAGCAACTGAACAAGGCCGAGGTACCCGCCAGCCGGATCTACAGCGCCGAGGACATGCTTGGCGATCCGCAATTCCTGGCGCGGGAGATGTTCCTCAAGGCGCAACTGCCAGGCGGCAAGGACTTCAAGATGCCGGGCATCGTGCCCAAGCTGTCGGACACGCCCGGGAGCTGCGAGTGGGTCGGGCCGCAGTTGGGCGAGCACACCAACGTGCTGCTTAACGAGCTGGGTTACGACGCGGCCGCGATCACCCGGCTACGTGAACAAGGCGCGATCTGATGGCGCACTCGCAATAATGGCGCGGCGTTGGCTCCTGGGTGTTTGTGCACCGTTGCTCGGGCTTCTGCCGCTGTCTGCCAAGGCAGCGGACACCTTGACCTGGTTAATCCGCGACCTGCCCCCGATGACCATCCTCGACGGCCCGCAAAAGGGCCAGGGCGTCATCGACGAATTGCTGCCGATGCTGATGGAGCGCCTGCCCGAGTACCAACACAAGATTTTGCACGTTAACCGTGCACGCGGCCTGCAGATACTTCAGACCCCCGCACTGACCTGCGACCCCACCATGCTATGGACCGCAGAACGGGCCAAGTGGGTGGTGTATTCGCGCCCGGCTTTTTCAATGGTCAGTAATGGGGTGGTGGTACGTCAGGACCGCCGTGACGTGCTCGCGCCGCTTGTCGCACAGCAAAGGGTGGACCTCGCGGCGCTCCTGCTGGATAAGCGCGCACGCCTGGGCGTGGTGGCCGAGCGCAGCTACGGGACGCTCATCGATGAAATGCTGGACCAAACGGATGCGCACACACGCGTGCTGCACTACGGAAACGACGCCCTGGGCAGCCTGCTGCAAATGCAGCGATTGGGTCGCCTGGAAGCCGTGCTGGGCTACTGGACTGAAATTCGCTATCACGCCCTGCGCCAGGGGATTGATCCGCTGACCTTGGCGTTCTATCCGATTGCTGGCGTCATGCCCTACCAGCGTGTGCATATCGGCTGCTCCGATACGCCTGAGGGCCACCAGGCAATTGAACACATCAACCAAGTGTTGAACGCGCTGCCCCAGGCTCAACTACTGCACGCCTATGCCGCCTGGCTCGACCCGGCGCTGCGCGCGCAGTACCTGACCGACCATCTCCAGTTTTACCAAGACGCGCCTATGCCCTGACAAATCGCGGGCAAAAAGAAACCCCGAAGCGTGGGGAGACACTTCAGGGTTAAACGTGGCCAACAAAGACCAGTACAGCAAGCCACAAACACCGGAGCACAATGTTTGCTCTTGCTGTTACAAAATCTGACCGGCCATGCCGTAGGAAGTTTCCATCGATGAACAATTCTTCATGCGCGGGCAATGCCACGGGTCTGGGCGGCATTGCGTAAGGCGGCGATGACCGAGGGTTCCAATCGGCCTTCTGCAATTTTGATGTCACGCAGCAGGCAGTCCACTACGTCCACCAGCACGCGTTTATCCATCAATTGAGCACGGTCAACTTCACGCTCGACCACAATAGCGCCAGTAGGATTCTTTACTGTCACCAAGCACTCGTCCTGAACACCCGAAGTGGTCAGCGTAACCTGATAAGGGGTCAGTGCTTCTTCGAGCAATAGGCTGATACTTTCCATCTCGATCACCACTCAATAGTTCGGGAACAATCGTTTCAACGGGAACTGCATCTATCCTAAGTGACTGGTTATGACGTAGGAAAGTTCGCTTTTTCGTATTTACGGGGGTTACCGGGGGATGAGGTTTCCAGCATGCGCTTGCAATATGACAAGCAAAAAACGGCGATACATAAATGCTTGCGCAATGGGCGGTGGTTTGGGGTTTGGCCAGGCGCTATCGCAGGTCGCCCCTTTACTTCATGAGCGCTGCCAAAAAACAAAAAACGCCGCTGACCCAGCAAGGGAAAGCGGCGTTTTTGTGTACGCGGTCTGCCTTACAACGGCTTACCACGATTGCCGTGCTGGCTGACAAACGCCTGCACCGCTTTCAAGTCATTGGCCAACACCGTGCAACGCTCTTCGCGCTCGAACAGGTCGGTCAAGTGCACCGGCAGCTCCAACGCCTTGCCGACACCGGCTTTCTCCACCGCTTCCGGGAATTTGACCGGGTGCGCGGTACCGAGGATCACCATTGGAATATCCAGGCTGCGACGGCATTCGCGGGCGGCCTTCACACCGATGGCGGTGTGCGGGTCGAGCAGTTCGCCGGTCTGGGCATAGACTTCGGCGATGGTCTCGCAGGTCTGTGCATCGTCCACGGCCAGGGAGTCAAAGAGCTTGCGGGTTTCGGTCCAGCGCTCCTCATCAACGCTGAAACCGCCGCCGCTCTTGAAGGTGTCCATCAAGCCGGCAATCGCCGAACCGTTGCGACCGTGCATGTCGAACAGCAGGCGTTCGAAGTTCGACGAGACCATGATATCCATGGAAGGCGACAGGGTAGCGTGCAGGGTTTCCTTGACGTACTGATTGCCGCTCATGAAGCGGTGCAGGATGTCGTTGCGGTTGGTGGCGACGATCAACTGATTGATCGGCAGGCCCATGTTACGCGCCAGGTAACCGGCGAAGATATCGCCGAAGTTGCCGGTCGGCACCGAGAACGACACCGAACGCGCCGGGCCGCCCAACTGTAGGCATGCGTGGAAGTAGTAAACGATCTGGGCCATGATCCGCGCCCAGTTGATCGAGTTCACCGCGACCAGGCGGGTGCCCTTGAGGAAGCTCTGGTCAGCGAAGCTGTTCTTGACCATTTCCTGGCAGTCATCGAAGTTGCCTTCGATGGCGATGTTGTGGATGTTCTCGCCAAAGATGGTGGTCATCTGACGGCGCTGCACTTCCGACACACGCTTGTGCGGGTGCAGGATGAAGATGTCGACGTTTTCGCAGTGCTTGCAACCTTCGATGGCGGCCGAACCGGTATCACCGGAGGTAGCGCCGATGATCACCACGCGCTCGCCGCGCTTCTCCAACACATAATCCAACAGGCGACCGAGCAGTTGCAGGGCAAAGTCCTTGAACGCCAGAGTCGGGCCGTGGAACAGTTCCAGCACCCACTCATTGCCGTTCAGTTGGCGCAACGGAGCGATGGCGCTGTGGGAAAACACGCCGTATGTTTCTTCCAGAATCTTCTTGAAGTCCGCATCTGGAATGCTGCCGGTGACGAATGGACGCATCACTCGGAACGCCAGTTCGTGGTACGGCAGCCCGGCCCAGGAGGCGATTTCTTCCTGAGTGAAGCGTGGCAGGTTTTCCGGCACGTACAGGCCGCCGTCAGTGGCAAGGCCTGCCAGCAAAACGTCTTCGAAATTCAGGGCCGGTGCCTGGCCGCGGGTGCTGATGTAACGCATGACTGGCTCCTCTAAAACATTCTCGAACAGAGGCCGCCGAACGCGCGGGGCCCCTGGAACAATCGGTTAGTTCAGGTGTTCAACACGAATACGAACGACCGGGCCGACAACGCCTTGCAAGGCTTCCAGCGCGGTGATGGCGTCGTTGATGTGCTGCTCAAGCACGCGGTGGGTCAGCAGGATCATCGGCACCTGGCCATTTTGCTCCTCGACTTCCTTCTGCATGATCGACTCGATGTTGATACCGCGCTCCGACAGGATGCTGGCGACCTGGGCCAACACGCCCGGATGATCCTTGGCCTGGATGCGCAGGTAGTAGGCGCTTTCGCACGCTTCGATAGGCAGGATTGGGTGGGCCGACAGTGAATCAGGCTGGAAGGCTAGGTGCGGGACGCGGTTTTCCGGGTCGCTGGTCATGGCGCGAACCACGTCCACCAAGTCGGCGATCACCGAGGAAGCGGTCGGCTCCATACCAGCGCCGGCGCCGTAGAACAGCGTGGAACCCGCAGCGTCACCGTTGACCATCACTGCGTTCATCACGCCGTTGACGTTGGCGATCAGGCGATCGGCGGGGATCAGCGTCGGGTGCACACGCAGCTCGATACCAGCCGGGGTGCTGCGCGCTACGCCAAGATGCTTGATGCGGTAGCCCAGGGCTTCGGCGTAGTTCACGTCGGCCGTGGTCAGCTTGGTGATGCCTTCGGTGTAGGCCTTGTCGAACTGCAGCGGGATACCAAAGGCGATGGACGCCAGGATGGTCAGCTTGTGGGCCGCGTCGATCCCTTCCACGTCGAAAGTCGGGTCGGCTTCGGCGTAACCCAGAGCCTGGGCTTCTGCCAGCACGTCTTCGAAGGTACGGCCCTTCTCACGCATTTCGGTGAGAATGAAGTTACCGGTGCCGTTGATGATGCCGGCCACCCAGTTAATACGGTTGGCGGACAAGCCTTCACGGATCGCCTTGATCACCGGGATACCACCGGCTACTGCGGCTTCGAACGCTACGATCACGCCCTTCTCACGCGCCTTGGCGAAGATCTCGTTGCCGTGCACGGCGATCAGCGCCTTGTTGGCAGTGACCACGTGCTTGCCGTTCTCGATGGCTTTGAGCACCAGCTCACGGGCAACGGTATAGCCGCCTACCAGCTCGATGACGATATCGATCTCCGGATTGGTGGCCACGGCGAAGACATCGTTGGTAATCGCAATACCGGTCGTTTCGAACTGAGGCTTTGGCGAACGCGTGGCAATTTGCGCCACTTCAATCCCGCGCCCTGCACGGCGGGAAATTTCTTCAGCATTACGCTGAAGTACGTTGAAGGTGCCGCCACCGACGGTCCCTAAACCACAGATGCCTACTTTGACCGGTTTCACTGAAGAACTCCCCATGAAACGGCCGACGCTAGGTCGGCCGTGGAAAACAGCCGCACAACTGCGGCTTTCAATTAATGACCCGTTGACTGATCAACGAGCCATGATCGTCAAAGGTTCGACGATGCTGGTTTATTTGGCACTCAGCGCCAGTTTGGCAACTTGTGGCGCCGGCTGGTAGCCCGGAATAACCTGGCCGTCAGCCAAAACGATAGCCGGTGTACCGTTCACGCCAATGGACTGGCCCAATGCGAACTGCTTGGAGACCGGATTGGCGCACTTGGCAGCCTTGATTTCCTTTCCGTCGACCATCTTGTCCATGGCCGCTTTCTTGTCGGCCGAGCACCAGACCGCCTGCAATTGCTCGTCACCCGGCGAACCCAGGCCCTGACGCGGAAACGCTACGTAGCGCACTTCCACACCCAGCTTGTTCAACGCAGGCACTTCGGCGTGCAGCTTATGGCAGTACGGGCAGGTGGTGTCCGTAAACACGGTAATGTGAGTCTTGGTCTCGCCGATGGCCGGGTACACCACAGTCTCGGCCACCGGAATGCCATTGATCAATTTGGACACGCCCAGACGCTCGGCTTTCTCAGTCAGGTTGACCGGCTTGCCGTCTTTCAACTGGAACAGGTAACCCTGGACGATGTACTGGCCATCGGCACTGGCGTACAACACGCGGCTACCCTTGAGCTTGACTTCATACAGGCCGGCCATCGGGCTGGCGCTGATGCTTTCGATCGGGGTATCAAGTTGCAGGTTGGCCAGGCTCTTGCGGATGGTCTGCTCGGCAGCATCATCGGCGACGGCAAAGGTGGAAACCAACGCAATGGCTGCGGCGGCAATAATCTGGGTCAAGCGCATGGGAACTCCTGAAGGCAGATGCAGGGACGGGAAGGAACACCGCTGTCTCTGTAGACACGGGTCGGGACCGTCACCTTTGCTAACCGGCAAAGCCTACCACAGTTGGGCCGCAGGGCAGCCCGCGGCGGGATAAATTGGCGGTTTTCAGCCTCGCGGGTGGTGCTTGGCGTGCATATCCTGCAATCGCGCACGCGCCACATGGGTGTAGATCTGGGTAGTGGATAAGTCGCTGTGCCCGAGCAGCATTTGCACCACGCGTAAATCCGCACCGTGGTTGAGCAAATGGGTGGCAAATGCATGGCGTAGCGTGTGGGGAGACAGGCTCTTGCCAATTCCGGCGACCTTGGCCTGGTGCTTGATGCGATGCCAGAAAGTCTGGCGGGTCATTTGCTCACCGCGCAGGCTGGGAAACAGCACATCGCTGGGGCGCCCACCGAGCAATTCGCCACGGGCATCGCGCATATAACGCTCGACCCACACAATCGCCTCCTCTCCCATCGGCACCAGCCGCTCCTTACTGCCCTTGCCCATCACACGCAGCACGCCCTGACGCAGGTTAACCTGCTCCAGGGTCAGGCTGATCAGCTCGGTAACCCGTAGCCCGCATGCGTACAACACTTCGAGCATAGCGCGGTCACGCTGGCCGATGGCTTCGCTCAGGTCAGGGGCGGCGAGCAAGGCGTCGACGTCGGCTTCCGATAGGGATTTGGGCAATGGCCTGCCCAGTTGCGGCATGTCGACTTGCAAGGTCGGGTCCAGGGCAATCAGCTTTTCCCGCAGCAGATAGCGATAAAAGCCACGTACACCAGATAGAAACCGTGCAGTGGAGCGCGGCTTGTAATTCTGATCCAGGCGCCAGGCCAAGTGATCGAGGATCAGCTCACGGCCAGCGCTGACCAGCTCAAGGTTATTCTCCTGCAGCCAGCCGTTGAACAGCGCCAGGTCACTGCGGTAAGCCTGGCGAGTGTTGTCCGAAAGGCCTTTTTCCAGCCAGAGGGCGTCTAGGAAGCGGTCGATCAGGGGGTGGTCGATAGCAGGCATGAGGGCTCGGGGCTGAAAAGAATAGGGGGATGCTACCGCATGTAGAAGTCGGCTTGCCGGCTCCTACAAAAGGATGTTTCAGTTTGCAAATCCCGGCAGCACAGGTACTGGGCGCTTGTCCGCATCAATCGCGACAAAGCTGAACACGCCCTGGATCGCCTTTTCACGGCCATCGGCACTCATGCTCTCGACGAACACTTCCACCTCAACCTTGAGACTGGTGTTGCCGACCTTGATCACACGGCCGATCAGCTCAACGATGGAACCCGCCGGGATCGCATGATTGAAGTCGATGCGGTCGGTAGAAACCGTCACCAACGGCAAACGGCAAAAACGCGTGGCGGTGATGAACGATACTTCATCCATCCAGGCCAGTGCAGTGCCGCCGAACAAGGTGTTGTGGTGGTTGGTCGTCGGCGGGAATACAGCCTTGGTCACATGGGTGACAGAGAGGTCAGTACGGCGCTGAATTTCTTCGAGGCGAGTAGTCATGGGCAAATACCGGAAAATGGACAAATTTCAGGCACAAAAAAGCAGCCCGTAGGCTGCTTTTTTCTGCATCGGAAAGCTGGACTTAAGCCAGTTTTTCCTTGATGCGAGCTGCTTTACCGGACAGGTCACGCAGGTAGTACAGCTTGGCTTTACGTACGTCACCGCGACGCTTAACGGCCATGCTGTCGATTTGCGGGCTGTAGGTCTGGAAAGTACGCTCTACGCCAACACCGTTGGAGATTTTACGAACAGTGAAAGCACTGTTCACACCACGGTTACGCTTGGCGATTACCACGCCTTCGAACGCTTGCAGACGCGAACGGTCGCCTTCCTTCACTTTCACCTGAACGACAATAGTGTCGCCCGGGGCAAAGGTAGGGATCTCTTTGGTCATCTGCTCTGCTTCGAGTGCAAGGATGATTTTGTTAGTCATGCTGTGCTCCTAAGGTAAGTCAATGGACCTACCATCGATACGTTGTTAACTATCGTCCCGCGCGAGGATGTATTCCTCGAGCAGCTTCTTCTCTTCTCCAGAAAGCGAGCGGCTTTCCAGAAGATCGGCGCGTCGTTCATAGGTCCGACCAAGGGACTGCTGTAAACGCCAACGCCGGATGTGTGCGTGATTGCCACTTAGCAATACGTCGGGAACACGCTGATCCGCATACACCTCCGGACGGGTGTAGTGCGGGCAATCCAGCAAACCATCCGTGAAGGAATCTTCCTCCGCGGAGTCCGCATGCCCTAAAGCTCCAGGCAGCAGTCGTGTAACCGCATCTATCAGGACCATCGCCGGCAGCTCGCCGCCAGACAGGACATAGTCCCCAATCGACCACTCTTCATCGACATGAGCCTCAATAAAGCGCTCGTCAATGCCTTCATAGCGACCGGCAATCAGGATTAATGCTTCCTCATTCGCCAGTTCGCGTACCGCCGCCTGTTTCAGCTGACGGCCTTGAGGGGACAGGTAAATTACCTTCGCCTTCTCCCCAGCAGCTGCCTTGGCCTGAACCAACGCGTCTTCCAGGGGCTTGATCTTCATCACCATGCCCGGGCCACCGCCAAATGGGCGATCGTCCACAGTGTGATGTCGATCCGTCGTGTAGTCTCGCGGGTTCCAACAGGTGAGCTGCAACAGCCCCTGTTTCACCGCCCGACTGGTGATGCCGTACTCGCTGATGGCGGAAAACATCTCGGGAAACAAACTGATCACTTCAATGCGCAAATTAGCCACGCTTAGAAGTCCGCGTCCCATTCCACCTTCATCTCGCCCGCTGCCAGGTCAACAGCCAACACGCATTGCTCCGTATAGGGCAACAAGCGTTCGCGATCATCCAGGCTGCCAGCACAAGGCTTGACCACCATTACATCATTGGCGCCGGTTTCCAGAAGATGATCGATTTTCCCGAACAATTGCCCGAGTTGATCAATAACCTTCAGACCTTCCAGCTGGTACCAGTAGTACTCGCCGTCGGTCAATTCAGGGAACAGGTTGCGCGGCACGCAGATCTCATAACCAGCCAGAAGACGAGCTTCTTCACGATCATCAAGACCCTTGAGCTTCGCGACCAGGAACTTATCGCTCCCACGCCCACTGACCAGCTCGACCTGTTTCACACTACCTTCGCGCTTGAGCGTCCAGGTTTTGTACTGCAACAGGTTTTCTGTCGGATCAGTAAAGGAATACACCTTCACTTCGCCGCGAACGCCATGAACAGAATAAATCTTGCCGATAACGATCAAATCATCAGCAACAGCTGGCGTCGCGTTCATATTGCTCAGGCTGCGGCCTTAGCCGAGTCCTTCAACAGTTTTGCAACGCGCTCGGATGGCTGTGCGCCAACGCTCAGCCAGTAGGCTACGCGCTCTTGGTTCACGGACAGACGAACTTCTTGACCACGAGCAACAGGGTTGAAGAAACCAACCTGTTCTTTGTGCGAACCGTCGCGCGGGTTGCGGCTGTCGGTTACGGTCAAGTGGTAAAACGGGCGCTTTTTGGAGCCGCCGAGGGCAAGACGGATTGTTAGCATGTGAAGATCGTTCCTGTAGTCGGTGCTGCAAATCTAAATGCACAGCGGGCATAGGTGCCCGAAAGGCCGCATATTCTAAGGAATATCCGGACTTTTGCAAATGTCTTTTTCTGGCGCCTATCAGCGTGCCATTCAGATCTGCTATAGAGCCGTCGTTTAAAACGGCAGGTCAGCCCCCGCCAACGGCGGGTTTGCTGGAGATCCCACATCCCTGTGGGTCGGAGCGCAAGCAAACTTGCGCTCGAATTCTTTACATTTTCGGCATGCCGCCGCCGGGCAACATACCGCCCATGCCGCGCATCATCTTGGCCATTCCGCCTTTGGCGGAGAATTTCTTCATCATCTTCTGCATCTGCTTGTGCTGCTTGATCAAGCGACCGATGTCCTGCACCTGGGTGCCGGAACCCATGGCGATCCGACGCTTGCGCGAACCGCTGATCAGCTCAGGGTCGCGGCGCTCGGCCGGGGTCATGGAGTTGATGATGGCTTCCATCTGCTTGAACTGCTTCTCTGCCGCGCCTTGGGCATTGCCCATTTGCGCCAGGTTCACACCGCCGATGTTCGGCAGCTTGTCCATCAGGCCGCCGAGGCCGCCCATGTTCTTCATTTGTTGCAGCTGGTCGCGGAAGTCTTCGAGGTCGAAGCCCTTGCCCTTCTTCAGCTTCTTGGCCAGTTTATCGGCCTTGTCCTTGTCGAGGGTGGCTTCGGCCTGTTCGATCAGGCTGAGCACATCACCCATGCCGAGGATACGCGAGGCGATACGCTCAGGGTGGAACGGTTCAAGCGCTTCGCTCTTCTCACCCATACCGATGAACTTGATCGGCTTGCCGGTAATGGCGCGTACCGACAGCGCAGCACCGCCACGGGCGTCGCCATCGACCTTGGTCAGGATCACGCCGGTCAGCGGCAGCGCATCACCGAAAGCCTTGGCGGTGTTAGCCGCATCCTGGCCGGTCATGGCGTCGACCACGAACAGTGTCTCGACCGGATTGATCGCGGCATGCAGCGCCTTGATCTCGCCCATCATCTCTTCATCAATGTGCAGGCGACCGGCGGTATCGACGATTACGACATCAATGAACTTGAGCTTGGCCTCTTTAATAGCTGCGTTGGCAATGTCGACTGGCTTCTGGCTCAGATCGGACGGGAAGAAGGTTACGCCCACTTCGCCCGCCAGCATTTCCAACTGCTTGATGGCCGCCGGACGGTACACGTCGGCCGACACAACCATTACCGACTTCTTCTTGCGCTCTTTAAGGAAGCGCGCCAGCTTGCCGGCGGTGGTGGTTTTACCCGCACCTTGCAGACCGGCCATCAGCACGACGGCCGGTGGCACGGCGCTGAGGTTCAAATCTTCGTTGGCGGCGCCCATCAGGCTTTCGAGTTCGGCCTGGACGATCTTCACAAAGGCCTGGCCCGGGGTCAGGCTGCGGGACACTTCAGTGCCGACCGCACGCTCCTTGACCGAGTTGACGAAGTCCTTGACCACAGGCAAGGCCACGTCGGCTTCCAGCAACGCCATGCGTACTTCACGCAGGGTGTCTTTAATATTGTCCTCGGTCAGCTTGGCCTTGCCGGTTACGTGGCGCAGCGTCTGCGAGAGACGGTCAGTCAGGTTTTCAAACATGCGCGATCCTTTCAGGCCCTATTCATCGAAATGCATTGTAGACCGAGGTAATGGCGGCCCAGGCTGTGGTAAATCGCTATTAAAAACAGCGCTCGGCGAGCCTGCGGCGTGGGCAGGTCGCGGATTATAGCGAAGACTGCGCCCATGCACACCCGCTGTCTGGTCCGGGAGTCTTTCGTGGAACGCAGGTGTATGCCAAACTCAGCGCCTTTCGGGCTTGTCTATCAGGATTTATGGTCCCCTTGTCACCCAGTTTGCTACCCAGTCTCGCCGCCGCCCTCTTATATGCCGCTGCGACCTTCTATCAGGGCACTCGTCTTGCCCAAGGCACCAAGGCGGACAAACGCCTGCTGGTCGGCCTGGGCGTACTCGCCCTGCTGGCTCATGCCGCGAGCCTGTTCACCCACCTGATGACGCCGGTCGGCCTGGGCCTGGACTTTTTCAGTGCCGCCAGCCTGATCGCTGCAGCGGTCATCGCGCTGACGCTGCTGGCCTGCTACCGGATCCCCGTTGAGAACCTACTGGTCCTGCTCTTCCCTCTGGGCGTACTGACGGTGCTACTGGCGCAGTTCGCGCCCACCGGCACGGTGCAGGTGATTGACGAAGAACCCGGTATCCTCGCCCATATCCTGCTGTCGATCCTGGCCTACGGCATGTTCACCATCGCGGTGTTCCAGGCCCTGCTCCTGCTCCTGCAGGATCACCAGCTCAAGCACAAGCACCCCTCCGGCCTGATCAAGAATTTCCCTCCGCTGCAAACCATGGAAAGCCTGCTATTCGGTTTCCTATGGGCCGGCTGGACGCTGCTCTCGCTGTCGCTTATCTCCGGCTGGTTGTTCGTCGAGAACCTGTTTGCCCAGCACCTGGTGCACAAGACCCTGCTGGCGTGCCTGGCCTGGGTGGTGTTCAGCGTGTTGCTGTGGGGCCGCAATCGCCTCGGCTGGCGCGGGCACAAGGCGATCCGCTGGACCCTGGCCGGTTTCTGCCTGCTGATGCTGGCCTATTTCGGCAGCAAGCTGGTTCGCGAATACATCCTGCATATTTGACGGGCAGCAATCATGGACAACTTGCCCCTTGGGCCGATGCTCGCGGTAATCGCCTTGCTGGTGTTATGGGCGGCGCTGTTTACCGCCATCGAAGCCGCACAACAACACCTGCTGGCCCTGCGCCCCGGTACACGTCAGGGCGACAAGGCTGCCGCCCGCCTGAGTTTCCCGCGCCACAGCCTGATCCTGTGCAACAGCCTGTGCCGTGCGGCCGTGGTAATCCTCTGCACCCTGCTGGCGATTTATGCCTGGGCACAGAACGGCCCGTGGCTCGGCTGGCTGATCTCCTGCGCTGTTCTACTGATCCTGGCCGACTACCTGCCACGCGCCCTGGCAACCCGCCATCCGCAAGCGGTGCTGGGCTTCGGCAACACGCTGCTGGGGGTGCCATTGAAAATCCTCTATCCCGCCGCCTGGCTGCTCAATGGCATCAGCCTGTTGCTGCTACGCCCGTTTGCCCGAAAGCCCGGCGTGGTGAAAAACAGCGACGAGCCACAGCCCGACCACGACGATGAGCCGCAGCCCGAGGCCGACGACAGCCGCACCCCTCGCATGCCGGGCATCCACGCCTTGGACAACATCACCGTCAATGACATCCTGGTACCCCGCAGCGAAGTGGACGGTATCAACCTGGATGACTCGATCGAAGAAATCATCGAGCAACTGCGCACCTCACCGCGCACTCGCCTGCCGGTGTTCCACAGTGACATCAATCAGGTCGAAGCCGTACTGAACACCCGGCTGATCCAGCATCTGCTGCCGGACGCCAGCCTGACCAAGGAAGCCTTGCTCGAGGCCTCCTACGAACCCTACTTCGTACCGGAAAGCACGCCCCTTCAGCTGCAATTGCTGAACTTCCACAAACAGCAGCGGCGCCTGGGCATGGTGGTGGATGAATATGGCGAAGTGCTGGGCATCGTTACCCTGGAAGACATCCTCGAAGAAATCGTCGGAGAGTTCGAAAGTGAACAGGGTACGGACAACCCGCATATCGAAGCGCAGCCCGATGGCCGCTACATCATTGATGGCGCCGCTTCGATCCGCGAACTGAACAAGAGCCTGGGATGGCACCTGCCAAGCGACGGCCCCAAGACGCTCAACGGCCTGGTGACCGAAGCCCTGGAGACCATTCCGGATTGCGCGGTGTGCCTGAAGATCGGCCGCTACCGCCTGGAAATCCTCGAAACCGAGGACAACCGGGTGAGCAAGGTACTGATCTGGCACACCAGTCGAGTGCCGGTGGCCGTTTAATCCGCTTGTTCGATGCGCAACCCCCTTCCTATAATCGGGTCGGCTTACCCAAGCCCCGCCCGACCGTGTGCTATCCGCACTGAGCGCGTCCAGGCACCGCAGCATCCTGTCTGACCGGTGTACGCTCCCATCCCGAGCCGCCCCGCGCACAACCCTGATCCAGGGGTGTTCGACCAATAATAATCCGCGTCCAAACGCGCAATGACTGTCAGGGATAACTCAATGAGCACCACCTATAACGAGGCTGCGACCGCCGCCCCAACCAACTCGACTGCACGAGTCGCCACCGCGAGCATCGTCGGTACCGCCATCGAGTTCTACGACTTCTATATCTACGCCACCGCCGCTGCCCTGGTGATCGGCCCGGTATTCTTCCCGCAAACCTCCGGCACCGCGCAGATGCTGGCGTCATTCCTGACCTTCGGTATCGCCTTTATCGCCCGCCCACTGGGTTCAGCGCTGTTCGGCCACTTTGGCGACCGTATCGGCCGCAAGTCGACGCTGGTGGCTTCACTGCTGCTGATGGGCGTGTGCACCACGTTGATCGGTTTGCTGCCCGGCTATGACAGCATCGGGGCCTGGGCGCCGATCCTGTTGTGCGTGCTGCGTTTCGGCCAGGGCCTTGGCCTGGGCGGGGAATGGGGCGGCGCGGCGCTGCTGGCTACCGAGAATGCGCCAAAGGGCAAACGCGCCTGGTTCGGCATGTTCCCGCAGCTTGGCCCATCGATCGGCTTCCTGGCCGCAAACGGCTTGTTCCTGATCCTGGCCATGAGCCTCAACGACGAGCAATTCCGTAGCTGGGGCTGGCGCATCCCGTTCATCCTCAGCGCAGCACTGGTGATGGTCGGCCTGTACGCGCGGTTGAAATTGCATGAAACCCCGGTGTTCGCCAACGCCGTGGCCAAGGAAAAACCGGTAAAGGTGCCGCTGGTGGAATTGTTCAGCCAGCATTGGCTGCCGGTGCTGCTGGGCGCCGCATCGATGGTGGTGTGCTATGCGCTGTTCTATATCACCACGGCGTTCTCCCTGAGCTACGGCGTGTCGACCTTGGGCTACAGCCGCGAGACATTCCTTGGCCTGCTGTGCTTCGCGGTGCTGTTCATGGGTTTGGCCACACCGTTGGCTGCCTTGGCCAGTGATCGGTACGGGCGCAAGCCGGTGCTGATCGTCGGCGCAGTCCTGGCGATCCTGTCCGGCTTCACCATGGAGCCACTGCTGACTCATGGCTCGACCTGGGCCGTGGCACTGTTCCTGGCGCTGGAGCTGTTCCTGATGGGTGTGACCTTCGCACCGATGGGCGCCCTGTTGCCAGAGCTATTCCCAACCCGCGTGCGTTATACCGGCGCTTCGGCGGCGTATAACTTGGGTGGAATTGTGGGCGCTTCGGCGGCACCGTTTTTCGCAACCAAGCTGGTGGCGATGGGCGGGCTCAGTTATGTCGGCGGGTATGTGTCGGCGGCAGCGTTGCTCAGCTTGATTGCTGTGCTGTGCCTGAAAGAGACGCGGGATAATGATTTGAACAAGGTTGCCTGATAGACCGCTATCGGCGGCAAGTCGAATCGTCGCACCGCCCCTCCCACATTTTGAGCGCATTTCTACAGATTAAACGCGGTCAAGTGTGGGAGGGGCGGTGCGAAGATTCGATTTGCCCCCGATGCTTTCTAGAGCTCTACCACAACCGCCTGGGAAGCACGGGTTGCCTTGGCCCGAGCCGCTTCAATCGACTCATCCCGCGCCAACGCCACGCCCATGCGGCGCTGGCCATTCACTTCTGGCTTACCAAACAGACGCAACGCGGTGTCCGGCTCGCTCAGTGCAGCGCCGAGGTTGGCGAATGCGGTCTGGGTCGACTGCCCTTCCACCAGAATCACCGCCGAGGCCGAAGGCCCGAACTGGCGAATCAACGGGATTGGCAAGCCCAGAATGGCGCGCGCGTGCAGGGCAAACTGCGATAGATCCTGGGAAATCAAGGTCACCAGACCCGTGTCATGCGGGCGCGGCGACACTTCGCTGAACCACACCTGATCGCCCTTAATGAACAGCTCCACGCCAAACAGACCACGGCCACCCAAGGCTTCGGTCACGGCTTTGGCAACGCGCTCGGATTCCGCCAGGGCAACCGGGCTCATGGCCTGTGGCTGCCAGGATTCCTGATAGTCGCCCTTCTCCTGACGGTGGCCGACTGGCGCGCAGAAGGTGGTGCCGCCGATATGGCGCACGGTCAGCAAGGTGATTTCGTAGTCGAAGTCGATAAAACCTTCGATGATCACGCGGCCTTTGCCAGCCCGCCCGCCTTCCTGGGCGTAATCCCAGGCCTTCTGCACATCGTCAGCGCTGCGCAGCAAGCTCTGGCCTTTGCCCGACGAGCTCATCACTGGCTTGACCACGCACGGGAAGCCCAGATCCTGGACGGCCTTGCTGTAGTCTTCAAAGGTGTCGGCAAAATGGTACGGCGAGGTCGGCAGGTCCAGCTCTTCGGCGGCCAGGCGACGGATACCTTCGCGGTTCATGGTCAGCGACGTGGCGCGCGCGGTCGGGATCACGGTGAAGCCTTCGGCTTCCAGCTCCACCAGGGTAGCGGTGGCGATGGCTTCGATTTCCGGCACGATGAAGTGCGGCTTTTCCGCTTCGATCACCGCACGCAGGGCGGCGCCGTCGAGCATGTTGATCACATGGCTACGGTGGGCAACCTGCATGGCCGGCGCATTGGCGTAGCGATCCACGGCAATCACTTCAACGCCCAGGCGTTGCAGTTCGATCACCACTTCCTTGCCCAGCTCACCGCAGCCACACAGCAAAACGCGGGTCGCGGTTGGCGACAATGGAGTTCCGATTCGGGTCATCTCAGGTCCTCAGGGGAGCGGATCATGGGGAGAAAGGCCGGCATTTTACATGAACTGTAAAAATTGGCCTCAGTTGGCGACGGCCCGCTTGCGGATACGCCAGGCCATGATCAGCCACACCACCGTGACCCCGGCGAATTTCGATGCCAAGGCCGTACCCACCACCGCCGGCGTCAGCGCGCCGATCAGGCCGAAGAAGATAAACGTGTCGAGGGGAATGCTCAGCGCCGAACTTATCCACAGGCGATCGTGGAGCGGGCGCTTGGTGATGCTGAACACCAGCCAGTCGATGCATTCGGACACCGCGAATGCCGTGGCACTGGCAAGGGCAATGGCAGGGTCGGAAGTGACGTAGGACAGTACCAGCGCCGCCAACATGGCGATGATCGCACCGTGGCCGAAGCGGGTTTGCACCATGTCGCGCAGAATAAATACCAGGCCACCCCAGGCGGACCAGATCACGTCAAGGTGCGGGGCGGTGGAGAAAGCGAAGTTGATCAGCACGACGCTGCTGATGTAGGCGATCAGGAAGAGCATGGGGCGAGAGACCTGTGAACAAGGGGCACAGGGTACTTCACATTTTGAAATATGTCGTCTGGGAGGGCCTCATCGGGGGCAAGCCCCCTCCCACATTTTGACCGTATTGCTACAGATTAAACGCGGTTAAGTGTGGAAGGGGGCTTGCCCCCCGATGGCGATCTATCAGGCGCCGGATTTACCAGAAGCCATAAACACCAGCCCAGCCGCCACCGCTCGCTCGTGGCACAAGCCCAACACCACCCGGCGTTCGGCGTTGTCCATGCGGCTCCAGCGCGTGATTTCATCCACGGTGCGCTGGCAGCCGGTGCAGATGTCGTCATCATCCAGCGCGCAAATGCTCACGCACGGCGAGCCAACGGGGCGTTCAATCGGGTTCATTCTTGCTGCTCAGCCAGGTCGCGGGCATAGCGCTGTGAGTTATGCACATAGTGGGCGGCGCTGGCTTCGAGCATGCGCTTCTGGGCGTCGGTCAACTCACGCACCACTTTGCCCGGCGAGCCCATCACCAGCGAACCATCGGGAATTTCCTTGCCTTCGCCAATCAGCGAGTTAGCGCCAATGATGCAGTGCTTGCCGATTTTCGCGCCGTTGAGGATCACTGCATTGATGCCGATCAGACTGTAATCGTCCACGGTGCAGCCGTGCAGCATGGCGTTATGGCCGATGGTCACGCCCGTGCCCAGAGTCAGCGGATAGCCCATATCGGTGTGCATCACGCTGCCGTCCTGCACATTACTGTTCTTGCCGATCAGGATCATTTCGTTGTCGCCACGCAATACCGCGTTGAACCAGACGTTGGCGCCCTCTTCCAGCTTGACCTTGCCCACCAGCGTGGCGTTCGGCGCCACCCAGCTGTTGGGATGCGTCTCGACGCGGGCGTCGCCCAGGCGGTATTTCATGGTGTGTCCTCACGGCTTGCCATTCAAACGATGGCTTAGATATTGATGAAGCTCTTGGGCGGCTGGTGCAGGCTGATCTGGGCGTCGTCATAGAGCAGGTTGATCAACTCGACGATCATGATCGCCGTCAGCCCCCAAATCTTGTATTCGCCAAACCGATAGCTGGGCACATACCAACTGCGGCCCTGGTAATCGATTCTGTGGGTATGTTCGCGCGGATCCTGTCGGAAAAAGTCCAGGGGTACGCTGAAAACGGCGGCAATCTCTGCATCATTGGCCAGGTATTCGACGTAATCAGGGACCACGCCGACATAAGGTGTGACGCGAATACCATGCAGGGAGATCAGGGGGCTCAACGGGCCGATCACTTCGACCAAGCCAGGCGGCAGGCCGATTTCCTCTTCGGCCTCACGCAGGGCGGTGAAAATCAGGTCCGGGTCTTCGGGGTCGCGACGACCGCCGGGAAACGCCACTTCGCCACCGTGGGTCGACAGGCCGCTGGCGCGTAGGGTCAGGATCAGCTCGGGTTCATCACTGCGGGTAATCGGCACCAGCACCGCAGCCTCGGGGAAACGCCCGTCGGTTTCCAGCGTGTGGGGGGTGTGGTTGCTTACCCGGCGAAGTAGCTCGTCCAGCATGAGTCATCTCGGTCTGTTGGCTACCATGCATCATGCACCAAAGCGTGCGGGCGCCCAACCCCAAAACCCGGCGGGTGTCGCTAAACGACAACTTGCAGGCCCCTGCCCGCCACGCCAAGATAGGCGCACTTTCCAGGAACCCCAGCATGAAATTCTGCAGCCAGTGCGGTAAACCGGTCACCCAACGCATTCCAGAAGGCGACGGGCGCCTGCGTTTTGTGTGTGATCACTGCTCGACCATTCACTATCAGAACCCCAATATCGTCGCCGGGACCGTGCCGGTGTGGGGCGATAAAGTGCTGCTGTGCCGACGCGCCATCGAGCCGCGCCTCGGCTACTGGACCCTGCCCGCGGGCTTTATGGAAAACGGCGAGACCGTCGAGCAGGCCGCCACGCGCGAAACCCAGGAAGAAGCCTGCGCCCGCGTGCGCAACCTGGCGATTTACACCCTGATCGATGTGCCGCACATCAACCAGGTGCATATCTTCTACCGCGCCGAACTGGTCGACCTGGACTTCGCCGCAGGCCCCGAAAGCCTTGAAGTGCAGTTGTTTGACGAAGCCGACATCCCTTGGTCCGAGCTGGCTTTCCGCACGGTGGGACGTACCTTAGAATGCTTTTTCGCTGACCGCAGACTTGAGTCCTACCCGGTGCGCAGCGAGGCTGTGCCGCCGATGGGCAAGCCCGCCCAATAATAATCCGGCATCAAGGGAAATCGTTTTAATGCGTTGGTTGCTTGCTCTGCTCTGCCTGTCGTTCGCTACCCTTTCGCCGGCTTCTACCGTGGAGACCCTGGGCGGCAAAACCGTCGAAAAAGTCCTGGTGCTCAAGTCCGCCCATCAATTGCAACTGATCAACGACGGCAAGCCGATCAAGACTTACCGCATTTCCCTGGGCAAAAACCCCAAGGGCCACAAGCTGATAGAGGGCGACCGCCGCACCCCGGAAGGCCTGTACTGGATCGACTGGCGCAAGACCAGCGACCGCTTCAACCTGGCCATGCACATCTCCTACCCCAATATCAGCGACGCCGCCCGCGCGCGCCGCGAAGGCGTGAAGCCCGGCAGCATGATCATGATCCACGGCACGCCTGACACCGAAGACTACCCCGAACAGTGGTTCCACACCCTGGACTGGACCGACGGCTGCATCGCCATGCGCAACGTCGATATGCGTGAAGTCTGGACCCTGGTCAAAGACGGCACCCTGATCGAGATTCGGCCGTAATCGTCGACCGTTCGTAAAATAATTCGAAAATTTTTCCCGCCTTCAACAGCGCCCGCCGGTGAATACCAGTTCACCGCGCGGGCTGCGCCGTTCTGCGCGCCATAAAGACCTCTCTAATACCACTTAAGACCGAGCCCCGTTATAGGTCCATAAAAACCGGATTTGCACCGTTTTCGCTGCATTGACATGGTATTTAAGTGGTATTAATTTCCGGCCAATACCGGGCGACAACACTCCAATAACGCATCGGAAACCTGACAGATGAATCCCATCCTGGCCCTGCGCCCTGACGACAAACAATCCACGCCGCTTTACCTGCAATTGGCCCGCAAGCTGGAAGCGGCTATCCATGCCGGCGAGTGGAAATCCGAACAGGCATTGCCGTCTGAACGCGTCCTTAGCGAGCAACTGAGCATCTCGCGAGTCACCGCCCGCAAGGCGCTGGAAGTGTTGTTTGCCCAAGGCCTGATCCGCCGCAGCCAGGGCTCCGGTACCTTTATCACGCCTCGCCTGGAACAGCCGCTCTCACGCCTGTCGGGTTTCAGCGAGATGTTGCGCCTCAAGGGCTTTGTGCCCAGCTCCCAATGGCTGGAGCGTGACATCACCCCGCCGACCCATGAAGAGCTGATCCGCCTGGCCCTGTCGCCCACCGACAAAGTGGCGCGCCTCAAGCGTTTGCGTAAAGCCGACGACACCGTCATGGCCATTGAGATGACCACCATGTCCGCCTCGGTGCTGCCGCAACCGCAAGCCATCGGCAGCTCGCTGTACGAGTACCTGGAAAGTATCGGCAAGCCCATCGTCCGTGCCCTGCAGCATATCCAGGCGGTCAACGCCTCGGACGAGTTCGCCGCCCTGGTGGGCATCGCCCCCGGCACCGCCATGCTGCTGATGACCCGCGTGGGCTACACCGCCGACAACACGCCGATTGAAATCACCGACACCTACTGCCGCAACGACTACTACGACTTTGTCGCAGAGCTGCGTCGATATGACTTTGCCGCCGAGTAGCGGCCTTAGAGAACTGCCCATGTCCGAAGATAATATCCTCACGCCCCACGGCTGGATTCGCGGCCGCCTGGTGCATGAACACGGCAAGGTGACCGCCATTGAAGGCGTGCCTTGCGACCCGACGCAAAACGATTTGCCCTACCTGCTGCCGGGCTTTATCGACCTGCATGTGCACGGCGGCGGTGGCAAGGACATCATGGAAGGCATCGACGCCTTCGAGACCATCACCCGCACCCACGTGCGCTTTGGCACCACCTCGCTGCTGGCCACCACCATGACCGCGCCGGTGGATGAAATCTCCAGCGTGCTCGGTCAACTCGGCGGCTTTTGCGAGCAGCGCCCTGCCGGCAGCGCCCGAGTACTCGGCGTACACCTGGAAGGGCCTTACATCAACCCAGGCAAACTTGGCGCCCAACCCAACTTCGCCCACACCGCGCTGATGGAAGAAGTCGAGGCGTACCTGCGCCTGGCGCCCATCCGAGTGATCACCATCGCCCCGGAAATCGCCGGCCACGACGCCCTGATCCGCGCCCTCAGCGAGCGCGGCGTACGCATGCAGATCGGCCACACCTTGGGCAGCTATGAAGAAGGCGTCGCCGCCCTCGCCGCGGGCGCCACCAGTTTTACCCATCTGTACAACGCGATGAGCCCGTTGCATCACCGCGAGCCGGGGATCGTCGGCGCCGCGCTGGCCCACGCCAAGTACGCCGAGTTGATTCCGGACCTGCTGCATGTGCACCCCGGCGCGATACGCGTGGCGCTACGGTCGATCCCTTGCCTGTATTGCGTTACCGACTCCACCGCCGCGGCCGGCATGCCCGATGGCGAATACAAGCTGGGCAGCCACACCGTGACCAAATGCCTGGGCGGCGTACGCCTGGCCGACGGCACCCTGGCCGGCAGCACGCTGACCATGGACCAGGCGCTGCGCAATCTGGTGAAGATCGGCCTGCCTATCAGCGAAGCCTCACAACGCCTGTCGCAATTTCCTGCGGATTACCTGGGCCTGGAAGAACGCGGCCGCCTGCAACCCGGCAGCTTTGCCGACTGCGTACGCCTGGACCGCTCCCTGCAACTCACCGACGTCATGGTCGAAGGAGAAACCATTGTCTTCAAAAATGCTTGAAGAGGCCTTGGCCTCCTGTGACGCCGTCGCGGCGCAACTGCAACGCCTGAACCCGGCACTGGAAGAAATCGCCGGCCGCCTGCGCCGCCAGCCGCCGCAAGTGGCGATGACCATCGCCCGTGGCAGCTCGGACCACGCCGCCAGCTATTTCGCCTACCTGGCCATGCAACATGTGGGCATTCCGGTGGCGTCGTTGCCGATGTCGGTGGTGACCTTGCTGCAAGCGCCGTTGAAGGTCAGCGGCCAGGTGGCGTTCGGTTTCTCGCAGTCCGGCCAAAGCCCGGACCTGGTCAACAGCCTGCGCCTGCTGCGTAAGCGCGGGGCTTTGAGCATCTCGTTGGTCAACGCCGAAGACTCGCCGCTGGAAGCCGCCTGTGAATTCCACGTGCCGCTGTGCGCCGGGCCGGAACTCAGCGTGGCCGCGACCAAAAGCTTTATCGCCACCCTCAGCGCCAGCGCGCTGTTGGTCGGCCACTGGAATCAGGAAGCCGACCTGCTGCAAGCCTGCAAGGCGTTGCCCGATGGCCTGCGTGAAGCGGCCCGCCAGGATTGGAGCCGCGCCATCGACGCCCTGCGCGACAGTCAGCGCCTGATGGTGATCGGCCGTGGCGCCGGTTTTGCCATTGCCCAGGAAGCTGCACTCAAGCTCAAGGAAACCTCGGCGATCCAGGCCGAAGCCTTCAGCAGCGCCGAGGTGCGCCATGGGCCGATGGCCTTGATCGGCGACAACTATCCACTGTTGGTGTTTGCCCCGCGCGGCGCCGAGCAGGCAGGCCTGTTGAGCCTGGCCGCCGACATGCGCCAGCGCGGTGCCCGCGTGCTGTTGGCCGCGCCGGACGATATCGCCGAACGCGACCTGACCCTGAGCCGCGCCGAACACCCGAGCCTGGACCCGGTGCTGGCGATCCAGAGTTTCTACGTCATGGCCGCCGGTCTGGCGGTCGCCCGCGGCATGGACCCGGACCAACCGCGCCACCTGAGCAAAGTCACCCGCACTCACTGAGTGGTGTGCCGTGTTTTCCTGATGAGTACCGTGCCCATGTCTAACAACAATAATGCAGTGACCCTCAGCGCCCCCCTCAGTGGGCCGGTGCTGACCCTGGGCAACGTCCCCGACGAAGTATTCGCCAGCGGTGCCATGGGCGACGGCCTTGCGATCGACCCGCTTAATAACTGCCTGCATGCGCCCTGCGACGGCGAGATCATTCACGTCGCGCGTACCGGCCACGCGCTGACAATCCGCGCCGACAATGGCGCCGAGCTGCTGATGCATCTGGGTATCGACACCGTCGAGCTGAAGGGCGAAGGTTTTGCGCTGCTGGTCAAACAGGGCGCGCGGGTGAGCCTGGGCCAGGCACTGGTACGGTTTGACCTGGATTGCATTGCGCGCCAGTGCAAAAGCCTTATCAGCCTGATCATCCTAACCAATGGCGAGCACTTCGACGTGCTGCCTCTGGCGTCGCAAACCGTCAACGTCGGCGAGCCACTGATGCAGGTCATCGCGCGGTCGACAGCGCCCGCTCAGACGGCTGTGGATAACTCCATCGAAGAAGCCAGCGCCCGTGTGCACATCACCCATCGAGGCGGCTTGCATGCTCGGCCTGCAGCGCTGATCCGCAAGACGGCCCAGGGATTCAGCAGCCAGGCGCGCTTGCACTACGCTGACAAGTCGGCCGCCTGCGACAGCTTGATCGGTTTGATGGGGCTCGGCATCGGCGAAGGCGACGAAGTGCGCGTCACTTGCCGGGGCAAGGACTGCGAGGCGGCCTTGCAGGCCCTGGTTGCCGCGCTGTCTGCACCGATGAAAGAAGAACATCACGCGCCTGCCTCCGTTACGCCACGCCGAGCCAATACCGAAGCCGGTGTATTGCAAGGTGTCTGCGCGGCGCCCGGCCTGGTCTGCGGGCCGCTGTTTCGCCTGAGCGGTATCGAGCTGCCCGCAGACACGGGCCAGCATTCGGCCGACGAACAACTGCAACGTCTGGACACGGCGCTGGAGCAGGTGCGCGGTGAAATCCGCAACACCCTGGAGCACGCCCGCCAGCGTAAAAACGTCGAGGAAGAAGACATCTTCGCCGCCCACCTGGCCCTGCTGGAAGACCCGACCCTGCTGGAAGCCGCCACGGGTGCCATCGAGCAAGGCAGCGCCGCCACCCATGCCTGGCGCGATGCGATCCAGGCCCAGTGCGCAGTGCTGCTGGCATTGGGCAAGCCATTGTTCGCCGAGCGCGCCAACGACCTGCGCGACCTGCAACAACGCGTGCTGCGCACATTGCTGGGTGAAGGCTGGCACTTCGAGTTACCCGCTGGCGCCATCGTCAGCGCCCATGAACTGACGCCCTCGGATTTGCTGCAACTGAGCGCGCAGCAGGCCGTCGGCCTGTGCATGGCCGAAGGCGGCGCGACCTCCCATGTGGCGATTCTGGCGCGCGGCAAAGGTCTGCCCTGCGTGGTCGCGCTGGGCAGCGAAGTCCTCGACGTACCGCAAGGCCAGCGGGTGGTACTGGACGCCGCCAACGGTCGCCTGGAACTGGCGCCCAGCGAAGCCCGGCACGCTCAAGTGCACCAGATTCGCGACGCGCAAAAACTGCGCCGCCAACAGCAACAGGCCCAGGCTCACCAACCGGCACGCACCAGTGACGGCGTAGGCATTGAAGTGGCCGCCAATGTTGCCTCCAGCGCCGAAGCCCAGACAGCGTTTGAAAACGGCGCCGATGGTGTCGGCCTGCTGCGTACCGAATTCCTCTTTGTCGACCGCCGCACCGCGCCGGATGAACAGGAGCAACGCCAGGCCTATCAAGCCGTGCTGGATGCCATGGGCGACAAGTCGGTAATCATCCGCACCATCGATGTGGGCGGCGACAAACAACTCGACTACCTGCCCCTGCCCGTCGAAGCCAACCCGGTCTTGGGCCTGCGCGGTATTCGCATGGCCCAGGTGCGTCCCGAACTGCTCGACCAGCAACTGCGCGCGCTGCTGCAACTCACACCGTTGGCGCGCTGCCGCATCCTGTTGCCGATGGTCAGCGAAGTCGACGAACTGCTGGAGATCCGCCAGCGCCTGGATGAACTGTGTGCGCAGCTGAAGCTGACCCAGCGCCCTGAACTGGGGGTGATGATCGAAGTTCCCGCCGCCGCGCTGATGGCCGAACAACTGGCCGAACATGCGGACTTCCTGTCCATCGGCACCAATGACCTGTCCCAGTACACCCTGGCCATGGACCGCGACCACGCCGGACTCGCCGCGCGGGTCGACGCGCTGCACCCGGCGCTGCTGCGGCTGATCGCCCAAACCTGCGACGGCGCAGCCAAGCATGGGCGCTGGGTTGGCGTCTGCGGCGCGCTGGCGTCCGACCCGCTGGCCACCCCCGCACTGATCGGCCTGGGGGTCAGCGAGCTGTCGGTGAGCCCGCCGCAAATCGCAGAAATCAAGGACCGCGTCCGCCACCTGGATGCGGCGCAATGCCGGCAACTGAGCCTTAGCCTGCTCGACCTGAGCAGCGCCAAAGCCGTACGCCAAGCCTGTCAACACCACTGGCCGCTGAGCTGACAACAACAAGAAAAAGGAGACCCGCCATGTACCAACTGTTCATCGAAGGCCTGCAACGCCTGGGCCGCGCGCTGATGCTGCCTATCGCCATCCTGCCGATTGCCGGCCTGCTGTTGCGCCTGGGCGATACCGACCTGCTCAACATCGCAGTGATGCACGATGCCGGCCAGGCGATCTTCGCCAACCTGGCGCTGATCTTCGCCATCGGTATCGCCGTGGGCTTTGCCCGCGACAATAACGGCACAGCCGGGCTGGCCGGTGCGATTGGCTACCTGGTGATGATCTCTACCCTCAAGGTGATGGACACCAGCATCAACATGGGCATGCTCGCCGGGATCGCCAGCGGCCTGATGGCCGGTGCGCTGTATAACCGTTTCAAGGACATCAAGCTGCCTGAGTACCTGGCCTTCTTCGGCGGGCGACGGTTCGTGCCGATTGTCACCGGGTTCTCAGCGGTTGGGCTGGGGGTGATCTTTGGCCTGATCTGGCCGCCGATCCAGCACGGCATCAACAGTTTCGGCGTGCTGCTGATGGAAAGCGGCAGCATCGGCGCGTTCGTGTTCGGCGTGTTCAACCGCCTGCTGATCGTCACCGGCTTGCACCACATCCTCAACAACATGGCCTGGTTTGTGTTCGGCAGCTTCACCGACCCGGCCACCGGCGCCGTAGTGACCGGCGACTTGACCCGCTATTTTGCCGGTGACCCCAAAGGTGGCCAATTCATGACCGGCATGTTCCCGGTGATGCTGTTCGGCCTACCCGCCGCGTGCCTGGCGATGTACCGCAACGCCCTGCCGGAACGGCGCAAGGTGATGGGCGGGATCTTCCTATCGATGGCGCTGACCTCGTTTCTCACCGGCGTGACCGAGCCGATTGAATTCGCATTCATGTTTCTCGCGCCGTTCCTGTACCTGATCCATGCGCTGCTCACCGGTCTGTCGATGGCCGTGACCAATATGCTGAATATCCACCTGGGCTTTACCTTCTCCGGCGGGTTTATCGACATGGTGCTGGGCTGGGGCAAGTCCACCAATGGCTGGCTGGTGGTGCCGGTGGGGCTGGCGTACGCAGCGATCTACTACACGGTGTTCAGCTACTGCATTCGCCGCTTCAACCTGAAAACCCCGGGCCGTGAAGACGGCCAAGTGGCACCGGCCGAAGCAATGAGCGACAACCAGCGCGCCACGGCGTACATCCGCGCCTTGGGCGGCGCGGACAATCTGCTGAGCGTCGGCGCCTGCACCACTCGCCTGCGCCTGGACATGGTTGACCGCAACAAGGCCGTGGATGCCGAGCTCAAAGCCCTGGGGGCGATGGCTATCGTGCGGCCGGGCAACGGCGGCAGTTTGCAGGTAGTGGTCGGGCCGCTGGCAGACAGCATTGCCGATGAGATTCGTCTGGCGATGCCGACCTCCGTCAGCACATCACCTGCCAGCGCCACTGCGCCGACTCAAGCCAGCAACGTTGCCTCGACCGTGGCGCAGCAATGGCTGGATGCGCTGGGCGGTCAGGCCAATGTCGTGCAGTTGGAATGCGTGGCCATGACCCGCCTGCGCCTGCACCTGGCCGACGAAAACGCGCTGTCGCAGGCGCAGCTCACGGCACTCGGTTGCCAGGGTGTCAGCCGGATCGACGCCGGTGTGTGGCACCTGCTGGTCGGCGAGCAGGCCCAAGGCTTAAGCGCCGCACTCAAGGCCTTGACCTCTGGCCAGCCAGTCCGCGCCGGCGCCTGACCTACCTATCTACCGCCCTGTTCGGGGCGGTCGTGCCCATGCTGAGGGCTCCAATCCTCAGCATGGAGCCTGTGCCCGTGAGCACTTCCACCCCACCCCTGACCTTTGACGAGATCAAAGGCTCACTCAACTTGATCGGCCATCACCTGCTCGACCTCGATGCACCGCTGCTGCCGACGCAGCCAGCGTCGCCTCCACTCGCGTACCTGGAGCGCCTGAATACCCATCTGGAAAACTACCGCCAGCAGTTCCTGACAAACAGCCGCGTGCTGTACCAGAACCTGGCCAACAGCGATCTGCGCAGTACTGAAGGTCAGGCCCTGCTGACCACGCTCAAGGCCACGCTCAACACGCAATTGCTGGATATGGATAGCCGCGAGCAGATCGACGGCAAAGCGCGCAAATCCTTCATGACCTTTGAAGCCGGCTACATCGCACTGACCCACGAAACCGCACTCGCGGTCGCCGATCGCCTGTTCCATCCTCAAGAGCAGGCGATCCTGGACCGCGTACCACTGGGCGTCACGCAACGCCCCGGCCTGTATGCACTGACCTTTGAATACCAGGGGCAAACCATCGAACTGGCCGGTGCGTTTGTGCTGACCGAACATTCAAGCCCGGTGGTAAGCGAGCTTCAATCGAGCACGCCGGTTGGCCGCGTGGCACTGTTCACTCCCTCGCGCGGGATTGAATTTTTCGCCTCACTGGCCGACCTCGACAGCGATCTGTTCCAACGCCTGGACACCGCCGCCGAGCGCGCTCACTTCATGGGCCTGCTGGCAAGCGACTACCGCGCACTGACGCCGCAAGCCATCTGGCCGCTAGCATTGACCCCGATCAGCGAACGGCCACTGTTCGAGCACCTCGACAACCAACTGATCGCCAAGCGCAGCGCCGACATCGACCGCGCCCTGAGCCTGGTGGACAACCCGCACACTGACGCGCAGACACTGATCAATGCGCTGGAGCAGGCCATCGTCGACGCCGTGCCCGACCTCGGCGCGCGACTGCAATGGCGCGCCCAATTGCTGCTCGACCGATGGTTACGGCACAGCGCGCCAGACTGGTACCGCAGCGCCTCAGACACCCAACGCGCACGACTCGCCGAACACTTGCAGCATTACGACCAGTCCCGGCAGCGCCTGGAACAACTGTTCGGCGCCCTGGCCACGCCGTACACCCTGGCACGCCACCAATGGCTGGAGCGCCTGAGCGATGACCTGGATATCCACGACCTGGAACCACAACGCTTGCTGGTGACCACCCGCCGCGCCGTCACACCGATCGGTGAATACAGCCACAAACGCGACCTGGTCGAATTGGCCTTGCGCGGCCTGCATCCCGACGATGAAAACGCCGGTTCCGACTTCCTCGAAAAGACCAGCCTCAGCTACGACGGCGCGCCACTGCCCGACACCTACGCCGCGCTGACGCCGGCCTGGCTCGCGCAACAAATGGGCACGTTGCAACCGCGTATCGACTTCAGGGACCTGCAAAAGCAGCTGCATGCCAAGACCGAGCTGTGCCAGGCCATCGAAGCCATGCTCGACCACAGAATCAACGCGCTGGCCTGCACCGCAATGCTGCAGGGGCATCTCACTGCTGACGATTTCGAACTGATCCAACGCGTGCGCCAAGACAGCGATCCATTGCTGAGCGCCACGACCCTGGCGCTGCACGAGGCCCAACTGCAAGACCTGTGGGTGCTGCTCAGGCGCGACGCCAGCGGCGCCGTCGACCGCGTGTTGCTATGTACGCCGCAGGCTCCGCGCGAGCAACAGTTCCAGGCGTTCGACAGTGAAATTGCCTGCCAGAACCACATCCTCGGCTGGACTTTGGACAATGGCCTCAAATCGCCGCCAGGTACCCTCACCGATTACCTGATCAGCCGCGTCGCCCTGCGCTTTCGGGCCAAGATGAAACAGGTGCTCAGCGGCCTGAGCTACAAGTTTCACGCCCAGGAACACCGCGAAATCAGCTTCGGACACGCCGGCAGCCATGCCGATTGCCTCAAGGCCATGGCCACCCATGTGTTGGCCACGCGCCTGGATGACGATGAGTTCAGCACGCCTACCTGGTTCCGCGCGGCGCCGCTGACCACGCGGCGAACCCTGATGAAACTGGCGGACGACACCAAAGGCGGTCTGCGCGCCTACAACGATTATTCGTTGTCCGAGGCGCAAGTGCCGGGCTTCAGCGCTTACCTGCATGAGCAGGCGCGCGCCCGTCTGAATGAGCTGCTGGGACGCCCACGCAACGATGTCGACCCCGACACTGTTTGGGCCTACTCACCGGGGTCGGCAAAGGCTGCGCCCATCAACTACACCCAGCTGTATCGCGACGGCTATGCCGACGGCATCGGTTTTCTCGACGAAAAGTTCTCGCGCTCGGCACACTTCAAAGGCCCCGAAGGCATCGATCTGAGCCCATTGACCGCCGAAAAAGTCGCACGCTCGGTCACCGGCGTCTGGATCGGCCAGCGCTACATCGATGAGATCAAGACACGCCTACTGAACGTCGGCAGCCCGGACTACAAGCTGCGCCGCGATACCACACTGGCCATTACTCAAGGGCAATTGCGCAGTGCCGCTCTGGAATCTCACTTGCAGGGGGATATCGCGTCCATCGACCGGGAATGGCTGGAGCGCAGTATTGCGAAGATGGGCGAGACGGCACCGGCCATCCGCCGCGACCATGGGATACACCGCCTGGTCATCGACGGCGACTGGGTGATCGGCTGCTATCTGTTCACCCATGCCGATGACCCAACGCTGCTCTACACCCCCAATGCTCCGGATGGCATCAGCGTGCGCGAAGCCAGGCAGTTCAACTACTTGCTGAAAAAACTGCCCGGCATGCTCGGTTACCTGGTGCAACGCGTCGCGGTGCAGTCCCAGGGACGAGTGCGCACATTCCTGGAGGACGCCCGGCACCAGTTGCCTGAAGGGCTGGATAAAACCAGCATCAGCCCGCCGCGCTATGACCCGATACGCGCGCAAACCCAGATCCAGGACCTGCGGCGCGAGGTGTATGACCTCAAGCTGCAACGCACCATTGATGATGTTCACGCGACTACCGTCAACCGTACCCAGATGATCAGCGGCATCGCCTGGACCTGTGTGGAATGGGTTGCCGCCATCGCTACCGCGCCTTTTCCAGTGCTGAGCCTGAGCATCGGTCTGGCGCTGGCGTTCAAGGACGCCATGCTGGCTCTGCACGCTTACCACCAGGGCGACAACGCCCAGGCCCTGGAACACTTGATGGGTTACCTGCTCAACAGCGCCGGCGGGCTGTTCACCGACCTGCGCCCGGCCCTCGGCACCTTGCAACAGTTCGCCGTGCGCCAGGCCCCAAGGCGCCTCGTACAGAGCCCGACGCTGCAGTTGATCAGCGCCGTGGAACCGGCGCCACTCAAGCCTGCGGGGATGCAATCGGTGCTGTTCAATGGCGAATATCTCTGGGCTCATCAGACTCCGGACCCGATCGGACGCTATTTGCTCTATCGCCTCGACCCGGTCACCGGCAAGCTGGTCTCCACCACCCGCCTCGCGGCACCGGATGCCCAAGGTGTATGGCGCCGTACCGGAGTGACTGGCGGCGCGCCGAAGTATCAAAAAGTCCCGCAGGCCCCCGATGCGCTCAAGCACTACGAGATGCCCCCCCAGTACGCGGACAAGCTGGAGCAGGTGCTCAACCCCGACCTCACGGCGCAACTGCGCCAACAGGGTGACTGGGTGTACCAAAACCCGCACGTCACCGTCGCTGCGGCGTCCCGAGAATTGCAGCCGGTGCGCGATGTGTATCAGCAACAAGTCAGCCACTTGACCCGCGACGCCGAGGACTTTTTCCGCCAGCAGCCGCCCGTCGCGCCCCGTGCCGAGGTACCTACCGTAACGCGGGAGACATCGTTGGCCACGCTCACCGATAACCCCGCATTTAGCCGCGCACCGAACCTGATCATTGGCGCCATCCCCGGCAGCGGTGTCGGCCAGCAGGTGCTTATCGAGAACATCGACGCGCTGCTCAACAAAGGCTTCAAGCGCCTGTACATCGAATACCTGCCCGGTGATGTGTTTCGCCTGAAACTGGACAAGCTCAACAGCGGCAAATCCTGGAAGCACATCGAGCGGCATCTGAAGCTCGTCGACAAGGCAATGGGCTTTGCCGACAACGCCGAATTCTCCTACGTGGCGCTGGTACGCAAGGCTTCGGCCAAAGGCATCAAGATCAAGGCACTGGACGCCTCGACCTGCTACGACCTGGATGATGCCCTTAACCTCGGCGACACCCCACCCACCACAACGCGCAGCACCGCGTTGCGCAACTTCTACTCGCACAAAGTCCTGCAAGGCGACAGCGACGCCCTGCCCGATGAGCGCTGGATTGCCCTATTGGACCCCGCGCGCATGCGCGCGGCCGATCAAGTCCCGGGCTTGGCCGATCTGCACAAGGCAGTTGCTGTGCGCGTGGAAAATGTCGGCGCTGACCATGCCGTGGGTTTGCGCATCGACGCCAGCGACGCTTCCGCCGATTACACCCTGGCCGTGCGCGGGCCTGAACAAACCGTAGAATCCCCTGCCCCGTCGAGTGGTGCGGCAACGGTCACGCATTACAGCGACTACGATATCGCTGCGGACCTGCGCGAAAGCATCCAGACCCAGTCATACCAGTCCCACGGCCTGGACAGTCATTTCCTGCCGGCCCCCGAGCACCGCAAGGCGTTTTCGGTGTTCAAGAAAACGCGGGAGCGTCTGACCCAAGATGCACAGCAGTACTTCAGCCAGCACACCCTGCCGGCTCGCCCGGAACTGTCGCGACTCAACGGGCAGACGCAGCCGGAACCGTTTCTGCGCGCTGTCAGCGAAAGCCGGCTGGCGGGGCTGGTCATCGGCGAGGCCCACAGCGCGCAGACGAGCAAGGCGTTCCTGATCAAACACATGAAGCAACTCAAGGCGCTCAAGTTCGACACGCTGTACGTCGAACATTTGCTCACCGACCTGCACCAGGCCGAGCTGGATGCCTTCCGCCAATCCAAACGCCTTTCGCCCACGCTCAAGGACTACCTCAAACGCCAGGATGCCGGGCACATGCCGCTCTACAGTGGCGCCAACACCTACTTCGAAGTGATCCAGCAAGCCAACAAATATGGGTTGCGTGTACGCGCACTCGACTGCACCGCCAGTTACCACGTCAAGGGCGCAAACACAGAGGCGCGCAACCAGATGTTCAGCTACTTCGCGTCACGGGTGATCGACGCTGACCAGGCGGCGCACGGCCCACACAAATGGGTGGCGTTCATCGGCAGCGCCCACACCAACACCCACCTGCAAGTGCCCGGCCTGGCCGAGCTGCAAGGCGCCGCCAGCCTGCATATCCGCGACGCTGCGCCCAACCTGGCGTCCCCCATCCACCCCGGCCGCTGGGAGACAGGTCTGGAAACCCGCTGGACGGCACTGCGCAGCGACTTCACGCTAAAGGTCGGCGTGGCTGGCATGCGTGAGCCTGCCGCATTCGTACCGCTGGACCGCACCCGACTGAAAGTGTCCGGCCACTTTCTGGTCGAACACCCGTCAATGGCCGAAAGCAACCTGCTGCACAAATCCCGCAGCGGCGAAATCGTCTCGACCCCGATCCAGGTCGATGACCAGGGCCTGTTCTACATCGATCGCTGGGGCATGGCGCAGCAGCGCTTCCTCTACCAGACCACCTTGATCGACGCCGTACGCGCCCAGGTACAACTGACGCCCGCGCCGTAATCCAGGCAACAAAAAACCCGCTGACCAAACTGGCCCAGCGGGTTTCTTGTTTATGCCGTCAACGAATCAAAAATCCGCCAACTGCCATACCTCGTACGCCGGTGTCTCGTAGGGGTGGCTCAGCTTCAACGCAGCCACAACAGCCACGATCAGCGCATCCGCCACCACCAACTCGACCTTCCATTCTTCGACGACTTCGACCTGGCCAACCTGGCCGATAAACGGCTGACTGCCGTCCAACGCGCGGAATTGGCCCTGGCCCAGCACTTGCCAGGCGCAGTTGTCGTAGTCGCCAATGCGCCCGCCGCCGGCTGCAAAGACGGCGGTTTTCACCGTCTCTACATGGCTGTCGGGCACAAAGAAGGCAAGCTTGTACACGACCTTAGTTCACCCAAACGCGAGCGTTACGGAACATGCGCAGCCAGGCGCCATCTTCGTTCCACTCTTCCGGGCGCCACGAGTTCTGCACAGCGCGGAATACACGTTCCGGGTGCGGCATCATGATGGTCACGCGGCCGTCGCGGCTGGTGAGGCCGGTGATCCCGCGCGGCGAGCCGTTCGGGTTGGCAGGGTAGTTTTCGGTGACTTTGCCGTGGTTGTCGACGAAGCGCATGGCCACGCAACCGGACAGGTCGGCTTCGAGCAAGGCTTCTTCGCTCGCGAACTCGGCATGGCCTTCGCCGTGGGCGATGGCGATCGGCATGCGCGAACCGGCCATGCCTTGCAGGAAGATCGAGTTGGACTCCTGCACCTGCACCATGGCGACACGGGCTTCGAACTGCTCGGAACGGTTACGCACAAAGTGCGGCCAGAACTCGCTGCCCGGGATCAGTTCGCTGAGGTTGGACATCATCTGGCAACCGTTGCACACACCCAGGGTGAAGCTGTCGTTGCGCTCGAAGAAGCCTTGGAACGCATCGCGGGCACGGCTGTTGAACAGGGCCGACTTGGCCCAGCCTTCACCGGCACCCAGCACGTCGCCGTAGGAGAAACCGCCGCAAGCGACCAGGCCTTTGAACTCGTTGAGGTCAACGCGACCGGCGAGGATATCGCTCATGTGCACGTCAATCGCATTGAAGCCGGCACGGTCGAACGCCGCCGCCATTTCCACCTGGCCGTTGACGCCCTGCTCACGCAGCACAGCAACTTGTGGGCGAATGCCTTTCTTGATGTACGGCGCGGTGATGTCCTGGTTGACGTCGAAGCTGAGCTTGGTGCTCAGGCCCGGGTTGTCTTCTTCCAGGATCACGTCGAATTCCTGCTCGGCGCAATCGGCGTTGTCACGCAGGCGTTGGATCTGGTAGCTGGTCTCGGACCACTGGCGTTGCAGCAGACGGCGTTGACCGGCAAACACTGTATCGCCGTTGAACGAGATATTGATTTCACCGTTGTTGATCGGCTGGCCAATCACCGCCACGCAGTCGTCCAGGCCAGCGGCGCTGAATTGAGCGAGTACGTCCGGAGTCGCGTCCTGGCGAACCTGGATCACGGCGCCCAACTCTTCGTTGAACAGGATGCCGTTGATCTCGGATGCATCCTCGGCAACGCTGTCGAGCACGATGTTCAGGCCGCAGTGACCGGCAAACGCCATCTCGACAACGCTGGTCAGCAGGCCGCCGTCGGAACGGTCGTGGTAAGCCAGCAGATGGCCGTCGGCGTTCAAGCCCTGGATCACGGCGAAGAAGGCTTTGAGGTCTTCAGCGTCGTCAACGTCCGGCGCCACTTTGCCGAGCTTGCCGTGGGTTTGCGCGAGGATCGAGGCGCCCATGCGGTTCTGGCCACGGCCCAGGTCGATCAGGATCAGATCGGTGGTGCCTTTGTCCATGCGCAGTTGCGGGGTCAGGGTCTGGCGAACATCGGTAACCGGTGCAAAACCGGTCACGATCAACGACAGCGGCGAGGTCACGCTCTTGTCGGTGCCGTCTTCGTTCCAACGGGTGGCCATGGACATCGAGTCCTTGCCCACTGGAATGGTGATGCCCAGTTCCGGGCACAGCTCCATGCCGACCGCTTTTACGGTGTCATACAGACGCGCATCTTCACCCGGGTGACCGGCAGCGGACATCCAGTTGGCCGACAGTTTGATGTCAGATAGTTTGCCGATACGCGACGCGGCGATGTTGGTGAGGGTTTCACCAATGGCCATGCGGCCCGACGCCGGGGCGTCCAGCAGGGCCAGCGGCGTACGCTCGCCCATGGCCATGGCTTCACCGGTGTAGACGTCGAAGCTGGTGGCGGTGACGGCAACGTCGGCCACCGGCACCTGCCATGGGCCGACCATTTGGTCACGGGCTACGAGGCCGGTGATGCTGCGGTCACCAATGGTGATCAGGAAGCTTTTGCTCGCCACGGCCGGGTGATGCAGCACGCGTTCGATGCTGTCGGCCAGTTCGAGTGTGCTTGGGTCGAAATCATCGCCCAGCTCGGCTTCACGCACCGCTGAACGGTGCATGCGCGGGGCTTTGCCCAGCAGCACTTCGAGGGGCATGTCCACCGGGCTGTTGCCGAAGTGGCTGTCAGTGACCGTCAGTTGCGGCTCGGCAGTGGCTTCGCCGACCACGGCAAACGGGCAGCGCTCGCGTTCGCAGATGGCCTGGAAGCGCGCGAAGTCCTCAGGACCGACGGCCAGCACGTAACGCTCTTGGGATTCGTTGCTCCAGATTTCGTGCGGGGCCATGCCCGGCTCGTCGTTTGGAATGTTGCGCAGTTCGAAACGGCCACCACGGTCGCCATCGTTGACCAGTTCCGGGAAGGCGTTGGACAAACCACCAGCACCGACGTCATGGATGAAGCTGATCGGGTTCTTGTCACCCAATTGCCAGCAACGGTCGATGACTTCCTGGCAGCGACGCTCCATTTCCGGGTTTTCACGCTGTACGGAAGCAAAATCCAGATCAGCCGAGCTGGTGCCGGTTGCCATAGAGGAAGCAGCACCGCCGCCCAGGCCAATCAGCATCGCCGGGCCACCCAGCACGATCAGCTTGGAGCCGACCAGAATCTCGCCTTTCTTGACGTGTTCTTCACGGATGTTGCCCATGCCGCCAGCCAACATGATCGGCTTGTGGTAACCGCGCACTTCATCACCATGGGGAGTGGTGATGGACTGTTCGAAGGTACGGAAGTAGCCAGTCAGAGCCGGGCGACCGAACTCGTTGTTGAACGCGGCGCCGCCGAGCGGGCCTTCGATCATGATGTCGAGGGCGGTAACGATGCGCTCAGGCTTGCCGTACGGCACTTCCCACGGCTGTTCAAAGCCAGGGATCTGCAGGTTGGACACGGTGAAACCGGTCAGGCCGGCTTTTGGCTTGGCGCCACGTCCGGTAGCACCTTCGTCACGGATTTCACCGCCGGAACCGGTGGCTGCGCCAGGGAACGGGGCAATCGCGGTCGGGTGGTTGTGGGTTTCGACTTTCATCAGGATGTGCACCGGTTCCTGAACCGCGCCGTACTGGCGGGTCTCTGGATCCGGGAAGAAACGGCCGGCGACGGAGCCGACGATGACCGAGGCGTTGTCCTTATACGCCGACAGAACGCCTTCGCTGTGCATCACGTAGGTGTTCTTGATCATGCCGAACAGGCTTTTTTCCTGGCTCTGGCCGTCGATGTCCCAACTGGCGTTGAAAATCTTGTGACGGCAATGCTCGGAGTTGGCCTGGGCGAACATCATCAGTTCGATGTCGTGCGGGTTGCGCTTCAAGCCGTTGAAGGCGTTGACCAGGTAGTCGATCTCGTCTTCGGCCAGGGCCAGGCCCAGTTCGGTGTTGGCCTTCTCCAGGGCGGCGCGGCCACCGCCAAGCACGTCAATCGCGGTCAGCGGCTTGGGCTCGGCGTGGCTGAACAGACCGGCAGCCTGTTCGAGCTGGCTGACGATGATCTGGGTCATGCGGTCGTGCAGGCTGCTGGCGATCAGCTCGGCCTCGGCATCGCTGAACTGGCCGGCAACGTAGAAGGCGATACCGCGCTCCAGGCGCTGGATTTTTTCCAGGCCGCAGTTGCGGGCGATGTCGCTGGCCTTGCTCGACCAGGGCGAGATGGTGCCGAACCGTGGCAGAACCAGGAACAAGCGGCCGGTCGGCTCTTGAACGGGAACGCTTGGGCCGTACTTCAGAAGGCGTGCGAGCACTTGCTGTTCGTCGGCGGTCAATACGCCGGTAACGTCGGCGAAGTGAGCAAATTCAGCATACAGGCCTGTAACCGCTGGAACCTTCTGGCTCAGTTGCTCAAGGAGTTTGCTGTGGCGAAAGGCAGAAAGGGCAGGAGCGCCGCGCAGGATCAACATCTTCGGGACAGCCTCGGGAAGGGGTGTGCTTTGAGGCCGTGCATTCTAGCGTAAACCATCGCCAACGGCACCCGAAACGGCATCGCTGGCTGCTGCCGGACGTCAGTTGGCACGGTTTGCACACTATCGGGGCGTTATCCAAGGCATTGCGCGTAGTTATTTTAACCGTCACATTTGCCCGCCAAGCCACGTTTCTGCGGGCTGCAGCACAGTTTTGGCGGCGCTAGCAGACAAGTCCCCCGCTGTCGAGATATGGCGCCGTGGGCCGTTTGCGTATACTGCGCAGATGTTCTCACCAACTGCTTTGCGCCCGCGATGCGCCAAATGGCTCATCGCCACCGGACTCTTCCTGATGCTCAGCGCCTGTGTTGATAAACCCAGCACGCTTGAGCGAATCAAGGAGGATGGCGTATTGCGGGTCATTACCCGGAACAGCCCGGCCACGTATTTCCAGGACCGCAACGGTGAAACCGGTTTCGAATACGAACTGGTCAAGCGCTTTGCCGACGACCTGGGCGTGAAGCTGGAGA
The DNA here is from genome assembly GCF_052113765.1 of Pseudomonas sp. W22_MBD1_FP4. Taxonomy (NCBI): domain Bacteria; kingdom Pseudomonadati; phylum Pseudomonadota; class Gammaproteobacteria; order Pseudomonadales; family Pseudomonadaceae; genus Pseudomonas; species Pseudomonas sp. W22_MBD1_FP4. The sequence continues at coordinate 50,168 of NZ_JBGQOI010000025.1, read as the reverse complement.
TCGAGACTGCCGACAACCTCGACGACCTGTTCGGCCAACTGGGCAAGACCAATGGCCCGGTGCTCGCCGCCGCCGGCCTGGTCAGCAGCGAGCAGCGCCAGCAACAGGTGCGTTTCTCCCATCCTTACCTTGAAGTCACTCCGCAGGTCATCTACCGCAACGGCCAGTCACGGCCGACGAACGCGGCGGACCTGGTGGGCAAGAAGATCATGGTGCTCAAGGGCAGTACCCACGCCGAGCAATTGGCCGAGCTGAAAAAGCAAAACCCTGCAATCGAGTACGAAGAATCCGACGCGGTTGAGGTGGTCGACCTGCTGCGCATGGTGGACGAGGGGCAAATCGACCTGACCCTGGTGGACTCCAACGAAGTCGCGATGAACCAGGTGTACTTCCCCAACGTACGCGTGGCCTTCGACCTGGGCAACGCCAGCAACCAGAGCTGGGCCGTGGCCGCCGGCGAAGACAACAGCCTGCTCAACGAGATCAACAGCTACCTGGACAAGGTGGAAAAGAACGGCACCCTGCAACGTCTCAAAGACCGCTATTACGGGCACGTCGATGTGCTCGGTTATGTCGGCGCCTACACCTTCGCCCAGCATCTGCAGCAGCGCCTGCCCAAATACGAGAAACACTTCCGGGCCTATGCCAAGGAAGAAAAGGTCGACTGGCGCCTGTTAGCGGCCATCGGCTACCAGGAATCACTGTGGCAACCGGCGGTCACCTCCAAGACCGGCGTGCGCGGCCTGATGATGCTGACACAGAACACCGCACAGGCCATGGGCGTGTCCAACCGCCTGGATCCCAAGCAGAGCATCATGGGCGGCGCCAAGTACCTGGCCAAAATCAAGGATGAGTTGGACGACAGCATCGCCGAGCCGGACCGCACCTGGTTTGCCCTCGCCGCCTATAACGTCGGCACCGGCCATCTGGACGACGCGCGCACCCTGGCGAAGAAAGAAGGCCTGAACCCGAACAAGTGGTTGGATGTGAAGAAAATGCTGCCGCGCCTGTCGCAGAAGCAGTGGTACAGCAAGACCCGCTACGGCTACGCCCGGGGCGGTGAGCCGGTGCACTTTGTGGCGAACATCCGGCGCTACTACGACATTCTGACGTGGGTGACGCAGCCGCAGCTGGAAGGCAACCAGGTGGTCGAAGGCAACCTGCATGTGCCAGGTGTGGACAAGACCAAGCCTGCGGAAGACAACCCTAAGCTCTAAACGCCACCAACCAGCGCGGGACAAGCCCGCTCACCACAAGCAAGTAAATTACACCCCATTCAAACGGCTCACATTCGATCACGGTAGTCTTGTAGGCCAGTGATCAGGTGCACCACACCTCCCGCCAACACCATCACACCCGGCACACCCGCCGCTTTCAACGCTGCCTCATCCAACCGCCCCACATCCTGCAATTGCACCCTAACCCGCGTCAGTGCCACACGCTGTTGCGACGTGAGGTTATCCGCGCCACCCAACGCACTCAGCACGTCGGCCGACACTAGACTCTGCGTCGGCGCCTCGACCGTTTCGGCAATCAAATCCGGGGTCAGGGCTTTCCAGAACGCCTGCTTTAATTTATCCAACATGCTCAGTTCTCCAGCACAGATGAGGTTTCGACGGTCGCCGCGTGAAAGCCACGCAAGGCCTCGCGCACTTGGGCGGCCTCTTCCAGGCCCAGCACCTGACGGGCAATGCTCTGGCAGTCGACCAGGTCCAGCTCGCGCACGGTGGCCTTGATGGTCGGGATCAACGGCACGCTGACCGATAACTCATCCACCCCCAGCCCGATCAGCACCGGCACCGCCAGCGCTTCGGACGCCAGCGCGCCGCATACGCCAACCCACTTGCCATGGGCATGGGCGGCCTTGACGGTGGTGGCGATCAAGCGCAATACCGCCGGGTGAAAGCTGTCCGCCTGGCTGGCCAGGCGTGGGTGGTCGCGATCCATGGCCAGGGTGTATTGGGTCAGGTCGTTGGTGCCGATGGAGAAGAAATCCACATGGGGCGCAAACACGTCTGCCATCAACGCCGCAGAGGGCACTTCGATCATGATCCCCAGCTTCGGCAACTCGCCCCCCCCCAGCGCCAGCGCTTCTTCTTCGAGAATCCTGCGGGCCAGGTGCAGTTCCGACAGCAGGCTGACCATCGGCAACATGATATGCAGCCGCGCCAGGCCGGCGCTGGCGAGGATCGCGCGGAACTGTTCGCGCAACAGTTCCGGGCGCTCCAGGCACAGGCGAATGCCGCGCAAGCCCAGGAACGGGTTGGTCTCGGCCTCCATCGGCACGTAGGCCAGCGGTTTGTCGCCGCCCACGTCCAACGTGCGCACAACCAGGTTGCGCTCAGCGCCCAGGGCGCGGGCGATGGCCGTGTAGGTGCTGGCCTGCTCCTCCGGGCTCGGCGCGCGGCTGCGGTCGAGGTACAGAAACTCCGAACGCAGCAAGCCGACCCCTTCACCGCCGAGAGTCAGTGACTGCTCCACCTCCTGCAATGAGGCGACGTTGGCCGTGACCTCAACGTGATGGCCGTCGCGCGTGATGGCGGGCAACGCAGCCTGTGCAACGTCGCGCTGCTGTCGCTGTGCCTGTTGTTGACGTGCGGCTTTCAACTGTTCGATCTCAGCCTGGTTCGGCTCCAAGTGCAGCTCACCCTTATCGGCATCCAGCAGGACGTGTTTGCCGTTGGCCAGCGCCAGTACTTGCACGGGCACACCACAGATCGCTGGCAAACCCAAAGCACGGGCGAGGATCGCCACATGGCTGGTCGCACCGCCGCCGACCGTAACAAACCCCAACACCTTGCCGGTGTCGAGGCTGGCGGTTTGTGACGGGGTCAGTTGCTCGGCGATCAAGATGGCGCGCTCGGGCAGATCCCAGGCGCGGTCCTCAATTTCCAGGATCAGTTTGAGTACGCGCTGGCCCACATCGGCCAGGTCCGCTGCACGCTCAGCGATCAGCGCATTGCCCAGCCCCTGGAACAACTTGACCGTGGCCGCCGTGGCGCTGTGCCAGGAAAATGCTGCGCTTTTGCCAGCGGCGAGCAGGCCATGGGCGTGTTCCAGCAGGGTCGGGTCTTCGAGCAATTCCTGATGAGCACGAAAAATCTCCGCCTGGGCACTGCCGACCGCCTTGGCTTGCAAGGTTTGCAGCGCTTCCGTAGCAGCCCGCAGCGCACGCGCCAGCGCGGCACGCTCGACCGCTTCGCCCGCGCCCTTTTCAGGGATGTTCAGCTCAGGCTCAGCCACCTGCACCACATGACCACACGCCGAACCCGGCGATGCGCAAACACCTCGCAGCACAGTCGCAGACACCACCGACTCAACCACCGCCACCGTTGCCGCGACCGGCTCGCCGCACCCTTGCGCCAGCAATTCCACCAACGCCTTGATGGCCGCCTCAGCCTCTTCTCCCGCCGCACTCACCTGCAAGATATCGCCCTGCACGGTTTGCAGCGCCATGATCGCCACCAGGGATTTCGCGTTGGCGCTTTGGGTTTGCTTGTGCAGATAAATGCTCGCATTGAACCCCTTCGCCGCCTGGGCAAATACCGCCGCCGGGCGCGCGTGCAGGCCATTGGCGTTGGGCAGGCTCAGCGGTTTGGAGAACAGCGCATCACCCTCCTCCTCGCTTGCAGCTTCAATCGGCTCGCCTGGGGATACCTGCAACAGCGGCTGGCCGATGTCTACAGCACCGTTTGCCAGCAGGGTGAACGGTTCGCCGCTGACCACGAGCATCAGGGTCAGCAAACTGCGGGCATTGAGCGCCACGTAGTCAGCGTCAATTTCGATCAGCGGCTCGCCGGCCTCCACCCGCTGGCCTTCTTCGACCAATCGGGTGAAGCCCTTGCCCGCCAGGTTCACGGTATCCAGGCCGATATGCATCAGCACCTGCACGCCGTTGTCGTTCGTGATACTCACCGCGTGCCCCGTGTTCTGAATATTGCTGACCACCCCGGTCAACGGTGCGCACAAGGTCTGCGAGGTGGGATCGATGCACAGGCCGTCGCCGATCATGCGGCTGGCGAACACCGGGTCCGGCACCTGATCCAGCGCCAGCAGCACGCCGGATAAAGGCGCCAGCAATTCCAGGGGTTGAGTTGCGGTCATGACGTCACCTGCTGTTTGGTTCTGTAAAAATCATTGGGCAGAAGAGGGATCACTTCCACCAATACTCGACCTGCACACCAAAGTTCGATCCATGCCGCGCGGTGCCGTAGGACCCGGTGTCGGATAACGCCGAACCAGCCGCCAGTTCATTCGCCGCACGCTTGGCAGCTTCGTTCCAGGTGGCATAGGTGTAGTACAAGCGCACTTCGGGCCGTGCCCAGAAATCCGGACCTTTGGGCGACCATGTCGGGGCGAAGGTGAATTTGCTCAACTTGCGCGTACCGCCGCTGGCATCGACTTGATCATGGCCCAGCTCGGTGACCAGTTTGAATTGCTCGCTGAGGGCATAGGCCGGGCGCACGCCGATGGACATCCAGGTCTGGTCCTGGCTGCCGGGGCGAATATCCTTCTGGTACACCGCCTCGATCTGCCCACCAAAGCGCGGGGTCACTTGCCAGTCGAAGAACTCCACGGCGCGATAACTTTTGCTGCTTTTATCCAGGAAGGTATTGCCGGTGTAGCCCAGGCCAGTGCCGGGGCCTTCGCCGTATTGCAGGGCGAATTTGTTCTTGCCGCCGAGGAAAGGTTTTTGCACGTGCTGCGCTGTCAGTGCCCAGCCGCTGTTGGTATCGCGACCGCCGGCTTTCTCGATATAGCTCAAGCCCAGCTCCAGCTCGCCGCTGGGGTTGGTCTTGAAGCCCGCGACGTTGAAGTCGTGACGGGTGGCGTATTCCTTCTGGTACAGGTTGTCCTTGCGCGAAATGGCGTAGCTGTATTTAAGGTCGCCGATCAGCACGTCCTCGATGCCGCCGCCGGTGGCGCTCTGGTTCCAGTAGTAGAAATCGGAGATATGGATGTCGTTACGTTTGTAGTAACGCCGACCGGCCCACACCGAACCGCCGTTGAGGGCGGGCAGGTTCGACCATTGCGCATACATCTGCGGCATGCGCGCCGAGCCGTTATTCTCGCCCTGGAATTTCAGCTCGCGGTCGTACTTGTTGTAGAGGGAAGCCATGGCATCGACGCTAAGCACCGAGCCATCGTCAAAGGTCAGCAGGTCCTGGCGCAGTTCCAGTTCGCCGTATTGCTCGCATTCATTACCCAAACGATATTTGGATTGCGCGCCCGGAAGTTGGAAACATTGCTGCGGGCCACTGCCGGTTGACGTCCCCGCGCCACTACGCAAATAGCCGGCGAATTCGAGGGCTTGAGCGCCGAGAGGCAGGCTCAGGCAGGATGCAACGAGGCCCAACTTTATTGTTGTTTTCATGAAGCACTCCGATATTTTTATTATGTTTTTTTGCAGCGCCCCCGCACTCCCATACGGGGGTTACAACGGGTCTTAGTCCTTGAGATGCAGCACGAAGGATTCGTAAGGGCGCAGCACCACCGAAGACGTACGCCGCGGACAGTCGGGGTAATTGCTGATCAACAGACGCTGCTCGCTCGCCGCACTGATCACGCTCTCGGGCAGTTGGATGTCACAGGGCTGCCCGTAGAAATTGTTCAGCACCAGTAGGCGTTCGCCGTGGCCCTCGCGCAGGTAAGCCCAGACTTGGGGATGGTCTTGCAGCAGTTCGCAGTAAACGCCCTCTTGAATCAGCGGTTCGTGACGACGCAAGGCGATCAGCGCGCGGTAGTGATGCAGCACCGAGTCCGGGTCATCACGCTGGCTGTCGACATTGATCTGCGCCGCATTGGCCGCAACGCCGATCCACGGCTCGCCACTGCTGAAACCAGCGTTGGCCTGCGTGTTCCACTGCATCGGTGTGCGTCCGTTATCGCGGGATTTCTGCATGATCGCCGCCATGCTCGACGCCTCGGATTCACCGGCATCGCGCTTGAGGCGATAGATATTGAGGGTCTCCACATCGCGGTACTGTTCGATCGCGTCGAAACCCGGATTGGTCATGCCCAACTCTTCGCCCTGGTACACGAACGGTGTGCCCTGGAGGAAGTGCAGCGCCGTGGCGAGCATCTTCGCCGAGACCACGCGGTGTTCACCGTCATCCCCAAAGCGCGAGACCACTCGCGGCTGGTCGTGGTTACACCAGAACAATGCATTCCAACCGCCACCGGCCTGCATGCCCAGTTGCCAGTCAGACAAGATCCGCTTGAGTTGCAGGAAATCGAAGTCGGCCTTTACCCACTTCTGCAGGTTGGGGTAATCCACTTTCAGGTGATGAAAGTTGAAGGTCATCGACAGTTCTTTCGACTCAGGCCGAGAGTAACGAATGCAGTGTTCCAGGCTGGTGGACGACATTTCGCCGACGTTGATCAGGTCATGGCCTTCGAAGACTTCGCGGTGCATCTCTTGCAGGTATTCGTGCACGTTGGGGCCGTCGGTGTAGAAGCGGCGGCCGTCACTGGTGTCTTCGGGGAAGTCGGCAGGCTTGGAGATCAGGTTGATCACGTCCAGCCGGAAACCGCCTACGCCTTTGTCGCGCCAGAAGCGCATCAGCTTGAACACTTCGGCACGGACCTTGGGGTTGTCCCAGTTGAGGTCGGCCTGGGTGTGGTCAAACAGGTGCAGGAAGTACTGGCCGGTCTGCGCTTCGTATTCCCAGGCCGAGCCGCCGAACTTGGATTCCCAGTTGTTCGGCTGGTCACGCCAGATGTAGAAGTCGCGGTACGGGTTGTCGAGGCTGCTGCGCGCTTGTTGGAACCACTCGTGCTCGATGGAGGTGTGGTTGACCACGATGTCGAGCATCAACTTGATTCCGCGCTTGGCCGCTTCGCTGATGAGCAGGTCGCAGTCGGCCATGGTCCCGTAGCTGGGGTCGATGGCGTAGTAGTCGCTGATGTCGTAGCCGTTGTCCCGTTGCGGCGAGCGCAGGAACGGCGTGATCCACAGGCAATCCACGCCCAGCCATTGGAGGTAATCGAGTTTGTCCACGATGCCCAGCAGGTCACCGGTGGCGTTACCCGCGTGGCTGTGGAAGCTTTTGGGGTAGATCTGGTAGATCACCGAGTGTTGCCAGGTTTGCATGCTGGGTTCCTTCAGTTGAATTGTGTGCCGGCCTCTTGGGCCCTATCGCCGGCACAGGGGAGCGCGGTCAAATGTGGGAGGGGGCTTGCCCCCGATAGCGGTCGATCAGGCGACGCGATAACCCGGCCGAACAATCTTCATGCTCAACGCACAGGTCAGAACAAACGGCACCACCATCGCGACCACCATCCCAATCACAAACATCGGAATGGCACTCGGCACGATCGAAATAAACCCAGGCAAGCCACCCACCCCGATGGCCGACGCCTGCACCTTGTTCATCGACAGGAAAATGCTGCCCAGCGCCGAGCCGAGCAATGCCGCATAGAACGGAAACTTGAAGCGCAGGTTCACCCCGAACATCGCCGGCTCAGTGATACCGAAGTACGCGGAAATCGCCGAGGTCGAGGCCATGCTTTTGTCCCGCGCATTACGGGTCATGTAGAACACCGCGAGCGCGGCGCTGCCCTGGGCCAGGTTGGACATCACGATCATCGGCCAGATAAAGGTGCCGCCTTGGGTGGAAATCAGTTGCAGGTCCACGGCGAGGAACATGTGGTGCATGCCGGTGATCACCAACGGTGCATACAGCAGGCCGAAAATCGCCCCGCCGAGCATGGGCGCCAGGTCAAACAGGGTGACCACGCCTTCGGTGATCAGGATGCCGAGGTGACGGGTCACCGGGCCGATGATCGCCAACGCCAGCACGCCGGTAACGACGATGGTGGTGATCGGCACGACCAGCAGTTGAATGGCATTGGGCACGCGAGCACGCAGCCATTTCTCGATGACGCTCATCACATACGCCGCCATCAGGATCGGCAGGATCTGCCCCTGGTAGCCGACTTTCTCGATCTTGAACCAGCCGAAAATATCGAAATACGGCAGGCTCTGGCCGTCGAGCCCCGCCACCGCCTTGCCGTAGTTCCAGGCATTGAGCAGGTCCGGGTGCACCAGCATCAACCCGAGCACGATGCCGAGGATTTCACTGCCGCCAAACCGCTTCGCCGCCGACCAGCCCACCAGCGCCGGCAGGAACACGAACGAGGTGTTGGCCATCAGGTTGATCAGGCTCCAGAGGCCATCCAGGTTCGGATACGCCTCCAGCAACGTCTTGCCCTCGATGAACATGCCCTTGGCGCCCATCAAGTTGTTCACGCCCATCAGCAGGCCGGCGATGATCAGCGCAGGCAGGATCGGCATGAACACATCGGAAAACACCCGCACCAGACGCTGCATGGCGTTGGTCTTGTCGGCGCCCTTCTTCTTTACGTCGGCGATGGTGGCAGCGGCGAGGCCGGTCTGTTCGCGCAGGGCGGCGTAGACCTTTTCCACTTCGCCGGGGCCGATGACCACTTGGAACAGACCACCGGTGAAGAACGAGCCTTTGACCAGATCGACCTGGTTCAGCGCGCTGTTATTGACCAGGCTTGGGTCCTTGAGCGCCAGGCGCAGGCGGGTCACGCAGTGGGCAGCTTGCTCAAGGTTTTCGCGCCCCCCGAGGTTGTCGAGAATCTCGCGGGCGATCGTTGAATAGTCGTGGCTCATGCTTGGTTTCCACTTTGATTTTTTTATTTGAGGGCAGTCATTGGCAGCACGCCGAAGCCAAAAGTACTCGTCTGTACGAGTTAAAGCAACAACTCGTACAGACGAGTTTAAAAATATTGGCTTACCGCTTTCCAAGGCCCAATGGACAAACCCCACCGCTGCCACTAAGGTTCCTGCCTTGAACGCACCGTTCACCTACAGAAAGCCGGGCACAGAGCAGCCATCACATGAGCAAATACAACCAGATCTATACGGATCTGCTTGCCAGCATCACCACTGAACGCCTGCAACGCGGTACGCGCCTTCCTTCCGAAACCGAATTGATGGACAGCTACCAGGCCAGCCGTGGCACCGTGCGTCGCGCCATCGAGCAGCTGCAGGAACGCGGCTTTGCGCAAAAAATCCACGGCAAAGGCACCTTCGTCCTGTCGCCCAACCCGATCGAATTTCAACTGGGTGGCATCGTCAGCTTCCACGAAACCCACGCCGACCTGGGCGATGACGTACACACCGAAGTGGTCGAGTTCACGCAGTTCCCGCTGGAAGGCTCATTGCAGCAACACATCGAAGCCGAACCCGGCAGCCTGATCACCCGCATCAAACGCGTGCGGCGCATCGGTGGTAAACGGGTGATTCTCGACATCAACCACTTTGTCGCCGACCTGATCCCTGGCCTGGACCAAGCAATTGCCGAGCAGTCGATCTACGCGTTTATCGAGCAGACCTTGCAGCTGCAGATCAGCTACGCCCAACGCACCATCGAAGCCCTGCCCCGCAGTAAAGACGACCAGACACACCTAGACCTCGACGGCCAAAGCCACGTGATCGTGGTGAGCAACCAGACGTTTTTGCAGGATGGGCGGCAGTTCGAGTACACCGAGTCGCGGCATACGTTGGATAAGTTTTACTTTTCGGATATTGCGCGGCGCTGAGCCGAGAACGGAAAGCACAGTGCATATTCCGAACGCGTGGCGTGAACAGTTCCCGCAAGCGCTGATTGAGCAACAGTCCATCGGTGAATCGCGGGCTGACGTGTTTCGCCTGAGCCAGGGCTGTGGTGCAGACCTGTTCCTTAAGGCCGAGCCCCAGGGAGCGTTCGGTGAGCTTGCGGATGAAGTCGAGCGCCTTCGGTGGCTCCAGCAGGTTAATTTGCCGGCGCCCATCGTGCTGGCTGAGCTGACAGAAAACCATCACCACTGGGTGCTGATGACCGCCCTTCCGGGACAGGACCTGGCCAGCGCCAACACGCTGTCTGCCACGCAAACCATCGACATACTGGCAACGGCCCTGCGTACCTTGCACCAGATACCCATCGCGCAATGCCCCTTCGATCACCCTCTAAAGCAACGCATCGGGCTCGCGCGGGAGCGCGTTCGTGCCGGGCTGGTCGATGAGACAGACTTCGACGACGAACGACTCGGACGCAGCGCGGAAGATGTGCTGGCCGAACTCTTGTCGACTCAGCCAAACACCCATGATCTGGTAGTGGCCCATGGTGACGCCTGCCTGCCAAATTTCATGGCGCAAGGCGGCCGTTTCAGTGGGTTCATCGACTGCGGGCGCCTGGGTATCAGCGACCGATACCAAGACTTGGCGCTCGCGGCACGCAGCATCGGGCGTAACCTTGGGCCGGAATGGGTAAAGCCATTTTTCGAGCGTTACGGTATTGAGCCTGATGAGCAGCGCATGAGGTTTTACTGCTTGCTGGATGAATTCTTCTAACTCGCTTGAAGCCCTGCTGGGGTCGCAATCATTTGGAACGGTGATAGTTATAAAGGTCGCGAAGTTTGCACCCGCTTAGCCACACCGCCAGCAACACAGTCCTCAGCACCAGACACACAGCCCACAGCCACATCAGCAATTGCGCCAGCGCAAGAGCCTCTGGGAATTTCAGGGAGGTCAGAATTACGATGAGCATTACACCGTAGGCGGACTTTCGTAAGTTGAATATCAACAACAACCCTGCCGGCAAGACCCAGACTAGGTAAGCAAGGATGTCCATGGCAGTGAATATCAGCATCTTCTGGCCGAGTGAACTACCCACCCCCACGTATTTCACAATGAACGGCAGGTAAAGCGCGAAGTGAAGCGTTGTACTCAACACCAGGCCCACCAGCATTAGCAACGCGAAGCTTTTGAGCCAGATCCGTATTTTCATAAATGTTCCATCCTTGATTTGGCGGAGCAGAAAATGCCCTGCATCTACTGGCTTAGCCCCCCACTGGAAGACTGTGATACAGCGTTAGTATCGTTGATGAAGTAACTGTCTTAGCGATGCACAAAGCGGCCAGAACTTGCCAGCACCAAAAAACCAAAAGCCCGCAATTACGCGGGCTCCAGGGTATTTCTTGCTAGATCGTACCGGACAATGCCGGACGCCCAATCATTCCCACTCAATCGTCGCTGGCGGCTTGCTCGACACGTCATAAGTAACGCGCGAGATGCCTTCGATCTCATTGATGATACGGCCGCTGACAGTCTCCAGCAGTTCGTACGGCAGGTGGGCCCAGCGGGCGGTCATGAAGTCGATGGTTTCTACGGCACGCAGGGCAACGACCCAGGCGTAACGACGGCCATCGCCGACAACGCCAACCGATTTCACCGGCTGGAACACTACGAACGCCTGACTGACCTTGTGGTACCAGTCGGCCTTGCGCAGTTCTTCGATGAAGATGTGGTCGGCACGACGCAGCAGGTCGGCGTATTCCTTCTTCACTTCACCGAGGATACGCACGCCCAAGCCCGGGCCTGGGAATGGGTGGCGGTAGACCATGTCGTACGGCAGGCCCAGTTCCAGGCCCAGACGACGGACTTCGTCCTTGAACAATTCGCGCAGTGGTTCTACCAGCTTGAGGTTCATTTCCTCAGGCAGGCCACCCACGTTGTGGTGGGACTTGATCACGTGGGCCTTGCCGCTCTTGGCGCCGGCCGACTCGATCACGTCAGGGTAGATGGTGCCTTGGGCGAGGTACTTGATGTTGTCCAGTTTGTTGGACTGGGCATCGAATACGTCGATGAAGGTACGACCGATGATCTTGCGCTTCTTCTCCGGGTCGGACTCGCCGGCCAGGTTGTTGAGGAACTGGTCTTCAGCGTTGGCGCGGATCACCTTGACGCCCATGTTCTCGGCGAACATGGCCATCACTTGCTCACCTTCGTGCAGGCGCAGCAGGCCGTTGTCGACGAACACGCAGGTCAGTTGGTCGCCGATGGCTTTGTGCAGCAGCGCAGCAACCACAGAGGAGTCAACGCCGCCGGACAGGCCGAGCAGCACGTTGTCGGTACCAACCTGGGCACGCACGTTGGCGATGGCGTCTTCAGCGATTTTCGACGGGGTCCACAGGGCTTCACACTCGCAGATGTCGAGGATGAAGCGCGACAGGATGCGGCCGCCTTGCTTGGTGTGGGTCACTTCCGGGTGGAACTGAACGCCGTAGTAACGACGCTCGTCGCTGAACATGCCGGCGATCGGGCAGCTTGGAGTGCTGGCCAGGATGTGGAAGTCTTCCGGCATCTTGGTGACCTTGTCACCGTGGCTCATCCACACGTCGAGGCCGAACAGGCCATCGGCGTCAACGTGGTCTTCGATGCCGTCCAGCAGGCGGCTTTTGCCGACCACATCTACACGGGCATAACCGAATTCACGCAGCTCGGAACCTTCAACCTTGCCGCCCAGTTGCTCGGCCATGGTCTGCATGCCGTAGCAGATACCGAAGACCGGCACGCCCAGGTCGAATACGGCTTGAGGGCAGCGCGGGCTGTTGGCTTCGTGCACGGACTCGGGGCCACCGGCGAGGATGACGCCTTTCGGTGCGAATTCGCGAATCGCTTCGTCATCCATGTCGAACGGGTGCAGTTCGCAATACACGCCGATTTCACGCACGCGGCGGGCGATCAGTTGGGTGTACTGGGAACCGAAGTCGAGGATCAGGATGCGGTGGGCGTGAATGTCGAGGGCCATGAAGTCAGTCTCGTCTAATGAATCAGAAACAACTCGGGGCTGAAGAACAGCCCCGGTTACTTAACATTTTGCTGGAAGCCTCAACCTACGCGGTAGTTTGGCGCTTCCTTGGTGATCTGCACGTCGTGGACATGGGATTCAGCCATGCCGGCGCCGGTGATCCGTACGAACTCTGGCTTGGTGCGCATTTCTTCGATGTCGGCGCTGCCGGTGTAGCCCATCGAAGAACGCAGGCCGCCCATCAGTTGATGGATGATGGCGCTCAGGGTGCCTTTGTAAGGAACACGGCCTTCGATGCCTTCCGGAACGAGCTTCTCGGCGCCTGCCGAGGAGTCCTGGAAGTAACGGTCGGACGAGCCTTGAGCCTGGGACATGGCGCCCAGCGAACCCATGCCACGGTAAGCCTTGTACGAACGGCCCTGGAACAGTTCGATCTCACCCGGTGCTTCTTCGGTACCGGCGAACATCGAGCCCATCATCACGCAGGAGGCACCGGCTACGATGGCCTTGGACAGGTCACCGGAGAAACGGATGCCGCCGTCAGCGATCAACGGAACGCCGGTGCCTTCAAGCGCAGCGGCAACGTTGGCGATGGCGCTGATTTGCGGCACGCCCACACCAGCGACAATACGCGTAGTGCAGATCGAGCCAGGGCCGATACCGACCTTGACTGCGTCAGCGCCGGCTTCGGCCAGGGCCTTGGCCGCTGCGCCGGTGGCGATGTTGCCGCCGATCACCTGCACGTCAGGGAAGTTCTGTTTGACCCAACGTACGCGGTCGATCACGCCTTTGGAGTGACCGTGAGCGGTATCGACCACCACCACGTCCACACCCGCGGCTACCAGGGCTGCAACGCGGTCACCGGTGTCTTTACCGGTACCGACGGCAGCGCCCACGCGCAGACGACCTTGGTCATCCTTGCTGGCCAGCGGGTAAGCCTTGGCTTTTTCGATGTCGTTGACGGTCATCATGCCTTTGAGGGCGAATTTGTCGTCGACGATCAGCACGCGCTCGATGCGGTGCTTGTGCAGCAGTTCGCGCACGTCGTTCTTGTCGGCGCCTTCCTTGACAGTCACGAGGCGCTCTTTAGGCGTCATCACTTCGCGGACGGTGACTTCAAGACGGTTTTCGAAACGCACGTCACGGGAAGTGACGATGCCGACCAGGTCGCCATCGTGCAGCACAGGAACACCGGAGATGTTGTGCAGACGAGTGAGGTCGAACAGATCACGCACGGTGGCGTCGGCTTCGATGGTGATTGGATCTTTCACCACACCGGCTTCGTAACGCTTGACCTTGCGCACTTCGGCAGCTTGCTGCTCGATAGTCATGTTCTTGTGGATGATCCCGATACCGCCTTCCTGCGCCATGGCAATGGCCAGGCGGGCTTCGGTAACGGTGTCCATCGCAGCGGAAACCAGGGGAATATTCAGCTCGATGCCACGGGTTAGGCGGGTCTTGAGACTGACTTCGTTAGGAAGCACCTCGGAATAACCGGGCACTAGGAGAATGTCGTCGAATGTCAGAGCTTCTTGGCTGATACGCAGCATCGCGGGGGCTCCCGAGCGGGAAAATGGAAGCGCGCCATTATATACATGCACCCTGTCGGGCTCAATGTAAAACTCTGACAAACTTGGTAATACTGATAGATGGATTAAAGTTCGACCTTAACCCAACTGATCTTTTGGTCCAGCCAATCGGCGAATTCGTCGATGAAGCTTTGCTTGAACCCCGCCTCTGCCCAGTTATTGAAGATGAATCCCAGGTTGGAAAACCCGCATTCCTGCAGGAACAGAAACCCATTGATGTCATCTTCATGCCCACACAGCGGGCAGGTGAAGTTGTCGGTGTGGCCGGGCATCCAGTCTTCCAGGCTTTCAAACAGCGCCTCGCCGACCTCTTTGCGACATTCCGGGCAGCCGGCTTCTTCGAGAAAGCCCTTGGCCGGGGTGTAGATGCAGCGTTTGTAGATGATCTCCAGGCCGTTGACCGGCTCGTTGAACGGCAGCGCTTCGGGGTGCCGGACCACGGCGCGGGCACCGTCGGCCAGGGCGTAGGCCATGCGGTTGCCGGTGCGCCCGCAAGTGGTGAGTTCTTCCTTGATGATGTTCTTGCGCACCAGCCAACGCACGATCGCCCGCGCGCGGGGTTCGTGAACGGGCAAGGTGGAGATTTTCGGGACAAGGATGCTTTGGGAGTTCATGAGAGTCCTGCGGTGTGGCTTCTGGCGTCATCGCGGGCAAGCCCGGCTCCCATATTGGAATGCGCTCAACTGTGGGAGCCGGGCTTGCCCGCGATGACGCCCGGGAGGCTGGCAGCTTAATCCCTGAAGAAATCCGGTCAAGTGCTCAGATACCGTCCAATCAACGCAATGCCACTGGTCAGCACCAGCCACGTCACTAACCGCACAAACGCCTCACGCGACATACGCATCGTCAACCTACGCCCAAACCACAGCCCAAGGCCCATCGCTGGCAGTAGGCACAGCGCCAACAGCAACAATGGCAGATCCGCGTACACCCCGGCGATCAGGAACAGGCTCAGGCGCACCACGGTACTGCAACTGATCAGCGCACTTTGAGTCGCCCGCGCCGCGTCCTTGGATAATCGGCTGTTCAGATAGATCGCATATAAAAAGCCGCCACTGCCGAACAGCGCGCCAAACAGGCCGCCGACGGTGCCCATGGGAATCGACCAGCCTTTGCCGAGCTGCGTGGGACGGGCTTTTACTGCCAAGGTGTAGACGGCATAGGCGCTGATAAACAGCCCCATCAACAGCAGCAACAAGTCCGAATGCAGATTGAGCAAAAACACCACGCCCAGTGTGCAACCAATGGCCATACACGGCAGCAGCCGCAACAATTCCGACGTATTCACATCCCGCCGCGTTTGCAGCAGGCCGCCAAAGGCGGCGACAAAATCCAGCAGCACCAGCAACGGAATGATCTTCGACAGCGGCATAAACAGAATCAGGATAGGCCCCGCCACCAGCGCCGTCCCGAAGCCGGCAATACCAAACACGATGTACGCCACGACGACACCCAGGCCGATCACCAGCCAATCCACACCGCTAAACGACCACTGGTTCATCAGCTCAAGAGGGCTCATGGAGTCTTCCTTGAAAGAGATAACCATCACTTTAGCCATCGGCGAGGGTTGCGACTAATATCTTCAAAGCCCTCCACCCATCTCGAAAAGGCATGACGCGTGATTTCCACTCGCCAACTGCGCTACTTCGTTGAAATCGCCGACAGCGGCAGCTTCAGCGCCGCCGCCGAACGTCTGTTTGTGGCGCAATCGGCTCTAAGCCGACAGATCAAGGAGCTGGAAAAACAGCTGCAAACGCCATTGTTCGAACGCACCGCGCGTCAGCCACGCCTGACCGCCGCCGGTGAAGCGTTCTACCCGAGGGCACGCAATTTGCTGAGCGAGCTACTCAAGGCCAGTGAAACCGCGACCCAGGTCGGTAACGGCCAGCTCGGCACCCTGCGGCTGAGCCATTCGAGCACCGTGCCGATGAGCGGCGTTTTGTTGCAAGGCATCAACACGTGGTTGGAGCGTTGCCCCGGCGTATCAATGGACATCGTCAAACTGTCATCCGAGGCGCAACTGGAGGAAATCGCCGACGGTAGGCTGGATATCGGACTGCTACGGTTGCCGGTGTTGCGCCAGCGTGAAGGGGTACGTGTGGAGCCCTTATATAAAGAACAATTGCTGCTTGCTGTGCCGCCGAATCACCGTTTGGCACGTAGCTACGAGCCCGTCGACCTGGAACAGCTCAAAGATGAAGCGTTTATCTCGATCCCCCACCCACAGCGTGGCGGCCTGAGTTATCTGGCGGCCGAGCTCTGCATGCGCGCCGGATTTTTCCCTAAGGCTGCGCGGGTCATGTCACGAAAGACCACCCAGCTACAGTTGATCCAGGCCGGCTTTGGTATTGCCTTATTACCAAAATCCATGCAGGACATTGCTCCCGCCAATGTGCACTTTCTACCGCTGGCCGATCCGGATTGCCTGAGCACCGTGGCCCTGGCCTGCCCACCGACGCCGAGCCGGTTGGTTGAGCAGTTCTGTCAAACCTTGCACGAATGCCTATAAACTGCCGCCCATGATTAAAGACCCCTTTGCCCGCCTGGGCCTGGACCGTGAAGTCCTGACTGTCAGCCAACTCAACGGCCGTGCGCGGGTGTTGCTGGAAGACGTGTTCACCAATATCTGGGTCGAAGGCGAGATCTCGAACCTCGCCCGCCCAGCCTCCGGCCATGTGTATTTCACCCTCAAGGACAGCGGCGCCCAAGTGCGTTGTGCGTTGTTTCGAAACAATGCCGCACGGGTGCGCCAGGCGCTGAAAGATGGCCTGGCGGTGAAGGTGCGCGGCAAGGTCTCGCTGTTCGAGGGCCGTGGCGACTACCAACTGATCCTCGACACCGTGGAGCCCGCCGGTGATGGTGCGCTGCGTTTGGCCTTCGATGCCTTGAAGGAAAAGCTCAGCGCCGAAGGCTTGTTCAGTGCCGAGCGTAAGGTCCCACTGCCGGCCCATCCTCGACGCATTGGCATTATCAGTTCGCCCACCGGAGCAGTGATCCGCGACATCATCAGCGTGTTCCGCCGCCGGGCGCCAAACATTGAGCTGACCTTGATCCCGACCGCCGTGCAAGGCCGCGAGGCGATCCCGCAGATTGTCCGCGCGCTGAAACTGGCCGATGCGCGAGGCTTTGACGCACTGATTCTGGCCCGTGGCGGCGGCTCCCTGGAAGACCTCTGGTGCTTCAACGAAGAAGCCGTAGCCCGCGCGGTGGACGCTTGCGTGACCCCCATTGTCAGCGCCGTCGGACATGAAACCGATGTGTCCATCAGCGACTTCGTGGCGGACGTACGCGCCCCTACCCCATCCGCCGCCGCAGAATTGCTGGCACCGGACGCCAGCCATCTGGTGCGTCAGGTGGAAAATCTGCATCGCCGCCTGGTCATGTTGATGCGCAACCGCCTGACCCACGACCGCCTGCGTCTGGAAGGCATGGCCCGTCGCCTGCGCCATCCCGGCGAACGTCTGCGCCAGCAGGCCCAGCGCCTGGATGATCTGGATATGCGCCTGCGCCGTGCGTTTGAACGCAGCCTCAATACCCGTCGCGAGCGTCTGATCCGCCTGGAAACCCGCCTCGCCGGCCAGCACCCCGGCCGTCAACTGGCGCTATTGCGCCAGCGCCTGAACAGCCTCGCCGAACGCTTGCCCCGCGCCATGCGCGAAGGCCTGAAGGCCCGTCGCCTGCAACTGCAAAGCCAGGTGCAGACATTGCAGGTGGTCAGCCCGCTGGCGACCCTGGGCCGTGGTTACAGCATCCTGCTGGATGAGCGCGGCCATGCCATTCGCAACGCGGCGCAAACCCACACCGGCCAGCGTCTCACCGCGCGTCTCGGTGAAGGCCAATTGCAAGTGCGCGTGGAAGACAACCACCTGACACCCGTCACCCTTTCGTTATTGGATTGATTGATGCCTCGTCTCTTTAGTTTGTTGATGCTGCTGTGCCTCACCTTTAATGCCCACGCCGATAGCTATATCAGCCGTACCTTGAACAAACCGGTGCCGGGTGGAGTGGCCGTGGTCGACCTTGGCCCTTCGGCGGCAGCGCCGAAAGCGACCTATCAAGGCAAGCCGGTGCTGGTGGTCAAGGAACAGGACAATTGGCTGGCGATTGTCGGTATCCCGCTGAGCGTCAAGCCGGGTAACGAGCGCATCAGCAGCGGCGGGCGCAGCCTGCCGTTTATCGTCGGCTATAAGAAATACCCGGAACAGCGCATCACCCTGAAAAACAAAAGCCAGGTCAACCCCGACCCGGCTCAACTGAAGCGCATCGAAGGCGAACTGGCCGTACAGCTCAAGGCCTACCGCAGCTTCAGCCCCAACCTGCCGAGTAATCTGGTGCTGGATAAACCGGTAAACGGGCCCCTGTCGAGCAAGTTCGGCGTGCGCCGTTTCTTCAACGGCGAAGAGCGCAACCCGCATTCGGGCCTGGATTTCGCCGTGCCGGCCGGTACGCCGATCAAGACGCCGGCAAACGGCAAGGTGATTCTGGTCGGTAACTACTTCTTCAACGGCAACACCGTATTCGTCGACCACGGCCAAGGCTTTATCAGCATGTTCTGTCATATGTCGAAGATAGACGTGAAGGTCGGCCAGCAACTGGTGCGTGGGACAGTGGTGGGCAAGGTCGGCGCGACCGGCCGCGCCACCGGCCCACATATGCACTGGAACGTCAGCCTCAACGATGCGCGGGTGGACCCTGCGATCTTTATCGGCGCGTTCCAGCCCTGAATGACTCGATTGCGTGCGCCGCAAAGCGCGCGCAATTAAATTCAGAACCCAGCGAATTTCCAGGCATAAAATCTCGCCTCCTACGTAAATAGCAGAACTTCTCTCAATTTTTCTCGACTGCTTGCCATCTTTCACCTCGGCGGTTAGGGTTGAGCTTATGAAAACCTCTCACACCCTCATTCAGCTCCGCCAGCACCGCAGCCTGTGCCTCGTCAGCGCACGACTGCCAGGCTGAATCGATCTGCCTCGTCTCTACGCTTTATCCCCAAAAACAGTTCCACGGCAGGCCGCCTTTTCTCGGCCCCTACAACAAAGGATTTCCCGATGAGCATGCTCAAAGACCCGTCTTCGAAGTACCGCGCGTTTCCGACCATCGATATCCCGGACCGCACTTGGCCATCGAAGACCATCACCACCGCGCCGATCTGGTGCAGCTCCGACCTGCGTGATGGCAACCAGTCGTTGATCGAGCCGATGGACGCAGTGAAAAAACTGCGCTTCTGGAAGACCCTGGTAGCCGTCGGCGTGAAGGAAATCGAGGCATCGTTCCCTGCCGCGTCGCAAACCGACTTCGACTTCGTGCGCACCCTGATCGAAGACAATCACATCCCCGAGGACACCACCATCCAGGTGCTGACCCAGGGCCGTGAAGACTTGATCGCACGCACCTTCGAATCCCTGCGCGGCGCCAAGAAAGCCATCGTGCACTTGTACAACGCCACCTCGCCGTCGTTCCGCCGCATCGTGTTTAACCAGGACAAGGACGGCATCAAGGCCATCGCAGTCAATGCGGCCAAGCTGTTCGTCAAATACGCTGCCCAGCAGCCGGAAACCCAGTGGACCTTCGAGTATTCCCCAGAGACCTTCAGTGCCACTGAACTGGAGTTCGCCAAGGAAGTGTGTGACGCGGTGATCGAGGTGTGGAACCCGACGCCTGAGCACAAGATGATCCTCAACCTGCCAGCCACCGTGGAGTGCGCCACGCCTAACATCTATGCCGATCAGATCGAGTGGTTCGGCCGCCATATCAACCGCCGTGACAGCGTGATCATCAGCCTGCACACCCACAACGACCGTGGTACCGGCGTGGCCGCTACCGAGCTGGGTCTGATGGCCGGCGCCGACCGTGTCGAAGGCTGCCTGTTCGGTAACGGCGAGCGTACCGGTAACGTCGACCTCGTCACCGTGGCGTTGAACATGTACACCCAGGGTCTGGACCCGCAGTTGGACTTCTCCGACATCGACGGTGTGCGCAAAGTCGTCGAGGAGTGCAACCAGATCCAGATACACCCCCGTCATCCGTACGTCGGCGATCTGGTGCACACCGCGTTCTCCGGTTCCCACCAGGACGCGATCCGCAAAGGCTTCTCCCAACAGAAAGATGATGCCCTGTGGGAAGTGCCGTACTTGCCGATCGACCCGGCTGACATCGGCCGCAGCTACGAGGCAGTGATCCGCGTTAATAGCCAGTCGGGCAAAGGCGGCATCGCCTACCTGCTGGAACAGGAATACGACATCAGCTTGCCACGCCGCATGCAGATCGAATTCAGCCAGGTAGTCCAGGCCGAAACCGACCGCGTGGGCCTGGAGATGACCGCACCACAGATCTACGCCTTACTGCAGCGTGAATACCTGCAAGCCAACACTCCGTACGCGCTGGTCAGCCATCGCCTGCAGGAAGAGAACGGCAACAGCTTTGTCGAAGTGGAAGTCTCGGGCAAGGGCCAGGGCGAAACCAACCTGCACTGGAAGGGCAAGGGCAACGGCGCACTGGAAGCCCTGGTTGCTGGCCTGCCGATTGGCGTGGAAATCATGGACTACAACGAACATGCGATCGGTGCGGGTACCAACGCCAAGGCAGCGGCCTATATCGAACTGCGTGTGAACGGTGAACGTCCAGTGCATGGCGTGGGCATTGATGAAAACATCACCACGGCGAGCTTCAAGGCGCTGTTCAGTGCGCTGAACCGATCGCTGAGCCAGCAGGAAGCCAAAGCGGCGTAACCTTAGCCGTCATACAAAAGGCCCCTGGGTGAGAACCCAGGGGCCTTTTTATTGAGTTCCAGATTTGGGTTGCCTGTCAGGGACTCATCGGGGGCAAGCCCCCTCCCACATTTTGAATGTATTCACAAATCAAAGTGTGGGAGGAGGCTTGCCCCCCCGATAGCGGTCTGTCAGACAAACTGAAAGCTATCGGCATCCAGATTCGCCGGAAACTTGGTGCGATACGCAGCGAGCTCAGCCGCGTCAAGGCACACCTGGAACACCCCGTCCGCCTCCCCCGCACTCAGCAGGCTCTCGCCCTGGAAATCCAGCACTTGGCTATCGCCAGTGTAGGCAAAGCCCTTGCCGTCGGTGCCCACTCGATTGACCGCCGCTACGTAGCACAGGTTCTCGATAGCCCGCGCCGGCAACAACCGGTTCCAATGCTGGCGCCGCGCGCCCGGCCAATTGGCGGTGTACAGCAGCAAGTCAGTGTCCTGGGGATCCCGACTCCACACCGGAAAGCGCAGGTCGTAGCAAATCAGCGGCCGAACACGCCAACCTTTCAACTCGAACTGCACCTGGCGCTCGCCGGGTGTGTAGTGATTGTGTTCACCGGCCATACGAAACAAATGACGCTTGTCGTAGTGCAACACCTCGCCATCCGGCCGCACCCATAACAGGCGGTTGCGGTGGCTGCCATCAGCGGCCTGGATGATCACGCTACCGGTGATCACCGCGTTGTACTTCGCAGCCTGGGCCTGGAGCCAATGATGGGTCGGGCCGTTTTCCGGCTCAGCGAGGGTTTGCGAGTCCATGGAGAAACCGGTGGTGAACATCTCCGGTAGCACGATGAGGTCGGCGCCGCGGGCCTGCTCCAGCAGCCCTTCGAAATGTTCGAGGTTGGCCTGGCGGTCGTGCCAGGCCAGGGTGGTCTGGACCAGGGCGATATTCAGATTCGGCAGTGCACTCAGATCACGCATAGTTTTTCAGCTGCCTGCTGCAGCGTTTCCTCGCGTTTGGCAAAGCACAGGCGCACCAGGCGCTGGCCTTGGGGTGGGGTCTGGTAGAACACCGAGACCGGGATAGTCGCCACACCGTGTTCACGGGTCATCCACAGGGACATGGCGACGTCATCCAGGTCCGGGCGTATTTGTGAGTAATCCACCAATTGGAAGTAGGTTCCGGTCACCCGGGTAACGCTGAAGCGCGACGGCGCCAGCAGGTCGCAGAACAGATCGCGCTTGGCCTGATAGAACGCAGGCAGTTCGTCGACGTGCTCCGGGTGTTCGGCCATGAAATCGGCCAAGGCGAACTGCAACGGGGTTACGCCACAGAAGTTGACGTATTGATGCACCTTGCGCAATTCAGCCGTCAGGGCCGGTGGCGCTACCACGTAGCCGGTTTTCCAGCCAGTGACGTGGTAGGTCTTGCCAAAGGAGCTGACCACGAACGCACGCAGGTACAGCTCTTTATGGGCCAGCACGCTCACGTGGGGCACGCCGTCGAATACCAGGTGTTCGTAGACCTCATCGCTGACCAGGTAGATATCGCGATCGCGGATCAGTTCGGCCAACTGGTCCAGCTCGGCGCGGCTGATCAGCGCGCCAGTCGGGTTGTGCGGGGTGTTGAGGATGATCATGCGCGTGCGTGGCGACAGCGCGGCCTTGATCTTCTCAAAGTCCAATGCAAAGCCTTGCAGGCTCAGTTGCACATGGACACAGCGTCCCCCGGCCAGTTCGACCGAGGGCTCATAGCTGTCGTAGCAGGGATCGAACACGATGACTTCATCGCCACTGCGGATCACCGCCTGGATCGCACAGAAGATCGCAGCCGTGGCACCGGGGGTGATGGTCACTTCGCTGTCCGGGTTGACCGTGGCGCCATAGCTGCGAGCGATCTTGCCCGCCACCTGTTGACGCAGCGCCGGAAGGCCGGTCATCGGGGAGTATTGGTTATGCCCGCTGGCAACATGTTTGCCCACGGCATCGAGTAAAGCCTGGGGGCCGTTGAAGTCGGGAAACCCCTGGGAGAGGTTGAGCGCACCGGTTTCGGCAGCCAATTGCGACATAGTGGTGAAAATAGTGGTGCCGACATTCGGTAACTTGCTGTTGATCATTCGGTGAGTCCCTGCTGAACACCTGTCGCTGCAATGGCGCGGTAAGGGTCGAGGATAGCCCATGCGGTTGTCAGAAAAAAAGCCGGCACGCGCCATTGATAGCCATGACCAGTATCGGCCTTCTACCGCGTCCTCTGCGACGAACGGACTGTCTCAGTGTGCATAACAGGTATTTCTGACAGTTACCTCAACGAAGAAAAAAGCGCCTAACTAATCAGGCTTACCCCATCAGCGAGGCAACCCATGTCAACCACTCTCCTCCACAAAACCGGTGAACTGGATCCGTCGTTTGGTGAACGCGGAGTCTTGCCGCTCAACATCGAAGATGGAGCGATTTTCAGGGCATATGGACTGAACAGCATTGACGACAAGTTACTGGTTTCCGCCAGTGTTCTGAAGGATATGAACACTTACACCCAAGGCCACTTCGCCTATTTCAACCTGCAAGCAGATGGGCAGCCCAATCAAGGTTTCGGTAAAAATGGAATCGTGACCGGGCTCTTTGAACCATCGGATCAGCAATGGCCCTCAAATGGCCTGAAAGTGCTCACGGCGGATCACCAGTCCTACTTGCTGTGCGGAGCACTGACGCACAACTCAAGCACTCCCGTACCCGCAGTAGCTAAAAGCCAACTAACCGGAGCACCCGTCCTTCAGTTCGGTAAAAACGGCCTATCGGTACTGAATCTGCCAATCACCTACGAACAAGGCCCCAACCAAGCGCCAGGCGTGGACGCGGCCCTTCAAAGTACCGGGAAGATAATCACCCTGCACTTGTACACAGGCGAACCCGGACACTGGGGAGCTCTGATAGCCCGTATAAATGCCGACGGCCAAACCGACCTCGCCTTCAATAGTGGCCGTGGCTATATCGACACCCTTAAGGCGGGCGAGAACACGGCTTTAGCAGGCCTTGCCATTCAAGCGGACGACAAGATTCTCGCTTACGGCCACAGCGTCCATGTCAGGGGTATCAAGACGGGAATCCTCCAGCGTTACACCTCGGAAGGTGCGGTAGATACAACCTTCGCGATCAGCGGCGAGTACCGAACCCAGGATCATCAATACCTTGATCTCGTTGCCACCCATGAAAAGATCCTTGCGTGCGGCTCTGCTGCGCAAGGAGCACTGCTTATCTCACTAGACCCCGACGGCGTGCCGGATCCCGGCTTCAACAATGGCCTACCGGTAATCACGGCAAACGTGACCCGTTGGCACAAGTTGCTGGTGGACGCTGGCAAAATCGTAGCGGTCGGCACCCTTGAAGAGGTATTGAACAAAACGGCCGTGATGGCGCGCTTCAATAGCAATGGCGAGATCGATACAAGCTTCGGGCCTAACGGCACCGGCATCGTTGAGCTGGACTTCAACCAGCAGTTCAGCGAGCCCATTGGGCTGGTCATGGACCAACAAAAACGATTGCTCGTATTGATGTCCTTATCAGGTCTCACGCTTGAACCAACCTTCCTCCTGCTGGCGTGTTATTTTTCCGAATCGCAGGCGTAAAAAAGGCGCCACCGGCGCCTTTTTAAAGCTTGAATCAGCGCTTGTCGCGGCGCTTCTTGTCGGCCTTCTTGTGGTGAGTCATCAAACGACGCTTCTTGTTCACCTGACGGTCAGTCAGTGTGTTCTTGTTGCCTTCGTATGGGTTCTCGCCCCCCTTGAACTCGATACGGATCGGCGTACCGACCAGTTTCAAGACACGGCGGTAGGTGTTTTCCAAGTAACGCACGTAGGACTTAGGCACCTTCTCGATCTGGTTACCGTGGATCACGATAATCGGCGGGTTGGCACCACCCAAGTGGGCGTAACGAAGTTTGATCCGGCGGTTGTTGACCATCGGCGGTGCATGCTCGCCCACCGCATCTTCCAGGATCTGGGTGAGACGATTGGTCGGCCAGCGGGTGACTGCGGACTTGAAAGAATTCTGTACGGAAGCGTACAGGTTACCCACGCCAGTACCGTGCAATGCCGAGATAAAGTGAATATCGGCGAACTCGACGAAGAACAGGCGGCGCTGCAGCTCGATCTTGACGAAATCGCGCTCGCTCGGCGTCATGCCGTCCCACTTGTTGATCGCGATGACCAATGCCCGGCCCGCTTCCAGGGCAAAGCCCAGCAAGTTGAGGTCGTGGTCCACCACGCCTTCGCGGGCGTCCATCACGAAGATCACCACGTTGGCGTCTTTGATCGCTTGCAGGGTTTTCACCACGGAAAACTTTTCAACTTCCTCGTGGATCTTGCCGCGCTTGCGCACACCGGCTGTGTCGATCAGCGTGTACTTCTCGTCGTTACGCTCGAACGGGATGTAGATACTGTCGCGGGTGGTGCCAGGCTGGTCGTACACAATTACCCGGTCTTCACCGAGCATACGATTGACCAGGGTCGACTTGCCGACGTTAGGACGGCCGATGATGGCGATCTTGATACCGTCTTTTTCACTAGGGCCAGGAATGCGCTTGGCTTCCTCACCTTCGGCAACGATCTCTTCTTCGCCCTCTTCTTCCTCAGCATCATCCTTCGGGAAGTCGCGCAGAGCGATTTCCAGCATCTGCGTGATGCCGCGGCCGTGGGCACCGGCAACCGGGATCGCGTCGCCCAGGCCCATCGGGCTGAATTCAGCACGGGCCGCCTCAGGATCGATGTTATCGATCTTGTTCGCGACCAAATAGGAACGCTTGTTACGCTTGCGCAGGTGCTCGCCGATCATCTGGTCGGCAGCGGTGTAGCCAGCGCGGGCGTCCACCAGGAACAACACGACATCGGCTTCTTCAATGGCCAGCAGCGACTGCTCGGCCATTTTTTCGTCCATGCCATGCTCATCACCGGAGATACCACCGGTGTCGACAATAATGTAGGAGCGCCCTTGCCACTTTGCCTCACCGTATTGGCGATCACGGGTCAGACCGGACAAGTCGCCGACAATAGCGTCGCGAGTCCTGGTCAGGCGGTTGAACAAGGTGGACTTGCCGACGTTAGGTCGGCCCACCAGGGCGATTACGGGAACCATGCGGCTCTCCACTTCGTTATTTCAGAAAATACAAAAGCCGCTGCAGGGCAGCGGCTGGTGCTCGGGGCAGCATCGTCAGATGCCGCATGCCCCGCCGAAGCGGGGCCGCCTGGGTGTTACCCCAAGCATAGTTCTTACTTGATGGTCAGGGCTTCCAGCTTGCCGCTGTTGCCATACACATAAAGCATGTTACCCACGACCAGCGGACGCGCGCGCAGGCCGTCGCTGTCGATACGCTCACGACCTACGAAGCGACCATCCACCTGGCTCAGCAGATGCAAGTAGCCTTCGAAATCGCCGACCGCTACGTAGCTGGAGAACACTTCCGGTGCCGACAGTTGACGGCGAGCCAGGGAGTCGTTGCTCCACAACGCGGTAGTGGAACGCTCGTCGACACTTTCAACAGTGCCGGATGCCAGGCTGACGTAGACGCTGCCAAACCCTTGGGAGACACCGGCGTAGCTGGAAGCATCACGCTGCCAGTTAACGCGGCCGCTCTGCAGGTCCAGCGCCGCAACACGGCCCTGATAGGTGGCGACGTAGAGGGTTTCACCCGACAGCAGCAAGCCACCGTCGATATCCACTACACGATCCAGCTCGGAACGACCTTGCGGGATTGCCACACGGGTTTCCCAGGCCGGCACGCCGTTCTGGGTGTCCAGGGCGACCACTTTACCGGTCGACAGGCCTGCAACGGCCAGATTGTTGGTTACAACCGGACCACTGGTACCACGCAGGGTCAACACCGCAGGAGTACTGTCGTACAACCAGCGCTGGTTGCCGGTAGCGGCATCCAGACCGATTACACGGTCATCCTGGGTCTGCACCACAACGATGTCGCCGTTGGTGGCAGGAGGTGCGAGGACTTCACTGGTCACGCGAGCGCGCCATTTCTCTTCACCGGTGCTGGAATCGAGGGCAACCACTTCGCCTTTCAGCGTGCCGACCATCACCAGGCCATAACCAACGCCTACGGCGCCGGAAACAGGCAATTCGAGGTCAGTCTTCCATTTCACATCGCCGTTCATGCGATCCATGGAGATCACTACGCCGGTCACGTCAGCAGCCACAATGTTGTCACCGTCGATTGCCGGAACCAACATGTTGTAGGTCTCGCCCTGGCCGTCACCGATGGAGCGGCTCCATTGCTTTTGCAGGACTACTTCTTCCTTGAAGCTGGTCAGCTCGGCCGGAGGCAGTTCTTTTTTACTGTTGCTGCTGCAACCCGCGGCCAGAACGGCCAGAGCCAGCAATGCTGCATGTTTCCAACGGATCACGTCACGCATCCCCTTTGGCCAAGTCGTCGAGCTTGATTTGTAAGCCACCGACCGCCGCTTCATCAGACAGCGCCGCCTTGGCTTTCTTGTACGCAGCATTGGCTTCATCGGTACGACCCAATTGGACCAACAGGTCGCCCT
This sequence comes from Pseudomonas sp. W22_MBD1_FP4, assembly GCF_052113765.1. Classification (NCBI taxonomy): domain Bacteria; kingdom Pseudomonadati; phylum Pseudomonadota; class Gammaproteobacteria; order Pseudomonadales; family Pseudomonadaceae; genus Pseudomonas; species Pseudomonas sp. W22_MBD1_FP4. The sequence goes on along the minus strand of NZ_JBGQOI010000025.1, from coordinate 22,723 downwards.
TGAGCTCTTCGCGAGTGGCAACAAATGCCTTGTCCGCATCACCGTCGAGCAGTTTGAGTGCTTCGTCAGCTTTGTTCTGTGCCGCCAATACCTGGGCCAGGCGCTGACGTGCGATTTCACCCAGGGTCGGGTTGGTCGGCTTGTCGGCGATAGCCTTCAGTTCTGCAGCGGCGTCATCCAGCTTGCCGGTATCGACCGCGACCTTCGCGACGAACAGGCTGCCGTATTGGGCGTAGGTGCTACCGCCGAATTCGTTCTTCAGCTTGCCGGCCAGGTCCGCCACTTGCGCAGGGTCGGGCTTGCCGTCCGGCGTCAGGGTGGTTTCCAGCAATTGCTGATAGAGGATAGAGGCGCCCTGGGACTGGTTGGCCTGATATTTTGTCCAGGCTTGCCAGCCGAACACCACCACTAAAGCCAGCAGACCGCCAGTAACCAGGGGCTTGCCGTTACGCTGCCACCAGTCCTTGAACTCGGCCAACTGCTCATCATCAGTACTCGACACCCCAATACTCCTTAATCGCTAAATTCGGCTGTTCGACAGCTTCAACCCTGCACGACGCAGGTGGCCAAGTGCGCAGCGAGCGCATCAAAGGCAATGTTCTGTTGCTCGCCCTGGCCACGCAGGGGTTTGAAACCTATCACTTGCTGGGCCAACTCGTCATCGCCGAGGATCAGTGCATACAGTGCACCGCTCTTGTCGGCCTTCTTGAACTGACTCTTGAAGCTGCCCGCGCCGGCATTGATCTGAAGGCGCAGGTTCGGCAGCTGGTCGCGCACGCTCTCGCTCAAGGCCAGGGCCGCCAGTTCGGCTGCCTCACCAAAGGCGCACAGGTACACATCCACCTGACGGGAGATTTCTGCGGGGATTTGTTCCAAAGTTTCCAACAGCAGGATCAGCCGTTCGATGCCCATGGCAAAACCCACGCCGGTGGTCGGCTTGCCGCCCATCTGCTCGACCAAGCCGTCGTAACGGCCACCCGCGCACACAGTGCCTTGGGCGCCTAGTTTGTCAGTGACCCATTCGAACACGGTTTTGCTGTAGTAATCGAGACCACGCACCAACTTAGGGTTGATTACGTAGGGAATGCCGGCCGCATCCAGGCGAGCCTTGAGGCCCTCGAAGTGCGCGCGGGATTCGTCATCCAGGTAGTCGGCCATTTTCGGCGCATCGACCAGTACGGCTTGCGTGTCGGCGTTCTTAGTGTCCAGCACGCGCAACGGGTTGGTTTTCAGACGGCGCTGGCTGTCTTCGTCCAACTTGTCCAGATGCGCAGACAGGTACTCGACCAGTGCGACGCGGTAGCGGCCACGGGATTCGCTGGTGCCCAGACTGTTGAGTTCAAGCTTGACCGCATCACGAATGCCAAGCATGCCCCACAAGCGCCACGTCATCACGATCAGCTCGGCATCGATGTCCGGACCGTCGAGGTTAAATACTTCCAGGCCGATCTGGTGGAACTGACGATAGCGGCCTTTTTGCGGACGCTCGTGGCGAAACATCGGACCGATGTACCATAGTTTTTGCGGCTGGCCGCCACCGGTGAGGCCGTGCTCAAGCACAGCGCGCACGCACGCGGCAGTGCCTTCCGGACGCAGGGTCAGGGAGTCGCCGTTACGGTCTTCAAAGGTGTACATCTCTTTTTCGACGATATCGGTCACTTCACCAATGGAGCGCTTGAACAGCTCGGTGAACTCGACGATCGGCATGCGGATCTGCTTGTAACCGTAGTTATCCAGCAGACGCGCGACAGTATTCTCGAAGTAGCGCCACAGGGGCGTCTGCTCCGGCAGGATGTCGTTCATGCCACGAATGGCTTGCAGAGACTTGCTCACATCAAATCCTTAAATTCGTTCAATCAGCCGCGAGCGATCAGCGCTGCGTCAGCGGCGACCTTTTCGGCCGCTTTCTCGCGGATCAGCTTTTCCAGCTCATCCACAAGATTGTCATTCGTTAACTTCTGCGACGGCTTGCCGTCGATGTAAATCAGATTGGGTGTACCGCCGGTCAAGCCCACATGCGCTTCCTTGGCTTCACCCGGCCCGTTAACCACGCAACCGATCACCGCAACATCCAGCGGTACCAGCAGGTCTTCAAGGCGCAACTCCAAATCGTTCATGGTTTTCACCACGTCGAAGTTCTGCCGCGAGCAGCTCGGGCAGGCAATGAAGTTGATGCCACGGGAACGTAAACGCAGGGATTTGAGAATGTCGTAACCGACTTTCACTTCCTCTACAGGGTCTGCCGCCAACGAGATGCGGATAGTATCGCCAATCCCTTCGGCGAGCAGCATACCGAGACCTACCGCAGATTTCACTGTGCCTGAGCGCAAACCGCCAGCCTCGGTGATACCCAAGTGCAATGGCTGCACGATTTCCTTCGCCAGCAGCCGGTAAGCTTCAACCGCCATGAACACGTCGGAGGCCTTTACGCTGACTTTGAAGTCTTGGAAATTCAAGCGTTCAAGGTGTTCAACGTGGCGCAATGCCGACTCAACCAGCGCCGCCGGAGTGGGCTCGCCGTATTTCTTTTGCAGGTCTTTTTCCAGAGAACCTGCGTTGACGCCGATGCGGATCGGGATCCCACGATCACGGGCAGCATCCACCACCGCGCGCACACGGTCTTCACGACCGATGTTGCCTGGGTTGATACGCAGGCAATCGACACCCAGTTCAGCCACGCGCAACGCGATCTTGTAGTCGAAGTGAATGTCTGCAACCAACGGCACCTTGACCAACTGTTTGATGCGGCCGAAGGCTTCCGCAGCGTCCATGTCCGGCACGGAAACCCGCACTATGTCCACGCCAGCGGCTTCTAAACGGTTGATCTGGGCCACAGTGGCGGCTACATCATTGGTGTCGCTGTTGGTCATGCTTTGTACTGCGATGGGGGCGTCGCCGCCCACCGGCACCGAGCCGACCCAGATCTTGCGCGATACGCGACGTTTGATTGGAGATTCGCCGTGCATGACTATTGTCCCAACTTTAGGCGAGCAGTCTCGCCACTGGTGAACGGCGCCACGTCCACAGGCTGACCGTTGTAGGCCACTTGCGCGCCACGGGCGAAGCCCAGACGCAGCGTCAGAGGAGGCTTACCGCCTTGGTCAAGAGTATCTCCCTTACGCTTAAGACCGCTAAACAGCACTTTACCGTTGCCATCGGTGACTTGCGTCCAGCAGTCAGCAATGTAGGTCACTTGTACGCGCCCGTCACCGGCGATCAATGCTGGAGTGGTAGGTGGCGAAATAGCTGGCGTAGCCGAGGCTGCTGGAGCGGGGGGCGCGGACGCGGGTGCTGCCGGCGTATGAGCCTGGGCGGTGGGCGCTGCCGGAGTCGCTGGCGTTACAGGAGCAGGCACAGCGGCGGTTGTCGCAGGAGCGGTTTCCGGTGCCGGTTGCTCGGTCGCGAGCGGCGCTTCAGACGTGGCTTGCCCCTCGGCAACAGCCTGGTCTTCCGGTTCATCCAACGGATGGATCTGAGTGGTTCCATCGGCGCTTTCGACTTCGACGTGCTCCATCGCGCTGCTGGTCAGGTCTTTACTGCGCTGAGAGGCTTGGTCTTGCCACCAGACAAACCCGCCACCGATCACCGCAACAAGCAGCAACAGGCTAACAATTCGCAAAATGGTGTGGGAAACGCGCACTGGCTCTTCGATACGACCCAGGCCATGAACACTGCTGCCCTGGGAATCGGTGCCGGTGAATTGGTCGAACTCCTGAACCAGAACGGTCTGGTCGATACCCAGCAATTTGGCGTATGCGCGGATATAGCCTCGGGCGAAGGTGTGCCCAGGCAGCTTATCGAACGCGCCAGCTTCCAGATTGCCCAAGGACGTGGTGGTCAAATTGAGCTTGAGGGCCACTTCCGCCAGCGACCAACCATTGCTTTCGCGGGCCTGACGCAAGGTTTCGCCTGGGTTTACGCGATTAGCTGCTACAACTTCCGGGTGCGCCGCTTTCATCATTGCTCCGACAGGTATTGCTGATATTCCGGCGTACCGGGATAGAGTCGTTCGAGTTGCTGGCCAAAATGTGCGGCCGTGTCGCGTTCTTCATGAACTGTCGCCAGGCGCACACCGAGCAATAGACTACGTGCATTTTGCCCGCTGAGCAGGCTAAAACGCTCGTAATAGTCACGTGCCGGCACATAATGCCTGTCTTCGTAAGACAACTCAGCCATTTCGAGCAATGCCCGCGGCTGGCGACTGTTCAGGTGCAGGGCTTTTTCCAATTGCTGGCGAGCACTGTCGCGCTGGCCGAGACGCATTGAGGTCACCCCAAGGTTCTCGAAGACCCGCGAACGCTCTGGGTAAAGGGTGTCGGCAGAAGCTTGCTGGAAATAACGGGAAGCCTGGTCATAACGTTTCTGTTCGAACAGGAAGCTGCCGTAATTGTTCAGCAGCCGAGGGTCGGCAGGACGGGAGGCCAAAGCCTTTCTGAAATACTGATCGGCAAGTTCAGGCTCGGCCTGGGCTTGGAACACCAAGGCCAATGCAGCGTTGGCGTCGGCATCGTTGTTGTCCAGTTCAAGGGCCTTTTTCAAAGGCACCTTGGCCTGCTCGCTCATGCCCTGCTGCAGGTAACCCAACCCCAGTTGCACATAGGCAACTCGCGCCTCATCACGACCTTTACCGGTTTGCAAAGGGCTCTCATGGCCCGATGAAACACAACCGGCCGCGAGGCCGGTAACAAGCAGAAGCAGCGCAAGGCGCAAGGGCATAGAGATCCTCTCTCAGATTCGATTCACAGCGATTTGCGGCATGTCGTCGGCGGCATTCAGTTCACGCACGGCGATATAACGTTCGCTGCGACGGGTGCGATCCAGCACCTGTCCTACCAATTGGCCGCAGGCGGCGTCGATGTCTTCACCACGAGTGGTGCGTACGGTGACGTTGTAGCCTGCCTGGTGCAGTTGATCCTGGAAACGACGAATGGCGTTGTTGCTCGGCCGCTCGTAGCCAGAATGGGGAAACGGGTTAAACGGGATCAGGTTGATCTTGCACGGGGTGTTCTTGAGCAACTCGATCATCTCGATCGCGTGTTCGACCTTGTCGTTGATGTCCTTGAGCATGGTGTACTCAATGGTCAGCACGCGCTTCTCACCCAAAGTAGCCATGTAACGCTGGCAAGATTCGAGCAGCATCTTAAGCGGATACTTCTTGTTGATCGGCACCAATTGGTTACGCAATGCGTCATTAGGTGCGTGCAGCGACAACGCCAGGGATACGTCGATGTGCTTGGCCAGCTCATCAATCATCGGTACCACACCGGAGGTCGACAGGGTCACACGGCGTTTGGAGATGCCGTAGCCCAGGTCATCCATCATCAGATGCATGGCCGCAATCACGTTGTCGAAGTTCAGCAGCGGCTCACCCATGCCCATCATCACCACGTTGGTGATGGCACGGTCGACGGTCGCCGGGACGCTGCCAAAGGATTTGTTGGCAATCCACACCTGGCCGATGACTTCGGCGGCAGTGAGGTTGCTATTGAAGCCTTGCTTGCCGGTGGAGCAGAAACTGCAATCCAGGGCACAGCCTGCCTGGGACGAAACGCACAAGGTGCCACGTTTTCCCTGGGGAATGTACACGGTCTCGACGCAGCTGCCGGACGCCACGCGCACCACCCATTTACGGGTGCCGTCGGTGGAAATGTCCTCGCTGACAACTTCGGGACCACGGACCTCAGCAATGGCCTTGAGCTTGTCGCGCAGGGCCTTGCTGACGTTCGTCATGGCGTCGAAATCGTCGACACCAAAGTGGTGAATCCATTTCATTACCTGACCGGCACGGAAGCGCTTCTCCCCGATTGAGTCGAAGAATTTCTCCATTTCCGGCTGAGTCAGACCCAGCAGGTTGGTTTTAACAGTCGATGTAGTCATGGATTCACCCTCACTCTTTAAGCCAATGCTTAGCGAGCGGTTACTTCAGTAGCAGCGAAAAAGTACGAGATTTCGCGAGCAGCGGCAGCTTCGGAGTCCGAGCCGTGTACAGCATTGGCGTCGATGGATTCAGCGAAGTCAGCACGGATAGTGCCGGCAGCAGCTTCTTTAGGGTTGGTAGCGCCCATCAGCTCACGGTTCAGAGCGATAGCGTTTTCGCCTTCCAGAACCTGAACAACAACAGGACCGGAGATCATGAAGGCAACCAGGTCGCCGAAGAAGCCACGAGCGCTGTGCTCAGCGTAGAAGCCTTCAGCTTCAGCCTTGGACAGTTGCTTGAGTTTCGAAGCTACAACCTTCAGGCCGGCTTTTTCGAAACGAGTGGTGATCTCGCCGATGACGTTTTTTGCAACAGCGTCAGGCTTGATGATGGAGAAAGTACGTTGAACAGCCATGGTGTAACTCCAGAAACGGTAATTTACGAAAAATTAAACCCGCGAATTATACGCGGGTTATTGGGTATTGCCTAACTGCGTAAAAGGCGGCTCAGTCTGCTTCTTCGATCCACAGGCCCTGAATCGCCTCCAGAACCTTTTCGCCACCCCGATCCGGGATGTCATCGAATTCCGGCAGCGCCATTACGAGATCACGCAGTTTGACGAAGTTCACGGTAAGAGGATTGACCTCAGGATGAGCTTCAGCAAGTTGTATAGCGATTTCTTGTACATCAACCCATTTCAGGCTCATGACAGTTCCTTGAATCAATGCGGCGCTTCGGCCGCATGGTTGAGCGAATATTTCGGAATTTCGACAGTGATGTCCTCAGTTCCCACCCTTGCCTGACAGCTTAGACGCGATTGCGCTTCCAAGCCCCAGGCACGATCGAGAAAGTCCTCTTCCAGCTCGTCGGCTTCTTCAAGCGAATTGAAACCCTCGCGAATGATGCAGTGACAAGTGGTACAGGCGCACACGCCACCACAAGCGCTTTCGATCTCGATGTGGTTGTCATGGGCAACTTCGAGGATGGACTTGCCGGTCTCAGCCTCCACAACCATACCGTCCGGACAATGCTCGGCGTGTGGCAGAAAAATGACCTGCGGCATTAATTATTCCTCGATTTCATTCAGGTTGCGTCCCGCCAGGGCGGCTTTTACCGTCTGGTCCATACGGCGGGCGGCAAAGGCATCGGTCACTTGCGACAAGCGCTTGGTCTGTTGCTCGATAGCATAACCATCAGTGCCTTTCATCAGTTCGGCCAATTCATGCATCTGCAGGTCGATGACCATGCGCTCTTCGGCATCCAGCAGGCGTTCGCCGTCAGCCTCAAGGGCGCCCTGCACCGCTTCAAGCAGGCGCTGCGCATCCACTTGCTGTTCGCGCAGCACACGGGCGACCTTGTCGTCACCGGCGTACTGGAAAGAGTCCTTGAGCATCTTGGCGATTTCGCCGTCGGTGAGGCCGTAGGAAGGCTTCACCTGGATGCTGGCTTCAACACCAGACCCCAGCTCACGGGCCGCGACACTAAGCAGGCCGTCGGCGTCGACTTGGAAGGTCACACGAATTTTCGCAGCACCGGCTACCATTGCAGGGATACCACGCAATTCGAAACGCGCCAGGGAGCGGCAGTCACTGATCAGCTCGCGCTCGCCTTGCAGCACATGAATCATCATGGCCGTCTGGCCGTCTTTATAAGTGGTGAAGTCCTGGGCGCGGGCGACGGGGATGGTGGTGTTGCGCGGAATCACCTTCTCCATCAAGCCGCCCATGGTCTCCAGCCCCAGCGACAACGGAATCACGTCGAGGAGCAGCAGTTCGCCGCCATCGCGCTTGTTGCCGGCCAAGGTGTCTGCCTGGATCGCTGCGCCGATGGCGACTACTTGATCGGGGTCGATTTCGGTCAGTGGCTCGCGACCAAAAGCCTCGGCAACTGCCCCACGAACACGCGGCACACGGGTCGAACCACCCACCATGACCACGGCACCGACGTCTTCCAACTCGATACCGGAATCACGTACGGCGCGACGGCACGCCTTGAGGCTGCGGGCGACCATTGGCTCGATCAACGCATCGAAGGCTTCGCGCGTCAGCGGTGCCGACCAGTTGCCGTAAGACACGTCAATAGAGGCAGCATCAGTCAGCGCTTCTTTAGCGGCACAAGCAGTTTGCAGCAAGTTGCGCTGTGCGCCTGGATCCAAGTCCGCGGACAAGCCGGCACTGCTGATAATCCAGCCTGCGATCGCGTGGTCGAAGTCATCGCCGCCCAGCGCGCTGTCGCCACCAGTAGCCAGCACCTCAAACACACCGCCGGTCAGGCGTAGGATCGAAATATCAAAAGTGCCGCCGCCCAGGTCATAAATGGCAACCAGACCTTCGGCGTGCTGGTCCAGACCGTAGGCCACAGCAGCAGCAGTCGGCTCGTTGAGCAGGCGCAGCACGTTGAGGCCGGCAAGCTTCGCCGCATCCTTGGTGGCTTGACGCTGTGCGTCGTCGAAATAAGCGGGAACCGTGATCACTGCACCGACCAATTCGCCGCCCAAGGTCGTTTCTGCGCGCTGGCGCAGCACCTTGAGAATATCAGCCGACACTTCCACCGGACTTTTCGGCCCCTGGACAGTATCAATGAAAGGCATGTGGGATTCGCCGCCGACAAAGCGATACGGCAGTTGGTCGCCGAGCTGCTTGACGTCGGACAAGCCACGCCCCATCAAGCGCTTGACAGACAGCACAGTGTTCAAAGGATCGCTAGATGCCGCCAACTTGGCAGACTCACCGACCTCGGTGCGATCAGCGTGATAGCGCACGGCCGAGGGCAGGATGACCTGCCCATCAGCGTCCGGCAGCGGTTCGGACAGGCCACTGCGCAGGGCAGCGACCAGGGAATTGGTGGTGCCCAGGTCAATCCCGACCGCCAGGCGACGCTGGTGCGGTTGAGGGCTTTGGCCGGGTTCGGCGATTTGCAGTAATGCCATGGTAATCAGGTCTTATCTGTCTATCAGGCGTGCATCACGGGCAGCACTGGGTTAATCGTCGAGGCGCTCTTCTAGCTGGCGCACTTCGTAGGTGAGCTTGTCGAGGAACTGCATGCGTCGCATCAGGCGTTCGGCCTGTTCACGTTGCGCTGCATCATCCCAACAGGCTGCGAAGCTTTCGTTGAGCTCATCCTGGGCCACTTTCAGACGGCGCTTGAAGACGGCGACACCGGCCACATCGGCCTCGTCGTGTAGGTCTTCGAGCTCTTCGCGCCACTGCATTTGCTGCATCAGGAAGTCGGGATCGTGAACCGTGACTTCAATCGGCAACTCGCCGCCGTTCATGGCGAGCAGGTAACGCGCGCGCTTTGGCGGACTCTTCAGTGTCTGATAGGCCTCGTTGAGGCTGGCCGACTGCTGCAGGGCCAGGCGTTGCTCACGCTCGGAAGCGTCAGCGAAGCGGTCCGGATGCACCCCACGCGCCAACTCTCGGTAGCGCGTGGCAAGCTGCTCAAGGTCCAGCCGAAAGCTCGGCTGCAGCTCGAATAAAGCGAAATGACAAGGAGTACCCACGAATAGCCTCAGATGTTGAAGCTTTCGCCGCAGCCACACTCACCGCGTACGTTGGGGTTGTTGAACTTGAAGCCCTCGTTCAACCCTTCCTTGACGAAATCGAGTTCGGTGCCGTCCAGGTAGGTCAGACTTTTAGGATCGATGATCACTTTCTCGCCGTGACTTTCGAACACCTGATCTTCCTCAACCACCTCGTCGACAAACTCCAGCACGTAGGCAAGGCCGGAACAGCCCGTGGTGCGAACACCCAGACGAATCCCCTCACCTTTACCGCGCCCATTCAGGGAGCGGCGAATGTGCTGCGCAGCCGCTTCTGTCATGCTGATAGCCATCGTTGACTCCTTACTCGTCGCCAAATGCTTAGATCAAGCCTTTCTTCTGCTTGTAGTCGCGAACGGCCGCCTTGATGGCGTCTTCTGCGAGTACGGAGCAGTGGATTTTCACTGGCGGCAGGGCCAGTTCTTCGGCCAACTGGGTGTTGCTGATAGTCACAGCCTCATCCAGAGTCTTGCCTTTCATCCATTCGGTTGCCAGAGAACTGGAGGCGATGGCCGAACCGCAACCGTAAGTCTTGAACTTGGCGTCTTCGATGACGCCAGCTTCGTTGACTTTGATCTGCAGGCGCATCACATCGCCGCACGCCGGAGCGCCGACCATGCCGGTGCCGACATCAGGATCTTCCGCGTTCATCTTGCCGACGTTGCGCGGGTTTTCGTAGTGGTCGATGACCTTTTCGCTGTAAGCCATGGTACTGAATCCTCACTCATCAGGGCCGCTCTGGAACCCTGTAAAAACGCCTGCGTTTTCCGCCACGTTCCTACAGAGCTTGGGTGGCGGCTTCTATAGTTAGTGTGCCGCCCACTCGATCTTGGAAATATCGACACCGTCTTTGTACATGTCCCACAGCGGCGACAGAACGCGCAGCTTGTTGACGGCTTCGCAGACTTTCTGCGCGGCGTAGTCGACTTGTTCTTCGGTGGTGAAGCGGCCGAACGTAAAGCGGATCGAGCTATGTGCCAGTTCGTCGTTGCGGCCCAGGGCGCGCAGTACGTACGAAGGCTCAAGAGAGGCCGAGGTGCAGGCCGAACCGGACGAAACCGCCAGGTCCTTGAGCGCCATGATCAGCGACTCGCCTTCGACGTAGTTGAAGCTCAAATTCAAGTTATGCGGTACGCGGGCGGTCATGCTGCCGTTTATGTACAGCTCTTCAAGGTTCTCGACCTGCTTGTAGAAGCGATCGCTCAGGGCCTTGATGCGCACGTTTTCGGCAGCCATGTCTTCCTTGGCCACACGGAAGGCTTCGCCCATGCCTACGATTTGGTGGGTCGCCAGGGTGCCAGAACGCATGCCGCGTTCGTGACCGCCGCCGTGCATGGTGGCCTCGATGCGCACGCGTGGCTTACGGCTCACGTACAGCGCGCCGATACCTTTAGGCCCGTAAGTCTTGTGGGCCGAGAACGACATCAGGTCAACTTTCAGCTTGGACAGGTCGATATCAACCTTGCCGGTGGACTGAGCAGCGTCAACGTGCAACAGAATGCCCTTGGAGCGAGTCAGCTCGCCGATGGCCGAGATGTCGTTGATGGTGCCGATTTCGTTGTTTACGTGGATCACGGAAACCAAGATTGTGTCTTCACGCAGCGCGGCTTCAATCATGGCCGGAGTGACGATACCGTCGGTGGTCGGCTCAAGGTAGGTAACTTCGAAACCTTCACGCTCAAGTTGACGCATGGTGTCGAGGACAGCCTTGTGTTCAATCTTGGTGGTGATCAGGTGCTTGCCTTTGGTCGCGTAGAAATGCGCCGCACCCTTGATTGCCAGGTTGTCGGACTCAGTGGCGCCGGAAGTCCAGACGATTTCGCGCGGGTCGGCATTAACAAGGTCGGCGACTTGGCGACGAGCATTCTCGACCGCTTCCTCGGCTTTCCAGCCGAATACATGGGAACGGGAGGCCGGGTTGCCGAAGTTTCCGTCGACCAGCAGGCACTCGCTCATCTTTTGCGCGACACGCGGATCAACCGGGGTGGTCGCTGAGTAATCAAGGTAAATCGGCAATTTCATGGACTTTCTCCTAAATCAGGCTGGCTGGCGTGCCGTTAGCTCTTCGGCTGTCACTCGACGGCGGACGCTTCAATCTTGTCCAGACGCGGCGCCTTAGTGTTGCAACGGCGCTGGTCCTGACGCTGGGCTACTTCTTGTACCTCACGGCGAGTCACAAGATCAGCCAAGCTGATACCACTCAAAAACTCATGGATCTGCAGACTCAAGTCACACCACAAATGGTGCGTCAGGCAGGTGTCGCCTGCATGGCAGTCACCCAGGCCCTGGCATTTGGTCGCGTCGACGGATTCGTTGACCGCATCGATCACCTGGGCCACCTGAATGCCCTGCATATCGCGGGACAACTGATAGCCGCCACCTGGCCCACGCACGCTGGAGACCAGATTGCTACGGCGCAATTTGGCGAACAGTTGCTCAAGATAGGACAGGGAAATGCCTTGGCGCTCGGAGATATCGGCCAGGGACACCGGCCCAGTTTGCGCGTGCAGAGCCAGGTCGAGCATGGCAGTCACCGCGTATCGGCCTTTTGTAGTCAGTCTCATGGACAATTACCAAGGTGTTTCAGAATGTGGGCAAGTATGCGATTCCCGAGTATTTAAGTCAACTATAAGACCTAGTACTTTAGTCAGGATTACCCGTAAAAAGGGCGCGCGAATCATAGCAGGATGGGGTGGGGACGAACAGCGGGAACAGGGCCTAGCGGCTACTCCGAGACCAATGGAGGTCAAGATGTAGGAGGCAACTGCTCCCAATAGCAGCGGACCAGCCCACGCAGGGAACGACTAACAAACCGCTATCGAGAGCAAGCCCCCTCCCACAGGTGACTTTCAGTGCCTGGAAGACCTCAACCAGTCTTCGTCGCAGCTTCGTCCTTGATCTCGGCGAAGTCCTCCTCGCGCAGTTCGGGCAGTTCTTTCGCACAGTAGCTGCTGCCCAGCTCCTTCAGCGCGCCGCACATACCGTCCAGCTTCCCGTCCACCGCCTGCAAGTGGTCAAGCAACTGGCCGATGGCGCGCGCGACCGGATCAGGCATGTCTTCACTGACCCCATAGGCATCAAAGCCAATCTTCTCGGCCATTGCCTTGCGCTTTGCTTTCTGCTCATCGCCAACTTCCGGCTTGACGATGATTCGGCCCGGAATACCCACCACGGTTGCGCCAGGCGGTACAGCCTTGGTTACGACCGCATTGGAGCCGACCTTAGCGCCAGCACCTACAGTGAATGGCCCTAGCACCTTGGCGCCGGCCCCTACCACCACGCCATCGCCCAACGTTGGGTGGCGCTTGCCTTTGTTCCAGCTAGTGCCGCCCAACGTCACACCTTGATAGAGCGTGACATCATCGCCAATCTCAGCAGTTTCACCGATGACGATACCCATACCATGATCGATAAAAAAACGGCGCCCCACCTTGGCCCCCGGATGAATCTCGATACCCGTCAACCAGCGGCCGAAGTTCGACACCAGTCGCGCCAGCCATTTCCAGCCCATGCCCCACAAGGCGCCGGATAGCCGATGAATCCAGATCGCGTGCATGCCCGGATAGCAGGTCAGCACTTCAAAGGCGTTGCGGGCCGCCGGGTCACGGTGGAAAACACTCTGGATATCTTCTCGCAAACGCTCGAACATTTTTAATCCTTCCGCTTAAGAAGCTCGCCACGGGCCGCTTTTTGGGTTTCCGTGAGGATGCCACGCAATATATTCATTTCCGCCCGGCTTACCGAACTGCGCCCGTACAACCGACGCAGGCGCGCCATCAAGTGCCGCGGCTTGTCAGGGTCAAGGAATTCGATAGCCACCAGGGTTTGCTCCAGGTGCTCATAAAACCGCTCCAGCTCATCCATGGTGGCCAGCTCGCCACTTTTGGTCGACGCAACCTCTTCCTTTTCCATTTTGCTTGGCTGACCGGCAGCTGCCAGCCACGCCATGCGCACTTCGTAAGTCAGCACCTGCACCGCAGCCCCGAGGTTCAGTGAACTGAATTCAGGGTCCGATGGAATGTGCACATGGTAGTGACATCGCTGCAGCTCCTCATTGGTGAGGCCGGAGTCTTCACGACCAAACACTAAGGCGATTTCAGCGCCACCAGCAGCCTCTTCCACCACTTTGCCGCCGCACTCACGGGGATCCAGCAAAGGCCAGGGGATACGACGATCACGGGCGCTGGTGCCGAGCACCAGATTGCAGCCGACCAAAGCATCCTCCAGGGTGGCGACGATCTGGGCTTTTTCAAGGATGTCATTGGCACCGGATGCACGGGCATCGGCCTCGTGATGCGGGAACACACGCGGTTCGACCAGCACCAGGCGCGTCAGCCCCATGTTTTTCATGGCACGCGCCACCCCACCGATATTGCCGGGATGACTGGTATTGACCAAGACGACACGAATGTTTTGCAGCAAGGGAGGCGCTCTCGGACATGGGAAAGGGGAGCAAATCTTACAGAACAGCCTAAGGTTATGCCATGAAAGCTAACGTCGTCCTTCACCTGAAGAAAGTTTCTGCTAGAATGCTCGGCTTTCTTTAACAACCTTAGGTGACACATCCATGCAGCCCATGCTGAATATCGCGCTGCGCGCCGCCCGCAGCGCCAGTGAATTGATTTTCCGCTCCATCGAGCGCCTGGATACCATCAAGGTCGACGAAAAAGACGCCAAGGATTATGTATCCGAGGTAGACCGCGCCGCCGAACAGAAAATCATCGACGCACTGCGCAAGGCTTACCCTACCCACGGCATCCTGGGTGAGGAAACCGGCCTGCATAAAGGTAGCGGCGAAGGCGAAGACTACCTGTGGATCATCGACCCACTGGATGGCACCACCAACTTCCTGCGCGGCATCCCCCACTTCGCAGTAAGCATCGCCTGCAAATACCGTGGCCGCCTGGAACATGCCGTCGTCCTCGACCCGGTTCGCCAGGAAGAATTCACCGCCAGCCGTGGCCGTGGCGCCCAGCTGAACGGTCGTCGCCTGCGCGTCAGCGGCCGTACCAGTCTCGACGGTGCCCTGCTGGGTACCGGCTTCCCCTTCCGCGATGACCAGATGGACAACCTGGAAAACTACCTGGGCATGTTCCGCGCCCTGGTTGGCCAGACCGCAGGTATCCGTCGCGCTGGCGCAGCGAGTTTGGACCTGGCCTATGTTGCTGCCGGTCGTTTTGATGCGTTCTGGGAGTCAGGCCTGTCCGAGTGGGACATGGCTGCAGGCGCTCTGCTAATCCAGGAAGCCGGTGGCTTGGTGAGCGACTTCACCGGTGGTCACGACTTCCTGGAAAAAGGCCACGTCGTTGCTGGCAACACCAAATGCTTCAAGGCAGTGCTGACGGCTATACAGCCACACCTGCCAGCCTCGCTGAAGCGCTAAGCTAGCGAGCATAAAAAAAAGCACCCTTCGGGGTGCTTTTTTTTATGCCTGCGATTTGGTGCGAACTTGAATACCAGCAACGCTACCAATCAATGTGAAAGGGATGTTGCCTCCGATGGCAGCAGCTCAGTTACAGACTCATTAACCGATGCGCCCACATCAAGAGCAAGCCCCCTCTCACACCTCCAACTATGACAAGCCTCAAATTATTGCTGGTTTTGACCCAACACTAAACGACCTTCTTTATCGACCGGAATCTGGCCACCCGGATCACGATCCATCCGCACCGAGCCTTCCTTACCATCCAAGGTGTAACGCACGTCATAGCCGACTACCTTGTCGCTGATGTCGTTGACGGTGTTACAACGCGTTTGTGTGGTGGTGTAGGTATCGCGATTCTGCATACCCTCTTGAACCTTGTTACCGGCATAACCACCACCGACCGCACCGGCTACCGTCGCTAGCTTCTTACCGTTACCGCCACCGATCTGATTACCTAGCAAACCACCCGCCAATGCACCCACAACGGTACCTGCGATCTGGTGTTGATCCTGCACCGGTCGCTGCCGAGTAACTGCGACATCCTTACAGACTTCGCGAGGGGTCTTGATCTGGGTTTTTACCGGCTGCACCGCCAGCACTTGCGCATACTCAGGGCCGCTTTTTACCAGGCTGTAGGTGGCGACAGCACCCCCGGCAGTTACACCGACAGCACCCAATACCGCACCAACCAGTAACGACTTGTTCACGTTGAACCTCCTGACCATCACAAACGGACCGAAAGATCCGCGCTATACCCAGCCTTGGAGCAAAAAAAAAGGCACGAGTTCAATACTCGTGCCTTTCTTGTAACAGCAGATCAACAAGCGCTCATTAAGGGCGGTCGTCGACCTCCTTGCCAGTCGCGGCTGGAGGGATCAAGTCTTCGCTGTTGAGGTTCAACCAGATCAGCACAACGTTGGCGATGTAGATCGACGAGTAAGTACCCGCCAGAACGCCGATAAACAGCGCCAGGGAGAAGCCCCACAAGTTGTCACCGCCGAAGATCATCAGCGCAGCAATCGCCAGCAAAGTGGAGATTGATGTCGCCATGGTACGCAGCAGGGTCTGAGTGGTGGAGATGTTGATGTTCTCGATCAACGTCGCCTTGCGCAATACGCGGAAGTTCTCACGAACCCGGTCGAATACCACGATTGTGTCGTTGAGCGAGTAACCAATAATCGCCAGCACAGCCGCCAGTACGGTCAGATCGAAGGTTATCTGGAAGTACGCCAGAATACCTACGGTCACGATCACGTCGTGGATCAGCGACACAATCGCGCCGACACCGAACTTCCACTGAAAGCGGAAAGCCAGGTAAATCATGATGCCGACGAGTGCCATCAGCATGCCAAGGCCGCCTTGGTCGCGCAGCTCTTCACCTACTTGCGGGCCGACAAACTCGACGCGCTTGACCGACGCGGGATTGTCGCCGCCAACCTTTTGCAAGGCTTCGGCTACTTGGTGACCCAGTTGCGGATCTTCGCCTGGCATGCGCACCAGCAGGTCGGTGGTCGCACCAAAGCTCTGCACCACGGCCTCGTGATAACCGGCCTTTACCAGCTCGTTGCGCACTAAGGTAACGTCGGCCGGCTTCTCGTAGGTCAGCTCAATGAGCGTACCCCCGGTGAAATCCAAACCGTAGTTCAGGCCCTTATGGAACCAGCTGAACAACGCCAGAACGGTAAGGAGCACAGTGACGCCGAACGCAATGTTGCGAACGCCCATGAAGTTGATTGTACGTAACATGGCAGCCCCTTAAATCCACAACTTCTTGAAGTCACGCCCGCCAAAGATCAGGTTGACCATTGCGCGGGTCACCATGATGGCCGTGAACATCGAGGTAAAGATACCGAGGGACATGGTCACCGCAAAACCTTTGACAGGGCCGGTGCCCATGGCAAAGAGAATCCCGCCAACCAGCAATGTGGTCAGGTTGGAGTCGAGAATCGCGGTAAATGCCCGGCCGAAGCCTTCGTTGATTGCGCGCTGCACAGTCATGCCTGCGGCGATCTCTTCACGTATCCGCGAGAAGATCAGCACGTTGGCATCTACCGCCATACCCATGGTGAGTACGATACCGGCGATACCCGGCAAGGTCAGCGTAGCGCCCAGCAGCGACATCAAAGCCAGCAGCATCACCATGTTGCCCGCCAGGGCTACGGTAGCGATGATGCCGAAGAAGCGGTAGATGGCGATGATGAACAGCGACACGAACAACATGCCCCACAGTGCAGCGTCCACGCCTTTGGTGATGTTGTCTGCACCCAGGCTTGGGCCGATGGTGCGCTCTTCAGCGAAGTACATCGGCGCCGCCAGGCCACCAGCACGCAGCAGCAGTGCCAGCTCCGAGGATTCACCCTGGCCGTTCAGGCCAGTGATACGGAACTGAGCACCCAGCGGCGACTGGATGGTCGCCAGGCTGATGATCTTCTTCTCTTCCTTGAAGGTCTGCACCGGCACGTCTTTCTCGACGCCGTTGACGATCTGCTTGGTGTAGGTAGTAACAGGACGCTGCTCAATGAAGATCACCGCCATGCTGCGACCGACGTTGCTGCGCGTGGCGCGGCTCATCAGTTCGCCGCCGTGACCATCCAGGCGAATGTTAACTTCAGGTGTGCCGTGCTCGCCGAACCCGGCCTTGGCGTCGGTCACCTGATCACCCGTGATGATCAAACCACGCTCGATTTGCGCCGGCGGACGATTGCCTTCACGGAATTCGAACTCCTCGGAAGTCGCGCGGGAAGCGCCTGGCTCAGCTGCGAGACGGAATTCCAGGTTGGCAGTTTTACCCAGGATACGCTTGGCTTCAGCGGTGTCCTGCACGCCTGGCAGCTCAACCACAATGCGGTTGGCGCCCTGGCGCTGAACGATCGGCTCGGCCACGCCCAGCTCGTTGACGCGGTTACGTACCGTGGTCAAGTTCTGCTTGATGGAATACTCGCGGATTTCGGCGATCTTGGCCGGGCTCATTGCAAGACGCAGCACGGCCTGACCGTTCAGGTCAGCCGGTACGATGTCAAAATCGTTGAAGTTCTTGCGGATCAGCGCACGGGCCTGTTCGCGGGAAGCTTCGTCTGAGAAGCCCAACTGGATGGCGCCGTTGAGCTGCGGCAGGCTGCGATAACGCAACTTTTCTTTGCGCAGCAGGCTCTTCACATCGCCCTCATAGACTTTCAGGCGTGCGTCGAGGGCTTTGTCCATGTCGACTTCCAGCAGGAAGTGCACACCGCCGGACAAGTCCAGACCCAACTTCATCGGGTGCGCGCCAATGCTGCGCAGCCATTGCGGCGTGGTCTGTGCCAGGTTCAGCGCAACGACGTAGTCGTCACCCATGGCCTTGCGCACGACGTCTTTGGCCGGCAATTGGTCTTCTTGCTTGGTCAGGCGCAACAAGCCGCCCTTCGCACCAGCCGCCAATGTTGCCGCTTTAACTTGGATACCCGCGTCGTTCAGAGCCTTGCTCGCGCGTTCCAGGTCAGCCTGATTGACCTGCAACGAAGTGCTGGCGCCAGTGATCTGGATCGCCGGATCATCAGGATAGAGATTGGGAGCGGAATAAATAAAACCGATCGCCAGCACCGCCAGGATCAGTACGTATTTCCACAGAGGGTATTTGTTCAGCATCACGCCGCCCGCTTATAACGCGGGGCGCCTTGCGCGCCCCGTCGATTGGTAAAGGTTGTTACTTAGATCGCTTTGAGCGTGCCTTTTGGCAGCGTGGCGGCGATGGCGCCCTTCTGGAACTTCATTTCTACAGTGTCGGAGACTTCCAGAACCACGAAAGCGTCGGAAACCTTGGTGATCTTGCCGGCGATACCGCCAGTGGTCACAACTTCGTCACCTTTCTGCAGGCTGCCCAGCAGGTTTTTCTGCTCTTTGGCACGCTTGGCCTGTGGACGCCAGATCATGAGGTAGAAGATGACCAAGAAGCCGACCAGGAAAATCCACTCGAAACCACCGCCCATAGGGCCGGCAGCAGCAGGCGCAGCGGCGTCAGCCATGGCGTTAGAGATAAAAAAGCTCATTTAGCACTCCAGTTGCAAATAGTGAATCTTAGGGTCGGAAAACTCAGTCCAAGGGCGGCACAGGGAGCCCGCGCTTGGCATAGAAGGCATCGACGAAGGCGGCCAATGTACCCTGTTGAATAGCCTCGCGCAAACCAGCCATCAGGACTTGGTAGTGACGCAAATTGTGGATGGTATTCAACATGCTACCCAGCATTTCCCCGCATTTGTCCAGATGGTGCAGATAAGCACGGGAGAAGTTCTGGCAGGTGTAGCAATCACAGGTGGGATCCAGCGGCGAATCATCATGGCGATGGAACGCGTTACGGATCTTCAGCACGCCTGTATCGATAAACAGATGCCCATTGCGGGCATTACGGGTTGGCATCACGCAATCGAACATGTCCACACCGCGGCGCACACCCTCTACGAGATCTTCCGGTTTGCCAACGCCCATAAGGTAACGAGGTTTGTCAGCGGGCATCAGGCCTGGCAAGTAGTCCAGCACCTTGATCATCTCGTGTTTGGGTTCGCCTACCGACAAACCGCCGATGGCCAGGCCATCGAACCCGATTTTGTCGAGGCCTTCAAGCGAGCGTTTACGCAAGCTTTCATGCATACCGCCCTGGACGATACCGAACAGCGCAGCGGTGTTATCACCGTGGGCGTTCTTCGACCGCTGAGCCCAACGTAGCGACAACTCCATGGAGATTCTCGCGACATCTTCATCGGCCGGGTAAGGCGTGCACTCGTCGAAAATCATCACGATGTCGGAACCCAGGTCGCGCTGTACCTGCATCGACTCTTCCGGTCCCATGAATACTTTGGAACCATCCACCGGCGAGGCGAACGTTACGCCCTCTTCCTTGATCTTGCGCATGGCGCCCAGGCTGAACACCTGAAAACCACCGGAGTCGGTGAGGATTGGGCCTTGCCACTTCATGAAATCGTGCAGGTCGCCGTGCTTCTTGATCACTTCCGTGCCCGGACGCAGCCACAGGTGGAAGGTGTTACCAAGAATGATCTCGGCACCGGTGGCGACGATGTCACGGGGCAGCATGCCCTTTACGGTGCCGTAGGTGCCAACCGGCATGAACGCCGGCGTCTCTACCGTACCGCGAGGGAAAGTAAGGCGACCGCGACGGGCTTTGCCGTCGGTGGCCAATAATTCAAACGACATACGACTCATAAGGTTTCCTCTGGGCCGCGTGGCGCCGGGTTACGGGTGATAAACATCGCATCACCGTAGCTGAAAAAACGGTACCCATTATTGATGGCCGCTTGATAAGCCGCCATGGTTTCCGGGTAACCGGCAAATGCCGACACCAGCATCAAGAGCGTGGATTCCGGCAGATGGAAATTGGTGACCAGGCAATCGACGACGTGGAACGGCCGGCCTGGGAAGATAAATATATCGGTGTCGCCACTGAACGGTTTGAGCACACCATCACGCGCCGCGCTCTCCAAGGAGCGCACGCTGGTGGTACCCACTGCGACTACACGCCCGCCACGAGCCTTGCACGCAGATACCGCATCGACAACTTCCTGGCTGACTTCCAGCCACTCGCTGTGCATATGGTGGTCTTCGATGTTATCCACACGCACCGGCTGAAAGGTGCCGGCCCCCACGTGCAGGGTCACATAGGCCGTCTCGACGCCCTTGGCCGCAATCGCATCCAGCAGCGGCTGGTCGAAATGCAGTCCGGCCGTTGGCGCGGCAACCGCGCCTAGGCGCTGGGAGTACACCGTCTGATAGCGCTCGCGGTCCGAGTCTTCATCAGGGCGGTCGATATAGGGAGGCAGCGGCATATGGCCGACGCGCTCCAGCAGAGGCAGAACCTCTTCGGCGAACTTGAGCTCGAACAATGCATCATGGCGCGCCACCATCTCGGCTTCGCCGCCGCCTTCGATCAGAATGCTCGAACCCGGCTTCGGTGATTTGCTGGAGCGCACATGGGCTAGCACGCGATAGCTGTCCAGCACGCGCTCCACCAGAATTTCCAGCTTGCCGCCGGAGGCTTTTTGGCCAAACAACCGCGCAGGAATTACGCGGGTGTTGTTGAATACCATTAAGTCGCCTGGGTTTAAATGCTCAAGCAAATCAGTGAATTGACGGTGTGCGAGGGCACCGCTGACCCCTTCCAGGGTAAGCAGTCGGCTGGCGCGACGCTCGGCCAAAGGGTGGCGTGCGATCAGCGAATCAGGGAGTTCAAAAGTAAAGTCAGAAACGCGCATGATGGGGTTCGTCTAGCAGGGCCGGGAAGTTTAGCGGAAATAGTGAAAATAGACCATGAAACGTGATTGACCAACGGTAATCTCATCTCTATACTTCGCCGCCATTGAGCCCTGATGGCGGAATTGGTAGACGCGGCGGATTCAAAATCCGTTTTCGAAAGGAGTGGGAGTTCGAGTCTCCCTCGGGGCACCATCTTAAAAAAAGACCTTGAATTTCAAGGTCTTTTTTTTCGTCTGTGGAAAAGTGAAGTAACGTCGCCAGAGGCCGGCAAAGGTGCCCAGAAGGCGAGAACAGACAAAACCAGCCCACAAGATAGTTACAAGCCTTAAAGATCGTTGAGCGCGCTCACGCCCCGCCCCAGAAGCCTTGTGATGACATCGAAAGCCCACTCTCGCTCACCTCCCATCACGCATAAGCCAACGCGCGAATCTCGAATTACGATATCGGCCTTATCGATTGGACGAATTTGGGCTACGCCGAGGCGTCGGCAACACCCAGGCTCGATCATTGAGAGATTTCTAGCTTAGGTAGAAGGCAATATCCGGTAGGAATCCTGGCAAATGTTCCGCATCAGGCAGTGCGCGTATCGGTAAGCGTCTGCCGAACTCAACTTGCATAAGCTTGAGATTCATTATGGGGGGCTTCGCAAAGAGCTGTAGGCAGGTTTCGAGTGCAATCAACTGTTGGTTGAGGCTCGTCTCAGCACACTCGGCCTGCCGCCCTACCCAAAGGAGATGAGATGAAGGACCAATCCGCCCCTATCCTGATTGTTATCCTTGACGCTCAAGATGCGATTGATCGTCCGAACTGGGACGGCAAAAATAATCCTAACTATTTGCCGGTCATCCCGCGCCTTCTCAATCAGTGTGAATCGCCCCGGATTCTCTAGACACCTTGCAAGCTCATTGCGTAACGCTTTTCAAACTCTACCGATGGCAGCTGATTGTTGAAACCATGGCGGCGTTTTACGTTGTTTCATACGTACGAATGTAGGTGATGTCAGTGACCCAAACCCTGTTGGATTCCAAGACATCGAACTGGCGCTTCAACAAATTGGGTAATGCTACCGCTGGCTTACCGCCGCACTTTCCGGGGCGGCGTCGATAACCTGTCTGAGAACGCATACCTTAAAGACGCATCAGCCTAGCCACACAATGACCACCACAATCCTCACAGACCTAGCGCAGATCGTCATGGATTTTGCGATAGCCGTAAACGCCGCCGCTCTCCAGCCAGGAATGCTTGACCAAACCCAGCAGTCGCTGGTCGTCTTTGGCGCGTATAGATTGCGGCTCAGACCGCCACGCTGTAATAACCACCGGGATGCACTATCAGCGTCAGGCAAAGCCGTCGAATCGAGTAGTCGCCCGTGCGCTGCTTGATAAAGGCGCACTTTTTGGCGAAGTATCCAAACACCTCAGACTTGGGTACCAATATAGCGCCCGATTGAAGTGTTCAAAATCATTAGGCCAGTTCAGGCCCGCCGCCCCTGAGGATATTCGAGAGCTCGCCCTGATCCGTCCTCGCACTTTCCGCCCGCCCAAAACAAAACCCCATCTGCTTTCGCAAATGGGGTTTCGGAATTTAATCTTGACGATGA
>NZ_JBGQOI010000024.1:0-101480 GCF_052113765.1 Pseudomonas sp. W22_MBD1_FP4 | reverse complement strand
CTCAGTTGGTAGAGCACGGGATTGTGACTCCCGTTGTCGAGGGTTCGATCCCCTTCGTCCACCCCATATTTTGAAAAAGCGCCAGATCAATGATCTGGCGCTTTTTTTTGCATCTGGAAAAAGCCAGGTCTTGTTTCTGTGGGCGGTTGCGGTCGAGTAGTGCGACGCGCCTAGAGATTATGGTTGTCAAAAAAGCAAGCATTCTCAATGCCTTGGCGTTAGAATCGTTGCCGGTTTTGAACGTGTAGGACTGATGCTCGTCTATAGAGGGGTCAGTACCGCTATTAAATAGCGATAACGGCGCAGTACCTGAAAAGGGCTGTGCCGTTTTCGTTTAAGCGTTTCGAGTTTCAAGGGCGGGGCGCTTCATCGTATTTGTGTTTCTCGATGCTGCTTCCCTGTCGCCGGTCTTGCTCGCAAGGCTGGCTGCCGGGGGCTGCGTTCCTGGTCCTTCTATATATAGAAGGGTTGGCGCAGAGCCCTGGCGTGATGAGCTGTATTTGCTAACGGGATGAGGTGCACGCGTGCACTTGAACCTACAAATGGCCTGCTGTTTTTTTACCCGTTTCCAGTAGGGTGACTTCTTGAGTTTGACCCTCTAGAATGCATGCCCTTGATTCTGGGGTCGGAAACGGCCGGCTAACGTCTGTGCAACGAGGAATATTCATGCAAGTTTCTGTTGAAAATACTACTGCTCTTGAGCGCCGCCTGAGCATCACCGTGCCGGCAGAGCGTATCGAGACTGCGGTCAACAAGCGTCTGCAGCAGACTGCCCAAAAGGCCAAGATCGCTGGTTTCCGTCCAGGCAAAGTGCCGATGAGCGAAATCAAGCGCCGTTTTGGTGCTGATGCGCGTCAAGAAGCTGTAGGTGACGTGATCCAGGCTTCCTTCTACGAAGCCGTTGTTGAGCAAAAGCTGAACCCAGCTGGCTCGCCTTCGATCGAGCCTAAGTCCCTGGAAGCTGGCAAGGACCTGGAATATGTTGCCGTATTTGAAGTGTTCCCAGAGTTCGAGGTCGCTGGTTTCGACGGTATCGAAATCGAGCGCCTGAGCGCTGACGTCGCTGATTCCGACCTGGACAACATGCTGGAAATCCTGCGCAAGCAGAACACTCGTTTCGAAGTGGCCGATCGTGCCGCCCAGAACGAAGATCAGCTGAACATCGATTTCGTTGGCAAGGTTGACGGCGAAGTGTTCGCTGGTGGCTCTGCCAAGGGTACCCAATTGGTACTGGGCTCCAACCGCATGATTCCTGGTTTCGAAGACGGCCTGGTTGGCGCCAAAGCCGGCGAAGAGCGTGTTCTGAACCTGACTTTCCCTGCTGACTACCAAAATCTGGACTTGGCTGGCAAAGCTGCCGAGTTCACCGTGACCGTCAACAGCGTTTCCGAGCCTAAGCTGCCAGAGCTGAACGAAGAGTTCTTCAATCAGTTTGGTATCAAGGAAACCGGCATCGAAGGCTTCCGCACCGAAGTTCGCAAGAACATGGAGCGCGAGCTGCGCCAGGCCATCAAGTCCAAGGTTAAGAATCAGGTCATGGACGGTCTGCTGGCTGCCAACCCGATCGAAGTGCCTAAGGCTTTGCTGTCCAATGAAGTGGATCGCCTGCGCGTTCAAGCGGTTCAGCAGTTTGGTGGCAATATCAAGCCTGACCAACTGCCTGCCGAGCTGTTCGAAGAGCAAGCCAAGCGTCGCGTTGTGCTGGGTTTGGTCGTGGCTGAAGTGGTCAAGCAGTTCGACCTCAAGCCTGATGAAGATCGCGTTCGCGAAATGATCCAGGAAATGGCTTCGGCCTACCAGGAGCCTGAGCAGGTTGTGGCTTGGTACTACAAGAACGACCAGCAACTGAACGAAGTGCGTTCGGTTGTGCTGGAAGAACAAGTTGTGGATACTGTTCTGCAGAAGGCTAAGGTGACCGATAAAGCGGTCTCTTACGAAGAAGCAGTCAAGCCGGCGGAAGCAGCACAAGCCGACTGATTGTCCAACTCGTTGGAAATTCAACCATAAGCCAGCCTCGCGCTGGCTTATGCGTTTTCAAGACATGACTATTTGGGAGTAACTGCAGAGCATGTTCCGTAATTCCTATATTCAGCAGAACTCTGATATCCAGGCCGCAGGCGGCTTGGTCCCGATGGTTGTCGAGCAGTCTGCTCGTGGCGAGCGCGCCTACGACATCTACTCGCGCCTGCTCAAGGAGCGAGTGATCTTTCTGGTGGGCCCGGTAGAGGACTACATGGCCAACCTGATCTGTGCGCAGCTGCTGTTCCTTGAAGCGGAAAACCCGGACAAGGACATCCATCTCTACATTAACTCGCCGGGCGGTTCGGTGACGGCAGGTATGTCGATCTACGACACCATGCAGTTCATCAAGCCTAACGTCTCGACGACCTGCATTGGCCAGGCCTGCAGCATGGGCGCGTTCCTGCTGACGGCGGGTGCCGAGGGCAAGCGTTACTGCCTGCCGAACTCGCGCGTGATGATTCACCAGCCACTGGGCGGTTTCCAGGGCCAGGCGTCGGACATCGAAATCCACGCTAAGGAAATCCTCTTCATCCGCGAACGTCTTAACACGCTGATGGCCAAGCACAGCGGGCACACGCTGGAAGAAATCGAGCGCGACACCAACCGCGACAACTTCATGAGCGCCGAAGCCGCCCGTGAATACGGGTTGATCGATGCAGTGATCGAAAAGCGCCCCGCTTAATATAAGCCGCTCAAAATAGGGCTGGTCGGCGTGTCCGATCATCGGCGGGCTTGAAAAAGCCCGCATAAGCCTTCATCTTGTGTTGCAAGCCTATCGGATTTGGATCGAACGAATGACTGACACCCGCAACGGCGAGGACAACGGCAAGCTGCTCTATTGCTCCTTCTGTGGCAAAAGCCAGCATGAAGTACGCAAGTTGATTGCCGGCCCCTCGGTGTTTATCTGCGACGAGTGCGTCGACCTGTGCAATGACATCATCCGCGAGGAGGTGCAGGAAGCACAGGCCGAGAGCAGCGCGCATAAACTGCCTTCGCCTAAAGAAATCAGCGGCATCCTTGATCAATATGTGATTGGTCAAGAGCGTGCAAAGAAGGTTCTGGCCGTAGCGGTGTACAACCACTACAAGCGTCTGAACCAGCGTGACAAGAAAGGCGACGAAGTCGAACTCGGCAAGAGCAACATCTTGCTGATCGGTCCTACAGGCTCGGGTAAAACCCTGCTTGCAGAAACCCTCGCTCGTCTGCTGAATGTTCCGTTCACCATCGCCGACGCTACCACCCTCACTGAGGCTGGCTACGTGGGTGAGGACGTCGAGAACATCATTCAGAAACTGCTGCAGAAGTGCGATTACGACGTAGAGAAGGCCCAGATGGGTATTGTCTATATCGACGAAATCGACAAGATCTCGCGCAAGTCTGACAACCCGTCGATCACCCGGGACGTTTCTGGTGAGGGCGTGCAGCAGGCTCTGTTGAAGCTGATTGAAGGCACGGTTGCTTCCGTACCGCCACAAGGCGGCCGCAAGCACCCGCAGCAGGAATTCCTTCAGGTTGATACGCGTAACATCCTGTTCATCTGTGGCGGTGCGTTCTCTGGGCTGGAAAAAGTTATTCAGCAGCGTTCCACCCGGGGCGGTATCGGTTTCAGTGCAGAAGTGCGCAGCAAGGAAGAAGGCAAGAAGGTGGGCGAGTCCCTGCGTGAGGTTGAGCCTGACGATCTGGTCAAGTTCGGTCTGATCCCGGAATTCGTTGGCCGTTTGCCGGTCCTGGCCACATTGGACGAGTTGGATGAGGCTGCTCTGATTCAGATCCTCACCGAGCCGAAAAATGCCCTGACCAAGCAGTACGCCAAGCTGTTTGAGATGGAAGGTGTGGACCTTGAGTTCCGTACTGATGCCCTCAAGTCGGTAGCCAAGCGGGCGCTGGAGCGCAAGACCGGTGCACGTGGTCTGCGTTCTATCCTTGAAGGTGTATTGCTCGACACCATGTACGAAATCCCCTCGCAGTCTGAGGTGAGTAAAGTGGTGATCGACGAAAGCGTTATAGAAGGTAAGTCCAAGCCGCTGTATATCTACGAGAACAGTGAGCCGACTGCCAAAGCTGCGCCAGACGCGTAAGCGTTTCGCAGTTTCGGTACAAACAAGGGGCCCCTAGGGCCCCTTTGTTTTTTGTGCGACTTTTATCTTGAAGCGTTTACTGCGTTTAACTGCTGGCAATAAGCTTGTTTTTTTTGCATGCAGCCCCCATCTTGGTTTCAAGCTTATTTTTCAACTGTCATAGAGGCGAAATCATGAAGACAACCATTGAATTGCCTCTCCTGCCGTTGCGTGATGTCGTCGTTTATCCGCACATGGTTATCCCGCTGTTCGTGGGGCGCGAGAAGTCTATCGAAGCCCTTGAGGCAGCGATGACGGGCGACAAGCAGATCCTGCTGTTGGCCCAGAGAAATCCTGCCGATGATGATCCAGGCGAAGACGCCCTGTATCGCGTCGGTACAATTGCTACTGTCCTGCAACTGCTCAAACTGCCTGATGGCACCGTCAAGGTGCTGGTAGAAGGCGAGCAACGAGGTGCTGTAGAGCGTTTCATGGAGGTGGATGGTCATCTGCGCGCCGAAGTGGCGCTGATCGACGAAGTCGAAGCCCCTGAGCGCGAATCCGAAGTTTTTGTACGCAGCCTGCTCTCGCAGTTCGAGCAGTATGTGCAGTTGGGCAAAAAAGTCCCGGCTGAGGTCCTGTCTTCCCTCAATAGCATTGATGAGCCAAGCCGTCTGGTCGACACCATGGCCGCACACATGGCGCTGAAGATCGAGCAGAAGCAAGACATCCTCGAAATCATCGACCTGTCGGCCCGTGTTGAACATGTCCTAGCGTTGCTGGATGCCGAAATCGACCTGTTGCAGGTTGAGAAGCGCATTCGTGGTCGCGTGAAGAAACAAATGGAGCGCAGCCAGCGCGAGTACTACCTGAATGAGCAGATGAAGGCCATTCAGAAAGAGCTTGGCGACAGCGAGGAGGGCCACAACGAAATCGAAGAGCTGAAAAAGCGCATTGATGCCGCAGGCCTGCCGAAAGACGCTCTTACCAAAGCTAATGCCGAGCTGAACAAGCTCAAGCAGATGTCGCCGATGTCCGCTGAAGCGACCGTAGTGCGCTCGTACATCGACTGGCTGGTGCAGGTGCCGTGGAAGGCCCAGACCAAAGTGCGTTTGGACCTGACACGTGCCGAGGAAATTCTCGACGCCGATCACTATGGCCTCGAAGAAGTCAAAGAGCGGATTCTCGAATACCTCGCCGTGCAAAAGCGCGTGAAGAAAATTCGTGGTCCGGTGTTGTGCCTGGTCGGACCTCCAGGTGTTGGTAAAACCTCTCTCGCCGAATCGATTGCCAGTGCGACTAATCGCAAATTCGTGCGCATGGCGCTCGGCGGTGTGCGTGATGAGGCGGAAATTCGTGGTCATCGCCGAACTTACATCGGTTCGATGCCAGGAAGATTGATTCAAAAAATGACAAAGGTGGGTGTGCGCAACCCGCTGTTCCTGCTTGATGAAATCGACAAAATGGGAAGCGACATGCGTGGCGACCCGGCATCGGCGTTGCTGGAAGTGCTCGATCCTGAGCAAAACCATAATTTCAACGACCATTACCTGGAAGTCGACTACGACTTGTCTGACGTAATGTTCCTCTGCACTTCCAACTCCATGAACATCCCGCCGGCCTTGCTGGATCGGATGGAGGTGATTCGTCTACCGGGTTACACCGAGGACGAGAAGATCAACATTGCGGTCAAGTACCTCGCGCCCAAGCAAATTTCGGCGAATGGCCTGAAGAAGGGCGAGATCGAATTTGACATCGAAGCGATCCGCGACATCGTGCGTTACTACACCCGCGAGGCCGGTGTGCGGGGCCTTGAACGCCAGATCGCGAAGATTTGCCGCAAGGCAGTCAAAGAGCATGCGCTGGAAAAACGCTTCTCCGTGAAGGTGGTGGCCGACTCCTTGGAGCACTTCCTGGGTGTGAAGAAATTCCGCTACGGCCTGGCCGAGCAGCAGGATCAAGTCGGTCAGGTGACTGGCTTGGCGTGGACCCAGGTTGGCGGGGAATTGCTGACCATCGAGGCTGCTGTGATTCCAGGCAAAGGCCAGCTGATCAAGACCGGTTCCCTGGGTGACGTGATGGTTGAATCCATCACTGCCGCGCAGACCGTGGTGCGCAGTCGCGCCAGAAGCCTGGGGATCCCCCTGGACTTCCACGAGAAGCATGACACTCACATCCATATGCCGGAAGGTGCTACGCCTAAAGATGGCCCTAGCGCTGGCGTAGGCATGTGCACGGCCTTGGTGTCTGCATTGACCGGCATCCCGGTGCGTGCCGACGTTGCCATGACTGGGGAAATCACCCTGCGTGGTCAGGTATTGGCCATCGGTGGTCTGAAAGAGAAATTGCTTGCAGCACACCGGGGTGGTATCAAAACAGTGATCATCCCTGAAGAGAATGTTCGCGACTTGAAGGAAATTCCTGACAACATCAAGCAGGATCTTCAGATTAAACCGGTTAAATGGATTGACGAGGTCCTGCAAATTGCGCTGCAATACGCGCCAGAGCCCTTGCCGGATGTGGCTCCGGAGATAGTTGCCAAGGATGAAAAACGAGAGTCTGATTCCAAGGAAAGAATTAGCACGCATTAATGTGAATAAGCCTGGAGGCTTCCTTGACAGCTTTTTAGAGCCCTTGTTATAAAGCGGCTCTTAAGTGTCTGTAGGCCATTCAGCACTGGTTTTTGCTGTTTACCAAAAAACTTAGAATCATACTCAATAGATATATAAGGGGACTTAGAGTGAACAAGTCGGAACTGATTGATGCTATTGCTGCATCCGCTGATATCCCGAAAGCTGCTGCTGGCCGTGCGCTGGATGCAGTAATCGAATCCGTCACTGGCGCTCTGAAGGCCGGCGACTCCGTGGTACTGGTAGGCTTCGGTACGTTCTCTGTGACTGACCGCCCAGCTCGCACTGGCCGCAACCCACAGACTGGCAAAGCACTGCAAATCGCTGCTGCCAAAAAACCAGGTTTCAAAGCCGGTAAAGCCCTGAAAGAAGCCGTTAACTAAGCTTCGTTCAAGCCTTTGCTACACGGGTCGGACGCAGGTCTGGCCTGGCAGCGGAGCGGTAGCTGACCCACGTATCCATTGGGTCGCCACGCCGGGGGTGCAAGTTCACCCCCCCGTCCGCTCCGCCAGTTACGAGAAGGCGCATCCTCGGATGCGCCTTTCTTCTATCCGGATTCTACCCACGCTCCACGGTTGCCAATTTTTGAAGTTCAACCGTTTCTGGGGGACGCATGCTGCAAAATATCAGGGACAATTCACAAGGCTGGATTGCCAAGACCATTATCGGGATCATCGTCGCATTGATGGCGTTCACCGGTATCGAAGCCATTTTCCAGGCTTCGGGTACTAACAAGCAGGACGTGGCCAAGGTCAACGGTGAAGAAATCACCCAGACCGAGCTGAGCCAGGCCGTCGACATGCAACGTCGACAGCTGATGCAACAGTTGGGCAAGGATTTCGACGCTTCGCTCCTCGACGAAAAACTGCTGCGCGAGGCGGCTCTCAAAGGCCTGATCGACCGCAAGCTGCTGCTGCAAGGTGCTGCCGATTCCAAGTTCGGATTCTCTGAAGCTGCATTGGACCAGGTGATCCTGCAAACGCCGGAATTCCAGGTTGACGGCAAGTTCAACGCCGAACGCTTTGATCAGGTGATCCGTCAGTTGGGCTACAGCCGTCTGCAGTTCCGTCAGATGATGACCCAGGAAATGCTAATCGGTCAGGTTCGCGCAGGCATTGCCGGTAGCGGCTTTGTCACCGATGCCGAAGTGCTCGCATTTGCCCGTCTGGAAAAACAGACTCGCGATTTCGCCACCGTCAACATCAAGGCCAACCCTGCGGCGGTGAAGCTCACCGACGAAGAGGTCAAGGCTTACTACGACCAGCACGCCAAAGAGTTCATGACCCCGGACCAGGTGGTCATCGACTATCTGGAATTGAAGAAGTCTTCTTTCTTCGACCAGGTCAACGTCAAGGACGATGAGCTGCAGGCGGCCTATCAGAAAGAAACCGCCAACCTCGCTGAACAGCGTCGCGCGGCGCACATCCTGATTGAAGTCAACGACAAGGTTTCCGACGCGCAAGCCAAGGCTAAGATCGAAGAAATCCAGGCACGCCTGGCCAAAGGTGAGAAGTTCGAAGCCCTGGCCAAGGAGTTTTCCCAGGATCCTGGCTCTGCCAACAACGGCGGTGACCTCGGCTTCGCTGGCCCTGGCGTCTACGATCCGGACTTCGAAACGGCCCTGTATGCGTTGAAACAGGACCAGGTCTCGACGCCGGTGCGCAGCACCTTCGGTTGGCACTTGATCAAGTTGTTGGGCGTTGAAGCACCGCAAGTGCCGACGTTCGCCAGCCTGAAAGACAAACTGACCCGTGAGCTCAAGGCCCAGCAGGTAGAGCAGCGTTTTGTCGAAGCGACCAAGCAATTGGAAGATGCGGCATTCGAAGCTTCTGATTTGGCTCAGCCTGCCTCTGACCTGAAGCTGACCGTGCACACCTCCGCACCGTTTGGCCGTGAAGGTGGTGACGGTGTCGCGGCCAACCGTGCCGTGGTCACCGCTGCGTTCAGCCCGGAAGTGCTGGATGAAGGTGCCAACAGCACCGCCATTGAGCTGGACCCGGAAACCATCATCGTGCTGCGTGCCAAAGAGCACCGCAAACCTGCGCAACTGCCGCTGGAAAGCGTTGCTGCGGCAATCCGCACGCAGATGGCCAAGGAGCGCGCCAGCGCGGCTGCCAAGACTCGCGCTGACGAGCTGATCGCCAGCCTGCGTGATGGCAAGACACCGCTGAACCAGCCGGTCGATGGTCAGGCGTGGAAAGTCACTGAAGCGGCTACCCGTAGCCAGGAAGCGATCGACCCAGCCGTATTGCAAGCCCTGTTCCGCATGCCTAAGCCTGCGGTCAAGGACAAGCCGACCTTCACCACCGTGACCCTGGCTGACGGTAGCCTGGCGATCGTGCGCTTGAACGGCGTGAATGAAGCTGCAGCCCCATCGGAAGAAGAAAAGGCCCAATACCGCCGCTTCCTCGCTTCCCGTGTCGGCCAGCAGGACTTCGCAGCGTACCGCAAGCAGTTGGAAACCAAGGCTGATATCAAGAAGTACTGATGTTGGTTTGAACAAGAAGCCCCCGGCCTGAAAAGACCGGGGGCTTTTTTATGTGCGCTAGACTGGGTGCTAGGTATCGTCGACCCAGGAGTTCCATGCATGTTGATTCAAGGAATGGACGGCTTGCTGATCCGCCGCGCCCGTGTGGCGGATGTTTCTGCCGTGCTCCAGGTGTTCGACGAGGTGATTGTATGGTTCGTTGGCATAGGCAATACCCATCAGTGGGGCACCGAGCCCTGGTCGGCGTTGCCCCGGCGGATCGCGCAAGTGGCTGAAGCCTGCGCGTTGCCCGGGGCGTGGGTGGTAGAGGATCCCGCAGGGCGTATCCGTGGAGCGCTGGTTTTGGGCGATCCCATGCCTTATGTACCGTTGGCGACTGAGCCCGAGGTGTATGTGCGCCTGTTGATTGCCGCGCGTGACCCGCGTGTTCGCGGCCTTGGGCGGCGCATGATGGCCTTTGCCGATGACCAGGCCCGGGCAGTAGGCGTCACGCGTTTGCGTGTGGACTGCTACGGCGGCGGGACAGGGGATCTGGTGCGTTTTTATGTGTCCTGTGGCTACGAGCGCATTTCAACATTCGACTTGGCGGGCTGGCCGGGCCAACTGTTGGGGCGCCGTCTGTGATGCGCCGGCCCAGGCCAGTAGCATCAGTAGCATAACGGCCCATGGAAAGCCCGCGACGCCCCAGCCCTGAAGCAACACGCCACCCGCCAGCCCGCCACCGGCTATCCCCAAGTTCCACACGGTCACCAGCATTGATTGTGCGGCATCCGCCGACTCGCCCGCCGATTGGGCCAGTGCGGTTTGCAACAGCGCCGGCAGGCCGCCGAACGCCAGGCCCCATAACGCCACGGCGGTATAGATGACTGCCGGCACATTGATCCAGAACGCCAGCGCCAGGGCGATCAGGCCAAACAGCGCACAACTGATTAATAGTAAGGCGCGCAGCCACCGGTCAATCAACACACCTGCCAACCAGATGCTAAGCACCGCCGAGAGGCCAAACACCAGCAGCACTCGGTCAACATCCGCATCGATCCCGGCGGGCACCAGCAACGGGGCGATGTAGGTGTAGAGAATGTTGTGGGCCAGCACGTAGGTAAACGTTACCCACAGCACCGGACGAATTCCTGGCAGGTTCAGCACCTGGCGCAGCCCCAAGCGTTTATCCGCCCGTTCGCCGGCAAAATCCGGCAGTTGCCAGCGTGCCCAGGCCAGTAACACCAAGGTCAGCCCGGTCATGATTGCAAAACTCAGGCGCCAGCCAACGGCGGTGCCGAGGAAGGTGCCCGCAGGCACACCCAGTGACAGCGCCAGCGGTGCACCCAGCATGGCCACGGCAATGGCGCGACCTTGCAGGTGTGGCGCCACCATTCGGCTCGCATAACCCGCTAGCAACGCCCAAAGCAGCCCGGCGAAGACCCCGGCAAAAAAGCGCGCCACGAGGGTCAGCCCGTAGTGGCTGGACAGCGCGGTTATGCTGTTGACCAAGGCAAAGCCGCCGATGGCCATCAGCAGTAACGGTCGTCTGCGCAAGCCGCGGGTCAGCAGCGTCAGGGGGATGGCCGCCAGCAACGAGCCAAGGGCATAGACCGTGACCAGTTGACCGACCAGGGCGGGCGACACGCCTAGGCCTTCGCCTATCTGGGGTAGTAATCCGGCGGGCATGGCTTCGGTGAGGATGGTGATAAAGCCAGCGCTGGCCAGGGCCAGTAGACCGCCCAGCGGTAATGAATCCCGCTGGGCTGATGCGGTGAGTGAAGGGCTGCTGCTCATGACGTTTTATCCAGGTAAAAGGGCAAGCAGGCAGAGTAGGGGGCTGTGGTTGACGGAAAAACAGGCTAAGGTTCCGAACTTATCGGACGCAAGTGTCCGCAATCGCTGAAGGCGGGATCATGGACAGCTTGGGCAGCCTTTCGGTGTTCGTGCAGGTGGCGCAGACGCTCAGCTTCACCGCCGCCGGCCGTGTGCTGGGGGTGTCGTCGTCGGCTGTAGGCAAAAGCATTGCGCGGATGGAAGAGCGCCTGGGCGTGCGGCTGTTTCACCGCAGCACGCGCAGTATCACCTTGACCAGTGAAGGCTCGCTGTTCCTTGAACGGTCGCGGCGGATTCTCGCTGAGGTGGAAGCAGCCGAGCAGGAACTGACAGACGCCGGTGCAACCCCACGGGGCAAGCTGCGCATCAGTGTGCCGCAGGTGCGGGACTTGTTGATGCCAGTACTCAGTGACTTTATGCGCGTCTATCCGGATATCGAGTTGGATGTGGATTTCTCTGACCGTATGGTGGACGTGATCGAGGAAGGTTTCGATGCGGTGATTCGCACGGGCAAGCCGGAAGATTCGCGGTTGATAGCGCGCCACCTGGGTCACTACCAGTTGGTGCTCGTCGCCACACCGGGATACTTCGCCCAACACGGCACCCCGCAGCAACCACAGGACCTGAATGGCCACGCCTGCCTTCGCCACAAGTTCTGCGCCACGGGCAAGCTCGAGCCCTGGCCGTTGCGTCTTGCCCCGGGTGCTGCGGAACCGCTGTTACGTACGCCGTTGGTCAGTACCACCATTGAGTCTCTGAACCACGTGGTGCTCGAGGGTTTGGGCATTGCCTGCCTGCCGGACTACATGGTCAACCAGGCCGTGGGCGAGGGGCGCTTGCAACGGGTGTTGGATGATTACCTGGAACACCGGGGCAGTTTCTGGATGTTGTGGCCCGGTCGCCATACTTCGACCAAGGTACGCGTGTTTATTGACCATATGTGCGCCGGGCTTTTCCCTGCAGGCCCCGGTGCGTAACCCTGTGACGTTTTACCGACAGGAATGCGCGCGCCAAGGCCTCGTTCTGTTGCACAATACCGCCCAGACCGTTTTCCTCAGGATCTTCAATGTCGACATCATTCCACTTGCGTAGCCTCGGGCTGGCGCTGGTGCTGGCGGGCGCCGCGGGCTGCTCGTCACCCAAGACCGCTATTTATGAACATGAGAACTTCGACGACTCCGGTACGTTTTCCCGGGATTACCCCGTTAGCGATGTAGCAGCGTGCGAGGCCGCGCGGCGTGCCTTGCTGAGCCAGGGCTACATCATCACCAGCAGCGACCCGAAACTGGTCGTGGGTAACAAGAGTTTCCAGCAGACCGGCGAAACTCACCTGCAGATCAGCTTCAACGTGGTGTGTGCCGATGACGGCAAAGGTAAAAAGCACTCGACGATGTTTGCCAACGCCCTTCAGGATCGCTATGCGCTGAAGAAGGTCAACAACTCCGCGAGCCTCGGTGTAGGCGTGCTGGGGTCGGTGTCGATGCCGATTGGCTCCACCGATGACTCGATGGTGAAGGTGGCGAGTGAAACGGTGTCCGCGCCGAAGTTCTACGATCGCTACTTTGCGTTGGTGGACGTCTTCCTGCCCCAGGAAGTGAAGAAGGCTGAGCATATCCCCGAGCAGCCAAAGGCGGACCTCGGTGTGCCGGAGCCGAAGGCCGCACCCGCTGCGGAGAAAGTCGAGGCGCCGAAGGAAGAGCCTGCCGTACCAGCTGCTGCGGAGCCGGTTGTGCCTGCGCCTGAAGCTGCACCGATTGCCCCGCAGGCCGAGCCCGCACCCGCTACGACCACGCCGGACCTGCCTGCGCCTACAGAAGCGATTCCGCCCCTGCCAACGCCTGCGCAGTAGTTCAGACCGCTACGGGATTCACCTTGTCGACGTTGATCCCGTAGCGTTTGATCGCTTCACTGACCTTGTCGCGACCGATCATGCCGTCATCCGCCAGCGCCTTCAGGGCGGCCAGGGCGATGAAGTGGCGATCCACCTCAAAGAACTCACGCAAGGCTTCCCGGGTGTCTGATTGCCCGAAGCCATCAGTGCCCAGCGCGACAAAGCGACGGCCCGGCACGAACGGACGAAGCTGATCGGCGAACAGTTTCACGTAGTCCGTCGCCACCACCACTGGCCCCGTGTGCCCGGCCAGGCATTGCTCTGCATAACTCGCGCGAGGCTCGCTTTCCGGGTGCAGCAGGTTCCAGCGTTCGACCGCATGCCCGTCACGGCGCAACTCGGTGAGGCTGGTCACGCTCCACACGTTGCCGTGCACACCGAAGTCGGTGGCCAGCAGTTCAGCGGCGGCGATCACTTCTCGCAGGATCGAACCACTGCCCATCAGTTGCACTTGCGCCTCAGGGTTGGCGCTGAGCCTGTACATACCTTTGAGAATGCCGCCTTCCACGCCTTCGGGCATCGCCGGGTGCGGGTAGTTTTCGTTGAGCAGGGTGATGTAGTAGTAAATGTCCTCTTGCTCAACGTACATGCGCCGCATGCCCTCGCGAATAATCACCGCCAGTTCGTAGGCAAAGGTCGGGTCATAAGAGATGCAGCACGGAATCACCGACGAGAGGATATGGCTATGACCATCGTCATGCTGCAAGCCTTCGCCCATCAGCGTGGTACGCCCGGCCGTGGCGCCCAGCAAGAAACCACGCGCGCGCGCATCGCCCGCCGCCCAAGCCAGGTCGCCGACGCGCTGGAAACCGAACATCGAATAGAAGATATAGAACGGCACGGTCATCAGGCCGTGGTTGCTGTAGGACGTACTCGCCGCGATCCATGAGGAAATGGCGCCTGACTCATTCAGGCCTTCCTGCATGATCTGTCCGTCCTTGCTCTCCTTGTAGTAGCTCAGTTGCCCGGAGTCCTGTGGGGTGTAGAGTTGGCCGACGGCGGAGTGGATGCCGATCTGACGGAACAGGCTCTCCATGCCGAAGGTGCGTGATTCGTCCGGCACGATGGGCACGATCAGCTTGCCCAGGTGCGGGTCTTTCAGCAGGGTGCCGAGGATGCGCACGAAGGCCATGGTGGTGGAAATCGCGCGCTCGCCAGTGTCCTTGAGCTGAGTCGCGAAGGCGCTCAGTTCGGGGATCTGCAGCGATTCGACCGCAGTGTGGCGCGCGGGCACATAGCCGCCCATGGCCTGGCGACGTGCGGCGAAGTAACGGGCTTCTTCGCTATCGGCTATGGGCTTGAGGTAAGGAATTTCAGCAAGTTGCTCATCGGGCACCTCCAGGCCGAAGCGGTCGCGGAAGGCCTTGACGGCGTCGGCACCCATCTTTTTCAGTTGGTGGTTAATGTTCTGGCCTTCGCCGGCTTCGCCCATACCAAAGCCCTTGACGGTTTTTGCCAGGATCACCGTCGGTTGGCCACTGTGACGCACGGCGGCGGCATAGGCGTTGTAGACCTTGTCCGGGTCATGGCCTCCCCGTGAGAGTTTCCAGATGTCGTCGTCGGACAGGTCCGCAACCAGTGCCAGCAACTCCGGGTATTTGCCGAAGAAGTGTTCGCGCACATAGGCGCCGTTCTGGGATTTGTAGTTCTGATAGTCACCGTCCACGCATTCCATCATGCGTTGGCGCAGCAGGCCGCTTGTGTCTTTTTCCAGCAGTGCATCCCAACCACCGCCCCAGATCACTTTGATCACATTCCAGCCGGCGGCGCGGTACAGGCTTTCGAATTCCTGGATCACCTTGGCGTTGCCGCGTACCGGGCCGTCCAGGCGTTGCAGGTTGCAGTTGACCACGAAGATCAGGTTGTCGAGTTTCTCGCGTCCGGCCAGGGAAATGGCGGCCAGGGATTCCGGCTGGTCCATTTCGCCATCACCCAGGAATGCCCAGACCTTACGGCCCTGGTGTTGCTTGAGGTCACGAAACTCCAGGTAGCGCATAAAACGCGCCTGATAGGCCGCCGTGATCGGCCCCAGTCCCATGGACACCGTAGGAAATTGCCAGAAGTCCGGCATTAGTCGTGGGTGGGGGTAGGACGAAATGCCCTCACCACCGGCTTCACGGCGGAAGTTATCCAGTTGTGCTTCGCTGATGCGGCCTTCGAGGTAGGCGCGGCCGTAAATGCCAGGCGAGGAATGCCCCTGGATGTACACCAGGTCGCCGTCGAAGCGGTCGGTGCGGCCACGGAAGAAGTGGTCGAAGCCGACGTCGTAAAGCACAGCGGCTGACGCATAAGTGGCGATATGCCCACCCACACCGGAGTGTTTGCCTGCACGCAATACCATGGCCATGGCGTTCCAGCGGATAAACGCATTGGTGCGGCGTTCGATGGCCAGGTTGCCGGGGTAGGGCAACTGGCGATCCACCGGGATCGTGTTGACGTAAGGCGTGGTCACCCGCCCATAGAAGTCGCCATGCCGCGCCACGTCGAAATCCAGCAACTGATCGATCAGGTAATGGGCGCGCGGGCGGCCTTCGGTGGACAGCACCGATTCGATGGACTCCAGCCACTCGCGGGTTTCCTGTGGATCGACGTCGCGTCTGACTGCGTTGTTCGGGGTCATGTGAGGCTCCAGGGTCGGCGGATTTCAAGTGGCGGGCTCCTTGTGGGAGCGTCGTCAATGTTGTTGCAATTGCAACTACATGGCCGAATCTAGCGCGGGATGAGCTACTATTGCAACCTTCTTGAAATCCACCGGATGGTGTTGCATGTCGTCGAAAGAGCCCGATGTATGGTTCCGTTTTGTCAGGGCCCACAGGACGGTCATCCGTGAAATCGAGCGCCGCCTGGCGGCCGCCGACTTGCCCCCTTACGCCTGGTACGACGCACTGTGGGGTCTAGAAAGCGGCCCCGAAGGCACCCGCCGCATGCACGAGTTGGCCGATGTATTGGCCATTGAGCGCTATAACCTCACGCGCCTGGTAGACCGCCTGGAAAAGGAGGGCCTGGTGCTGCGTTCACGCTCCGACGGCGATGGCCGCGCGGCATTTGCGTCGATCACCGATACCGGCCGGGCGTTGCGTAAAAAAATGTGGAAGATCTACGAAAGTACGGTGGACGAGTTGTTCCTGTCGCAGATCGAACCGGAGCAGCGCCGGGCGTTTGCCGAGGCGTTGGAGCGTACCGCCGGGATGGCGGTGGAGGCGGGTGCTCAAACCCGTGGCCGACGCAAAGCTGAAAGCTGATGCAGATCTCATGTGCAAGGGTGCAAGCCCCCTCCCACAATGGAATGCATTGCCGTCCATTTGTTTGAGTGCGTAGCTGATTGCAATCGCGCTTCAAAGCCCTGGCGCTAAATCCGCATAACGCTGCTACGTTTAATCTTGAAGTGCAGGAACGTCATGGCGCAGACATTTTTTCGTCATGACGGCACTTTAGGCTGGTGATGCAGGTCATTTATCTGCAGCCACTTTTAACGTCAAGAAGGAGTCCATGATGGACGATTACCAGGAAGAACTGCTGGAGTACCAGGCCTTTGAATTCGATCCGCTGGATCCGGCCGACGACGCCACCGAGCTGTAAGACCGACTTCAGGCGGAATGCCGCTGACTGCGGCGAAATTCCCCTGGGGTCTGGTTGTTCCATCGCTTGAATGCCCGTTGAAAGGCTTGGGCTGAGGCAAAGCCGAGCAAGTAGGCGATCTCGCCGAACGCCAGTTCCGTATCGCGAATGTAGGTCATGGCCAGGTCGCGGCGGGTATCGTTGAGAATCGCGCGGAATTGAGTGCCTTCTTCGGCCAGTTTACGGCGCAATGTCCAGGTCGGCAGCTTCAAGCGTGCCGCCACTTCTTCCAGGTCGGGTTCCCGGCCGCCATTGAGCATCGGCCCGAGCAACCGGGTAATGCGCTCGCGCAAGCTGCGGGTGCGGGTCAACTGCTCCAACTCCCTTTCACACAATTGCAGCAAGAGCTGCCAGGTACTTGGGCAATGCTGCGGGTTACGCATTGCCAGGGTGGATTGGCTCAGGCGCAACTGGTTGGCCTCGGCACCGAAGTGGACCTGGTTGGCGCCCAATAGGCTGTACTGCTCGCTGTACTCGGGGGCATCGAACTCGATGTCGATTCGTTGCGCCAGCAACGGTTGTTGAGCCAGGTTGGCGAGCTGATGCAACCAGCTGGAAATGATCGAGTCCACCACAAAACGGTTGTAGGCGTTGTAGGGGCTGATGGAATAGAAACGCAGCCAGGCGCCTTCGGCATCCTCATGAAAACTCGATTGCCCGCGATAGTTGGCACCATACAGCGGCTCAAAGCGCGTCAGGGTGCGAGCGGCTTCGCGTACGTTAGGCGCCTGTGCGGCGGTGACACCAGCCAGTCCCGCTTGGCTCAAGCGGCTGAGTTGCCCCATGCGCAAGCCCAGGCCGGGGTCGCCGGTCAGTTGAATGGCCGCATGGCCCAGGCGCATATAGCGCGGGATCGACAAGCGCGCGCCAGCTTCGGCGAGGCGCGCCGGGTCTAGGCCGTATTGCAGCAAGAGCGGTTGCGGGTCCAGGCCGTGGCTGTGGATCGCGTCGGCCAGGGTGTGCACGAAGCCCACCGACAAATCCCCGAGGCGCACCGGCTTCACCGCGTTACAGCCAGATATTCAGCAGGCGCGCGCCACGGGCGTCGCTGTCGGCGTTGATCTGCCCGTTGTGACTCAGGAAACTCTGCCCGGCAGTGCCCAAATCCCAGAACTGCCCGCGCAGAAATACGCTCATGCCGGCGCTGGCCTGGCTGATCGGTTGTTGGCTGATCAAGGTCAAGCGGCGCCACGCTTCGCCCTCACTGAGCTCTTCGGGCTTGAGGCTGATTTCCTGTGGAGTGGAGACGCTTTTGAAACCGCGCCATGGTCGATCCCAGGTCTCGCGGCCAAGCACAAAGGCCGGCACTGCAATCAGTTGCGCGCCCTGTTCGTTGAGCTTGCGGTAGTTGTCCGGGTACCAGCTGTCACTGCCCACTAGCACGCCAAGGCGGCCGGCCGGGGTGTCGACCACGCTGACGATATTTTCGTCTCCAGGCTCGATAAAACCGCGCTCATCGTAGATCGGGTAGAGCTGGCGTTGCAGATTGCCGACGGGCAAGCCGTCTGCCGCAAATACCACGCTGGCGTTAAACAGCGCGCCATGGCCGACCTGGAGTTGCCCTTGGCTCACACTTGGGTTGGGCAGGGCAATGGAGCCAGCGACCACCGTGACCCCGAATTCCTTGGCCAGGCCGCCGAACAGCACTTGATAGTCACGCGCCATGGCCGGGGCTTTCATGCGCAGGTAGGCGTCGTTGGTGCGGTCATCGCCCGTGGCGCTGATCCAGGCACGCAAGAATTGCAAGGGATTGCTCAGCGACAGCCAGTGCATCGCGTCCTTCACATGTAGCGCTTGGTACACCTCGTTTTTTTCGCCGGTGAGCATCAGCCAAGTGCCGATGTGTTCAGGCAGTACCACAATGGTCTTTTCGTTGATCAGGCCCTGGTCCCGTGCGTTTTGCAGGTACGCCGCAAGCTTCAGGTGCAGGCGTTCCAGGCTCTGGTAGTCGGCGGGGAATAACTCCGGCTGGATGCCCAGCAGGTTACCTCGATCGGCGGGTTGGCCTTCGTTGACGGCGAGGGTGCTGCGCAGGTCCGACAGGTAATGCGCCACGGGGCGCTCCTGGGTCCAGACCAGATACGCGGCGACGGCGGCAACCAGGGCCAGGGTGACGGTAAAAGCTAGAAGTTTACGCATGGGGGAACAGACAACAGACCAAGTGCAGGGTTCGCTGACTAGGGTAGGGCCCATGCGGCGGCTTGCCAAGGGGCGCTGTGCGTTTGGATCAATAAGTTGTGAGTTTCGGTCATTGAGCGGTAGGGGATCGCCTCTTAGTCTGTGGGACATAAACCGATGGCAGGCCATTCGAGCCTTCCACGTCCCGTGATGATCCGTTGTGGAGCTGTACCATGACCGCTGCTGCCTACCCGCACCTGCTGGCCCCGTTGGACCTGGGTTTTACGACCTTGCGCAACCGTACTCTGATGGGTTCGATGCACACCGGCCTTGAAGAAAAACCCGGTGGCTTCGAACGCATGGCGGCTTATTTTGCCGAGCGCGCCCGTGGCGGCGTGGGCCTGATGGTCACCGGTGGCATTGGCCCCAACGATGAAGGCGGGGTGTACGCCGGTGCGGCCAAGCTGACTACCGACGAGGAAGCGCAAAAGCACAAGATCGTGACCAAGGCCGTGCATGAAGCGGGCGGCAAGATCTGCATGCAGATCCTCCACGCCGGCCGTTATGCCTACAGCCCCAAGCAGGTCGCACCAAGCGCTATCCAAGCGCCGATCAACCCGTTCAAGCCCAAGGAATTGGATGAAGAGGGCATCGAAAAGCAGATCCAGGATTTCGTCACCTGTTCGCTGCTGGCCCAGGTCGCCGAGTACGACGGCGTGGAAATCATGGGCTCCGAAGGTTATTTCATTAACCAGTTCCTTGCCGCCCACACCAACCACCGCACCGACCGTTGGGGCGGCAGCTACGAAAATCGCATGCGCCTTGCCGTGGAAATCGTGCGCCGGGTGCGCGAAGCGGTGGGGCCGAACTTCATCATCATCTTCCGCCTGTCGATGCTCGACCTCGTGGAAGGCGGCAGCACTTGGGAAGAAATCGTGCAGTTGGCCAAGGCCATCGAGCAGGCCGGTGCGACCATCATCAACACCGGCATCGGCTGGCACGAAGCGCGTATTCCGACCATCGCCACCAAGGTGCCACGCGGCGCGTTCAGCAAAGTCACTGCCAAGTTGCGCGGTGCGGTGCAGATCCCGCTGATCACCACCAACCGCATCAATACACCGGAAATTGCCGAGCAGATTCTCGCCGAAGGCGATGCGGACATGGTTTCGATGGCGCGACCGTTCCTCGCCGACCCGGAGTTCGTCAACAAGGCCGCCGCCGGGCGTGCCGATGAAATCAACACCTGCATCGGCTGCAACCAGGCCTGCCTGGACCACACCTTTGGCGGCAAGCTGACCACCTGTTTGGTCAATCCCCGTGCATGCTACGAGACCGAACTGAATTACCTGCCGGTCAAGCAGATCAAAAAAATCGCTGTGGTCGGCGCCGGCCCTGCGGGTCTGGCGGCTGCCACCGTAGCCGCTGAACGCGGTCACCACGTGACGCTGTTCGACTCGGCCAGCGAGATCGGCGGCCAGTTCAACATCGCCAAGCGTGTGCCCGGCAAGGAAGAGTTCTTTGAAACCCTGCGCTACTTCAAGCGCAAGTTGCAAACCACCCACGTCGAGCTGTGCCTCAACACCCGAGTGGATGTCGCGCAGCTGGCGGCTGGCGGCTACGACGAGATCATCCTGGCCACCGGCATCGCGCCGCGCACGCCGGCGATTGCGGGCGTGGAAAATGCCAAGGTGCTGAGCTACCTGGACGTAATCCTTGAACGCAAGCCGGTGGGCAAGCGCGTCGCGGTGATTGGCGCTGGCGGTATTGGTTTCGACGTGTCGGAATTCCTCGTGCACCAAGGCGTGTCTACCAGCCTGGACCGTGAAGCATTCTGGAAAGAATGGGGCATCGACACCCAGTTGCAAGCCCGTGGCGGTGTGGCCGGCATCAAGCCTCAACCCCATCCACCGGCCCGTGAAGTGTTTCTATTGCAGCGCAAGGCTTCAAAGGTCGGCGACGGTCTGGGCAAAACCACCGGCTGGATTCACCGTACCGGCTTGAAGAACAAGCAGGTGCAGATGCTCAACAGCGTTGAGTACCTGAAAATCGACGATGACGGCCTGCATATCCGCATCGGCGCCGAGGGCGAGCCGCAGCTGTTGGCAGTGGACAATATCGTCATCTGTGCCGGCCAGGATCCGTTGCGTGAATTGCACGACGGCCTTGTCGCAGCGGGCCAGAACGTACACCTGATCGGCGGCGCCGATGTGGCGGCTGAGTTGGATGCCAAGCGCGCCATCAACCAAGGCTCACGCCTCGCCGCGCAGCTGTAAGACGACGAAAGGGGCGGTGTTAGACTACCGCCCCTTTTTTTATTCAGATGCCGCCCGATGGGTCCTTTCGATTGGCTTCCCCATGCTCCGCTTGAACCGTTAGCACTGGATTGGCTCAACGGCGTCGAGTTGGCCGTGCTGCGCCTGGACCGCATCGACCCGCTGATCAGTGGCAACAAGTGGTTCAAGCTCACCGAGCACTTGGCCCAGGCGCGACAGGCAGGCGCCAGCGGCGTTATCAGCCTCGGCGGCGCCTATTCCAACCATCTGCACGCACTGGCGGCGGCGGGCAAGCGTTTTGGCTTTCCCACTGTCGGCCTGTTGCGCGGTCATGCGCAAGACACGGCTACCGTCCAGGATTTGAAAGCATTCGGCATGCAGCTGCATTGGCTCGGTTATGGCGGCTATCGTGCGCGCCATGAGCCGGGTTTCTGGGAACCTTGGCGCGCGCTTTATCCGCATCTGTATTCCGTGCCTGAAGGCGGCGGCGGATTGGCCGGCGCAGTGGGGTGTGGGGTGTTGGTCGAACAGGCCGGTGAACAACTGAGAAACCTGGGTTGGGCCGATTACGACGGCTGGTGGCTGGCAGCAGGCACCGGAACCACGCTGGCAGGTTTGGTCCTGGCAGAGGCGGGCGCCCATCCGGTGTTCGGCGCAATGGCCGTGCCGGACGATCATGGTGTGGCGCAAAACGTGAGTGCCTTGGTGCAAGGCGGCTATACATTGCTGGATGCCTGCCGGGGTGGCTTCGCCAAGGTCGACCCGATATTGCTCGACTTTATTGAAACCACGGAGCAGGCCTGCGGCGTGCCGCTGGAACCGCTGTACACCGGCAAAGCCCTGCTGGCGTTGAAGCAGCAGATCGAGGCCGGGCACATCGCGCCCGGTACTCGCCTGATCTTTGTGCACACCGGCGGCCTGCAAGGCCGCCGAGGGCTTACAGCCTAGCGCGCTTACCCGGCATCATCCGCAACGCTGTGTTATCGCGCATCACATAATGATGAAAGATCCCCGCCAGGGCATGCAGGCCGATCAGCCAATACCCGATCTGGCCGAACAACACGTGCCAGCTTTCAATCTCTTTGGCCAGTGGCTTGTTCTCGCCAATTAACGGCGGCAACTCCATGCCATAGAACATCACCGAATGCCCC
Source organism: Pseudomonas sp. W22_MBD1_FP4 (assembly GCF_052113765.1). Classification (NCBI taxonomy): domain Bacteria; kingdom Pseudomonadati; phylum Pseudomonadota; class Gammaproteobacteria; order Pseudomonadales; family Pseudomonadaceae; genus Pseudomonas; species Pseudomonas sp. W22_MBD1_FP4. The sequence continues at coordinate 79,417 of NZ_JBGQOI010000024.1, read as the reverse complement.
TCGGCACTGACGATCAGCCAACCAGCAATCGGCATACCGATCATCAAGGCGTACAGCGCGGCGTGCATCAGGGTGGCGAGCAGGCTTTGCCATTGCGGCGGGGCGGGGACGATCTTCGGCGCCACCCCCAGGCTGCGCGCGAACAGACGCAGCCATACCAATACAAACACGGTGAGGCCGAACATGAAGTGCATCTCGACGATCAAGGTGCGGGCGCCGCTGCCTTTGGGGAACTGGCCGCGTAACTCTATGCAGGCGTAGACCACCGCCAGCAGCACCACCATCAACCAGTGCAGCGCAATCGACATGGTGCTGTAGCGCGTATCGGAATTTTTCCACGGCATCGCTCGGTTCCTTATTCATCAGGGTAAACCTCCGCTCTTTGGCGACGGAGTCTTTTTACTTTATGCCTGTTTTGAACGATTTGCCCGGCGCGAATGCCTTTGTATTGACGCTTGTCAGTGGCTTTGCGGCATTTCACCGCGCGCCAGACGCTGGTTAACATCGGCGATCACCGCCGGCAGGTCAGTGATGGTATCGATCAGGTAATGCGGGCGTGAGCCTTCGAACATCGCCTCGATGCGTGTGCGTTCGCTGGCCAGGGTGGCGGCATCGAGGGCTTGAAACTGTTCATAGGTAAGCCCCAGGGCATTGCCGGAGCAGGTCAGGGCCACGGTCCACATTCCGGCGCGACGACCTTCGAGTATGCCGGGCACGGTGTCGTCGACCTTAAGGCACGCCGCCACATCATCAATTCCGAGGGCAATTACGTTGGCCAGGGCCTGGGCCGGCCATGGGCGGCCGTTGGGCACTTCATCGGTGGCGACCACATGGTCGGCGACGTAACCATTGGTGGCGGCCAGGGCGACAACCTTGTCCATCACCTGCTTAGGGTAGCCGGAGCAGGAGCCAATCTTGATGCCTTGCTCACGCAGTTGAGCGATGGTGTCGAGTGCGCCGGGGATCAGCGCCGAGTGTTCGGCGATCTTCTCGATCTGCAACGGCATGAAGCGCTGGTAGATGGCGGTCACGTCGTCGTCGGTGGGCGTGCGGCCGAACGCCTTGCGATAACGCTCGGCGACTTGCGGTTGGTCGCAAAGGGTGCGGATATGGTCCCACTTGCCCATGCCCATCGGGCCACGGGCTTCTTCGATGGAGACTTGCACGTCGAACTCGGCGAAGGCCTCGACAAAAATCTGAGTCGGCGCGAAGGAGCCGAAGTCGACGACGGTGCCGGCCCAGTCGAGGATGACGGCCTGGAGGGTGTTGGGGTTTTGATAGTTCATGGTTCAGATCCTGTGGGTTATGGGGAGAATCAGATGTCCAACACTTCCATTTCTTGCAGCACCTCGGCGATTGCCTTGATCGCCGCCTGCATGCCGGTTGCGTCGACATGGCCGATGCAGCCGACGCGGAACGTTTCCACTTGGGTCAATTTGCCGGGGTACAAGATGAAACCCTTGGCCTTGACCCGCTCGTAGAAGTCCTTGAACTGGTAGCGCGGGTCTTTGGGGGCGTGGAAGGTGACGATGATCGGTGCCTGGATTGCGGCCGGCAGAAAACTGCGCAAACCAACGCTGGCCATGCCGTCCAGAAGCGCCTGGCAGTTCTCGGCATAGCGTCGATGGCGTGCAGGCAGGCCACCTTCCTCCTGGTATTGCAGCAGCGCTTCGTGCAGGGCGGCGACCACGTGGGTCGGTGGGGTGAAGCGCCACTGGCCGGTCTTCGCCATGTAGGTGTGCTGGTCGAACAGGTCCATCGCCAGGGAATGGCAGTTGCCTTGGGCGGCGGCCAGTGCCTGCTTCTCGGCAAAGACGAAGCCCATGCCGGGCACGCCTTCGAGGCACTTGCCCGAGGCGGCGATCAGTGCGTCGAACGGCACATTGCGGGCATCAATTGGCAGGGCGCCGAAGGAACTCATGGCGTCGATGATCAGGCGCTTGCCGTGGTTCTTAACGACCTGGGCGATCTCCGGCAACGGATTGAGAATGCCGGTGCTGGTTTCGCAGTGGATCAACGCGACGTGGGTGATGCCCGTGTCGGCCTGGAGCAAACGGTCCACATCGGCGGCGGTGGTGGGTTCGTCTTCAGCGGTTTCAAAGGTGCTGAAGTCGCGGCCCAGCACTTCACAGATCTTCGCCAGGCGCTTGCCGTACGCGCCGTTGATCAGGACCAGCACCTTGCCATTACGTGGGACCAGGGTGCCGATGGCCGCTTCGACGGCAAAGGTGCCGCTGCCTTGCAAGGGCACACAGTGGTGGCTGTCAGCACCATTGAGGATTGCCAGCAATTGCTCGCAGACGCTGGCAGTGAGTTGGTTGAAACGGTCATCCCATGAACCCCAGTCCACCATCATGGCCTGACGGGTGCGGTTGGATGTGGTCAGGGGGCCAGGGGTCAGCAGGATCGGCGCGGCAGTGGTCATCTCAAGTCCTCGCAAGGCATCGGGGGTTGAAGCTACGGCGCCTAAATTGCAGTTTGGCTTGTCATCAATCAAATTGTTTGTTGTTATGCGAGCTATCAGTGAGGCCGATGACTATGAACCTGTTCCAACTGCGCGCATTCGATGCCGTGGCCCGCGAGGGTAGTTTTACCCGTGCTGCCGCGCGGCTTTTCATCAGCCAACCGGCGGTGACCGGGCATATCAAGGCCCTGGAGGAGTACTACCAGATCCCGTTGCTACGGCGCACCGCCCGACGGGTTGAGTTGACTGAAGAGGGCGCACGGCTGGCGGCGATCACACGGGCGATCTTCGGCCTGGTGGACGAGGCCCAGACGATGCTGGAGGCCAACCGCCAACTGCTGACCGGGCGTCTGGAAGTCGCGGCGGACGGCCCGCACTTGGTGATGCCGATGATTGCCAGCCTGCGCGCGCGCTACCCCGGGATTACCGTCAACCTGCGCCTGGGCAATGCCCAGGAAACCCTCGCCGCACTGTTATCCGAACATGCGGATGTGGCGGTGCTCACCGAAGTGGAGCCGCGCAATGGCCTGCACCTGCAACCGTTGAACGAGTCGAGGATTTGCGCATTGGTGCCGGCCAGCCATCCGTGGGCGCAGCAACCCGAGGGTATTCGCCTTGAGCAACTCAACGACGTGATCATGGTGCTGCGCGAGCCCAGCTCCATCACCCGGCGTACCTTCGATGACGCCTGCATGGCCGCGAATGTGCAGCCCAAGGTGCTGCTGGAACTGGACAGCCGCGAAGCGGTGACCGAAGCCGTCGCCGCTGAGTTGGGAGTGGGCGTGGTCTCTTCTATGGAAGTCAGCCCCGACCCGCGCGTCCAGAGCGTGGCGATCCAAGGCGATGGGCTGGTCAACCGGCATACGCTCGGTTGCATGGAGCGGCGCCGTTCGTTGCGCCTGATTCAGGCGTTTTTCGAGTTGGCGCCGAGCTGAAGGCTGTCGCGCACGATCTCCAGGAACGTCGCCACCACCCGGCGGGAACTCTGTTCCTTGAGGCATACCAGGGTTTCTTTCATGCGCTGGCTGCAATCGCGGATCGGCATGGCGCACACCCGTGAGTCGGCGCCGAACTCCGCCGCCGAGACCACGCCCACGCCGATGCCCACCACCACCGCTTCACGCGCGGCCTCACGGCCTTCCACCTGGATCGCCGGGCGAATGCGCAAGCCTGCCTGGCTCATTTCCTGTTCAAGGGTCTGACGGGTGACCGAGCCGATTTCACGCAATACCAGCGGCGTGTCGTCCAGGTCAGCCAAGCAGATGGACTCGCGTCCGGCCCACGGGTGGTTGCGCGCGACAAAGGCGAGCAATTGGTCGTCAGGCAACGGCAGCGACAGCAGGCGCTCATCGTCGACGTCGCGGCCCAGCAAGGCCAGGTCGGCCTGGTAGTTGTACAGGCGAAACAGCGATTCGTCGGTGTTGCCGGTTTCGATCTTCACGCTGATTCCCGGGTACAGCTGGCAAAAACGCGCGATCTGCGGCAGCACATGCACGGGGGCATCTACGGCGAGGGTGAGGGTGCCGGTGAGCAACGCGCGGGAGTCCTGCAACAGTTCCTGGGCTTCGGCCTCGATCACAAACAGGCGCTGGGTGATGCTCAGCAGGCGTTCGCCCAGGTCTGTCAGGCGCACTGAGCGCTTGTTGCGATGAAATAACAGCACGCCGAAGCGCTCTTCGAGTTTGCGCACCTGGTCGGAAATCGCCGGTTGCGTCAGGAACAACCGTTCGGCGGCCTGGGTGAAACTGCCGTGTACGGCCACGGCATGAAAGGCTTTGAGTTGGGCATGGGACACCGACATCGCAAATCCTCTTACAAGCTGAGCTTATATTTGAAATACGATAAATCGATTTTACCTATTAGTCAGCCATTGCTTTGATATGTCTCAACCACTGTAGGTTGAGTCCTACAACCTCCGGTGGTCATGGGCTCTGGGACACCGGACTCATCTGACCAATACCGCGCCATCCACGGCTCGGCATTGCAGTGCTTAACCATAAAAACAACAGGCATTTGCTTCTCGATTCTGCCGGCACACTCACCTGAGGTCAGAACCACCATGAATATCCCTATGGGTAGCATCAAGCGTTGGCGTGTGCAGATTTTCGCCATCACATGGCTGGCGTACGCCGCGTTCTATTTCACTCGCAAGGCGTTTTCCGTGGCAAAGCTGGGGATCGTCGACGACCCGAGTTTCCCCCTCGACAAAATGATGATGGCCAACCTGGATGGCATTTACCTGGCGGCCTATGCCGTCGGACAGTTCACCTGGGGCATGCTGGCTGACCGCTTCGGGCCGCGTGTCGTTGTGCTCGGCGGGTTACTGATTTCTGCCGCTGCGGCGCTGGTGATGGGCACGTTTGCCACCTTGCCGATCTTTATAAGTTGCATGCTGATCCAGGGCTTGGCGCAGTCCACCGGCTGGTCTGGACTGTGCAAGAACCTCGGCAGTTTCTTCCCGGCGCAGCAGCGCGGGCGGGTGCTGGGGTTATGGAGTTCGTGCTACGCCTTCGGTGGCCTGGTGGCGTCGCCCTTTGCCGGGTGGTGGGCCTACACCCTGATCGGCAGCTGGCATGCGGCGTTTATCTCCAGTGCGGCGGTGGTAGCGTTTGTGGCGGTGCTGTTCTTTCTCTTCCAGCGCAACACGCCGCAGGACGTGGACTTGCCGGCCGTGGAACCGGAGCCGCTGTTGAGCGCCGAGGAGGCCGCCGCCGAGAAGCGCATCAGCGTGCTGGAACCGCTGCGGGCCATCTTGCGTAACCGCACCGTCTTGACCCTGGGGCTGGCGTATTTCCTGTTGAAACCGGCGCGCTACGCGATCCTGTTGTGGGGCCCGGTGATCGTGTATGAGCAAATGCCCTCGGTCGGCAAGGTCGGCGCGGCCATCGTGCCGACGGCGTTCGAACTGGCCGGTTTGCTGGGGCCAGTGCTGATCGGGCTGGCGTCCGACAAACTCTTCGGCGCCCGACGCATGCCGGCCTGCGTGCTCAGCCTACTGGCCCTGACCGTGGCCCTTGCGCTGTTCATGGGCGCGCTGCACACCGGCAGCGTGCTGCTGGTGATGGCGTTGTTGTTTGTGATGGGCCTGACCCTCTACGGGCCGGACTCAATGATCAGCAGCACCGCCGCCATCGACTTCGGCACCGCCAAGGCGGGGGCGACAGCCGCAGGCTTTGTGAACGGTTGCGGTTCGGTGGGGGCGATCCTCGGCGGGTTGCTGCCGGGCTACTTCGATACGGTGACGGTGTTTATCGTGTTTGCCGGTGCCGCGCTCTTTTCCTCGCTGGTGCTGATGCCCTACTGGAACGCCAGGCCGGCCGTGCTGGCCCAGGTCGGGGATTTCGTGCCGGACCGCGGTCTTGCGATCAAACCCTTGCGAACCTGAGGTGTATGGCCGGTTTTTGGTGGATCAGAGCGTTTTTGCCCTATAAACTCTGCCCCCAAAGCGCCGGCCAGTAGACGTTTCGGCGCGATGTATAGAAGAGAGTGAGTCATGGGCGCACAGTGGAAAGTCAAACATAAAGAAGCGGCATCCAATGCCAAGGGCAAGATCTTTGGCAAGCTGGTGAAAGAAATCACCATCGCCGCCCGCAATGGCGCCGACACCGCGACCAACGCTCACCTGCGTCTGGTGGTGGAGCAGGCCAAGAAGGCCTCGATGCCCAAGGAAACCCTGGAACGCGCGATCAAGAAGGGCGCCGGTCTGCTCGGTGAAACTGTGCAATACCACCGCGTGACCTACGAAGGTTTCGCCCCGCACCAGGTGCCGCTGATCGTTGAGTGCGTAACCGACAACATCAACCGCACCGTGGCGGAAATCCGCGTGGCGTTCCGCAAGGGTCAGTTGGGTGCTTCGGGTTCGGTAGCCTGGGACTTCAACCACGTCGGCCTGATCGAAGCGTCGCCGGATACCCCGGACGCGGATCCGGAAATGGCTGCGATTGAAGCCGGTGCACAGGACTTTGAAGACGGCGAAGAAGAGGGCGCGACCCTGTTCATCACCGAAACCACCGACTTGGACGCAGTGCAGAAAGCGTTGCCCGAGCAGGGTTTCACCGTGCTATCGGCCAAGCTGGGCTACATCTCGAAAAATCCGGTCAGCGGTTTGACGGATGAGCAGATGGCTGAAGTCGAAGCCTTCCTCGAAGGTTTGGACAACCATGATGACGTGCAGGATATGTTCGTGGGCCTGGCGGGCTGATTGAATTTATAGCTGTACAACTGTGGGAGGGAGCTTGCTCCCGATAGCGGTGGTTCTGACCCACTGCAATCGGGAGCAAGCCCCCTCCCACATGGTTTAAGAGTGTTGGATAGATGCCAGCAAGGCGTTGATTTCTTCGAAGCTCGGTCGTGCCAACACATCCGGCTGACAGCACATTTTTTGGAGTTCCAAGAGTTCACCGCTCAACCCCGTTTCAACCCGCTCCAACAATTCCCCCAGCAGCACCCCGAACGCCCGCACTTCAAGTCGCTGTAACGCCCGTGTTTCCAAGGTATCCGTCGTGGCATGGAACGACGCTGCGCCAAAATCCCCTAGCAGGCAATCGCCCACTTCATTCCACAGAATATTGTGGCCGTACAGGTCGCCATGGGTGATGCCGTGCCTGTGCAAATGAGCGGCCACCGAGGCGATGCCCTGGGCCATGCGCAAGGCCACATTGGCACTGAAACGGGCAGTCGGCTCGTAGATGTCGCGGGTGCACGAAGCTAGGCTCGGCAGGGCGGCGAGGTTGCGGTAACTGGGGTCAATCAGGTCCATCACCAGTGCGGCCTGGTGATCGGGATGGCCGACTACACGGCCCTCGACCTTGATCAGATTGGGATGCAGCCCGGCGGCGATGCAGGCCTGCATTTCGTGCAGCGGCGAGCCATCGCTGGTGATGGTGCCTTTATAGAGTTTGACTGCCACCGGCTTGGCCTGCGGTTTCCATAGGGCCTTGCGGATCACCCCCGAGGCGCCTTCGCCCAGCACTTCGGCCAATTCCAGTTCTGCCCACGGGATGTCCGGCGTTGCGTCGTCTGCCGCCACATCCACTGCCATTTCCACCGGGTTTCCGGCATAGGCCAACCAGGTCAGGCTTGGCAGGGCTAACAGCCATTGCGGCAGATGGGTAAAGCGGTTGGACGCGATGCGAAGCAATTCGAGGTTGTGACAGTTGGCCAGGCTTTCCGGCAGGGCCGCGAGCTGGTTCCCGGCGAGCATCAGTTTTTGCAGCAGCGGCCGCTCGCCCAACGCGTCGGGCAACTGGCTGATGCGATTGTCGGTGAGGATCAGCCAGCGCAACAGCGGCGGTAAAGCGGCGGCGGGAACGTGGCTGATCTGGTTGGCCTTGAAGCCGATCATGCTCAACTTGGCGCACTGCCCCAGGCATTCCGGCAGCTCAGTAAAAGCGTTATCCGAGCAGAAGAGCACGCGAAGGTGCGGCAGGCGTTGCAGGTCGTCGGGCAGGCGGCTCAGGGCGTTACCGCTGAGGTTGAGGATCTCCAGGGAGTCGGCCAGCCCGAAGATTTCTTCTGGGAATTCGGTGAGCCCGCAGGACAGGTCCAGGCGCGTAACGCCGGCCAATTGGCCAGCCTTGAGTTGGGCGAGGGTATTCATGAACGGCGCGGTCACTCGGCAAGGGGGCGTAAATGGCGCTCATGATACCGGGTCGGGCACCGGTTGCGGGCTGGCGTGTTGCAGTTGATTCAGGCGGCTGGCGGTGCGCGCCAAGTCGATGGCCTGACCGCTCATCGCCTGTGCCAGCGGTTGTTCGCCGATCAGGATCAGGTGCTTGTCTTTGTCGTAGAGCACGTCCACCAGGTTGATAAAGCGCTGCTGCACAGCGATCGGGCACTCGGCCAAGTGGGGCAGGCCGTCGATGATCCAGTGATCGAAATCCTCGCACAGCAGCAGGTAGTCCATCACGGCTGTCAGCTGTTCGCAGAGGTCGCTGAAGGTAAACGCGATGGTACGAGCGTGATGCTGGCGGCAGATCAATTGTCGGTTGCCCACCGTCAGGTGCTGCGCCGGGCCATCGGTGACCGGCAGGCCGAGCGCCGCACGCTGGGTCGGAGTGCCCGGCCACACGTATTGCCCGGTGGTAAAGCGCTGCACGGAATGAGCCTGGGGCAGGCTGCGAAAATCCTTGGGCGAGCTGACTTCCAGCACCTCCATACGCGTGGCGATCAAGTCGATCACCGGCTTGAACCGCTCGTGGTACAGCGGGTTGGGTAACAGGCCTTCGGGCGCATAGTTGGAGGTGACCAGTACCAGTACGCCGCGCTGGAACAACGCCTTGAACAGCCGGGTAATCAGCATGGCATCGCCGATATCGTGCACGTGGAACTCGTCGAAACACAGCACACGGCAGCCGTCGAGCAGTTCGTCCAGGGTGACGGCCAGGGCATCCTCGGCCTTCTGGTGGGCGAACATGCCCCGGTGCAACTGGGCGAAAAAATCATGGAAGTGCACGCGCAGCTTTTCGGCGAGGGGCAGCGCCTGGAAGAAACCGTCCAGCAGCCAGCTTTTGCCGCGACCTACCGGGCCGTGCAGGTACAGGCTGCGGGTGGGTTGGCCAGCGAGCAGATGCTGGGTCGCGCGCGCCATGGCGGCGATTGCCTGGGCCTGGCCGGCGCTGAGGGTATAGCCCTGTTGCCGGGCCTTGTTCTCAAAGAACGTCTGGATGGGCGAGTCGTCGTGGCCGTCGGTGTGTTTACCGAGCAAGCGACGGATTAAAGGAAGCACGGCCAATGGGATTCACTCTGTGTGTCGAGGTCGCTTACTTTAGGTCGCTTGCAGCGATTTGACCAATACAGAAGGCCGCGGCCAGCTATCTCTAAACGGCATGGAGCACAGGTAATCCTGTCCACACTGGCAGATTTTTTCTCAGTGACTACCCTTCTACATGGAAGTCACCCCTGTATAAGGATTTGGGGCAGTGAAGGGACGAGCAGTATTGACAGTCATGGGCGCGATGCTCTGCAGCACGGTTTACGCGGCGCAACTGCAAGTTGTGGTGCGCATCGATGTGCAACGGGGCTGTCAGTTGGTGGGCACCACCCGCAGCGCTGGCATCGAGCAACTTGGCGTATTGGATTTTGGCAGCGGCCCGCGTCTGGATGACCCGGCCGGGCCGTTGAGTGCGGCGCTGATCAGTCAGCGCCAGCCGCGCCTGGAATGTAACCCCGACACCCCGTACCAGATGCGCGTCGATGGCGGCCTGAACGGTGGTACCGGCGAAGTGCGTTACCTGAGCACGGGCATCCCCTCCGGCAAACCCATTCCTTATCGCATTTATGCCGACGCCGCGCGGCGTGTTCCGTTGCCAGTGAATGTCCCGCTCAGCGGCCGTGTGCCGGACTCTGGTTCCGTCGATCTGCCGCTGTATGGTCGTATCGAACCGCTCAAGGACATCCCGGCCGTCGGCCGTTACACCGACCTGCTCAAGGTAACGGTCACATGGTGAACCGTGGCTGGACCCTGCTGGCCATGGGTGGCCTGTTGCTGCTGGCTGAAGACGCCCGCGCGGCGGTGGCCAGCGGGTTTATCCAGGCGCGCATGGTGATCACCGCCAGTTGCGAAGTGAGCAAGGGCAACGACACAGCGCCGGTCAGCCCGACGGGCGGCACCGCCATGCTGGACTTCGGCAGCCAGGGACCTACGTGGAGCAACCCCTTGGGGGCGAACATCTCAGACGGCAGTAACGCGCCGCTGACAGTCTCGTGCAACCCGACGGTCGCCAGCTTCACCGTGACCATCGACGGCGGCACCAATGCCGTCGGCACCACCCGGCGCCTGAGCAACGGCCGCCAGACTATCCCTTATCAACTGATGGCCGACCCGCGGGGGCGTATCCCTTACACCATCGGCCAGCAACGCAGTTTTGTAGCCGCTAATGGCACGCAAATGACCATCCCGGTGTGGGGCGCCGTGGTGGCCAATACCACGGCCCTCCCTGCAGGAACCTATACCGACACATTGACGGTGACACTGGATTGGTAAATCAAAAGGATGACGATCATGCATGCACTTGTATCTCGACTCGGCGTTTGTGCACTGGGTCTGGCGATGGCCTCCAGCCTGAATGCGGCCACCACGGTGACCGGCCAGATCACCTCCAGCCTGACACTGATTGCCAGTTGCCAGGTCAACGGTTCCGGAGCGGCTACTGGTCTCAACTTCGGTAGCTTGAACTTCGGCACCACCAACAGCCTGTTTACCAATGCTGACGCCCAACTGCTGGGCGGTACCGGCACTGGTGGCGCGCTCTCGATCCTGTGCTCTAGTGGCACCACGCCAGCAGTGAAAGTGCGTGCCGGTGCCCATGATGGTGCTTCTCCGGGAGGCACCCGTGCACTGGCCGACGGCGCGGGTAACTTCGTGCCTTACGACTTCTACACCGACAGCGGCCATTCGGCGCTGCTGGCGATTGACGGCGTGATCACCCTCGCGACCAGCACCGGTGTGGCGCAAACCGTGAACCTTTATGGTCGGGCAGTGGGCAAGGCCGGGCTGCCGGCGGGCACGTACTCGGACACCGTGGCCGTTGAACTGACGTTCTAATGCGCTGGCTTCGCGCATTGCTGGCCTGTGGGCTGGTGGTGCCGCTGCCGTTGGCGGCAGTGACCAGCCAGAGTTTTCAGGTGAGCGCGACGATTACGCCGGGCTGCCTGATCGTCGGCGGCGGCGCCAACTACGGCGCGCTGAACTACGGCAGTTACTCGGCCCTGGCCACCAGCACCGTGACCGCGGTGCTGACCGGCGGCGTGACCCTGCAATGCACGCCGGGGGTGGCGTTAAGCATGAGTGTCGACGGCGGCCTGCATAACAGCAGCGGGCGCAACCTGCAACTCAACAGCGGCAGTGCGCGAGTGGCTTATCAGCTGTTTCGGGACGCGGCGTTCAGCCAGAGCCTGGGGATCAGCCAGAGCGTCAGCGTGGCGTACAGCGACGCAAACAACATCAGTCTGCCGATCTATGGGCGGGTGGTTTTACCGGGCAATCAGCCTGGGGGGACGTACAGCGACACGCTGCAGGTGCAGCTGACGTGGTAGGGCTTATCGGTAAAAGGAGTGGTTTTATGCGTTCACCTTCCCGGCGGCTGTGGGCCGCAGGTATTGCCTTGGGGGCGTTGTGCACGACGGGGCTGGTCCAGGCCGCCAGTTCGGTGCTGATCTGGCCTATCGACCCGGTGCTGGAAGCTGATCAACAGGCCAGCGCGCTGTGGCTGGAGAACCGCGGAACGGAAACCGCGAGCCTGCAGATTCGCGTATTTGCCTGGAGCCAGAGTGGCTTTGACGAGCAGTACCAGAACCAGCGCGATGTGATCGGCAGCCCACCGGTGGCCAGGATCGAACCAGGTCAAAAGCAACTGGTACGCCTGACCCGCACCCGTGAAGTGCCGCCGGGCCAGGAGTTGGCCTACCGCATCATCATTGATGAAATTCCCTCGCCATTGCAGGTGCCCACGCCGCCGGAAGGCAAGAATACGGCGGCGGCGATTCGTTTCCAGATGCGCTACTCGGTGCCGTTATTCGCCTACGGCGCGGGGCTGTGGAGCAAGGAGGACGCCACGCGTCAGCGTGACCCGGCGGGCGCGGGCAAACCGGACCTGAGTTGGCACAAGGTCACCGTCGCGGGGCGCAATTACATCGAGGTGCGTAACCAGGGCGCTGTGCATGCACGATTGACGGACGCGTCGTTCAAGCAGAGCGGACAGACGCGGCCGCTGGTGGAGGGCTTGTTGGGTTATGTGCTGCCCGGCGCGACGATGCGCTGGCCGGTGCCGGAGGCTGTGTCGGCTGATCAGCCGTTGCAGGTTCGCGTCAATGGTGCGGCGCAGTTGGAGAGCCTGGCGCCGAAGCGTTGAAGGCAACGTAACGGGGCGGGGAAGCTCCGGGTTTTAAGCAGATGGAGATGTCCATTGAAGGACACAACGCCATGGTGAGTCGTGGTCGGGCTCGTCATCTATGGCTGTCGGTGGTGGTCAGCGGGCTGTGGGGCGTGGCAGTGGCTGGCGACCTGCCGCCGCCGCCGAGCAGCATGGAGGCTGTCGCCGATGCACAGTTATTTCTGGAGTTGGTGGTCAACCAGATGGACACCGGCCGCGTCGTTGCAGTCGATCAACGTGCCGGGCAACTCTATGTGCCGGCCGGTGCGCTGCAGGACGTGGGCATGAAATTGCCCGGTGAACTCAGCGGCAGCGTGGCCCTGGACGCAATCCCCGGCCTGCACAGCGATTACGACAGCAACGGCCAGCGCCTGCTGATCGACGTGCCGCCGTCGTGGTTGCAGGAGCAGTTCATCGGCAACCGCGACACCTACCCGCGTACCCAGGCCATGAGCAGCTTTGGCGCTTTGCTCAACTACGACCTGTACTTCAACGACACCGATGAAGGCGGCAGCTACCTCGCGGCCTGGAATGAAGTGCGGCTGTTCGACAACTGGGGCACCTTGTCCAACACCGGGCAGTATCGCCAGACCCTGGCCGGCGGTATCAACGACAGCACCCTCAATAATGGTTACCGGCGCTACGACACCACCTGGCGTTTCTCGGATGATGAGCGCTTGCTCACCTACGAGGCCGGCGACGTGATCAGCGGTTCGCTGCCCTGGAGCAGCTCGGTACGCTTGGGCGGGGTGCAGTTGTCGCGCGATTTTGCGGTGCGCCCCGATCTGGTTACTTATCCCTTGCCGCAATTTGCGGGCGAGGCGGCAGTGCCGTCGTCGGTGGATCTGTTCATCAACGGCTACAAATCCGAAAGCGCGCTGCTGCAACCGGGCCCCTACACCCTGACCAATATCCCGTTTATCAACGGTGCGGGTGAAGCGGTGGTCGTCACCACCGACGCCCTGGGTCGCCAAGTGTCGACCACGGTGCCGTTCTACGTCACCAGTACGCTGTTGCAACAAGGCCTGACGGATTTTTCGGTGGCGGCCGGCACGTTGCGCCGCGACTACACCGTGCGCGACTTCTCCTATGGATCAGGGGTGACCAGTGCCACGTTGCGTTATGGCTACTCCGACAACCTCACTCTGGAAAGCCACGCCGAAGCCACCAGCGATCTGACCCTCGGCGGGCTGGGCGCCAATGTGCGCCTGGGCAATTTTGGCGTGCTCAACACTGCCCTCAGTCAAAGCCGGTTCGAAGGCCGCAACGGCCAGCAACTGAGCCTGGGTTATCAGTACAACAGCACCCGTTACAGCCTGTCCTACCAACGGGTGGAACGGCGCGCCGATTACGCCGATCTGACCCTGGTCGACACGCCCTACGCCAGCCTCAGCAAGCGCAGCGAACAGGTGACCCTGAGCCTCAATCTGCAGCGTTTTGGCAGCCTGGGCCTTGGGTATTTCGACGTGCAGGCAGCGGACGATTCCCGCACGCGGCTGCTCAACCTGAGCTGGAGCAAACCGTTGTGGCGCAACACCAGTTTCTACCTGTCGGCCAACCGCGAGATCGGCGATAGCAATTGGGCCATGCAGGCACAACTGGTAATCCCGTTCGACCTCAACGGCAGCCTTGCGTTGAGCACCGAGCGCGGAAAGGACGGCACTCGTCGCCAGCGCGTCAACTACAGCAGTGCGGTGCCCAGCCAAGGTGGGTTCGGCTACAACCTGGGGTATGCCCAAGGCTATGCACCCAGCTATCGACAAGCTGACTTGACCTGGCGTTTGCAGTCGGTGCAATTGCAGGCCGGCGTGTACGGCAGCAGCGATGCCGAGACGCGCTGGGCGGATGCCAGTGGCTCTCTGGTGTGGATGGGCGGCGACACCTTTGCTGCCAACCGCATCAACGATGCATTTGTGGTGGTGAGTACCCAGGGGTTTGCCGGGATTCCGGTGCGTTACGAAAACCAGTTGGTGGGAGAGACCGATCGCAATGGGCATTTGCTGGTGCCATGGAGCAGTGCGTATTACCGGGGCAAGTATGAAATCGATCCGCTGAACCTGCCGCTCAATGTGCAGAGCCCTAACGTGGAACAACGAGTTTCGGTGCGCCGTGGCGCGGGTTATCTGCTTGAGTTCCCGCTGCGGCGAGTGCTCGCTGCGAGCGTTACCCTGGTGGACAGTCAGCATCAGGAATTACCCCTGGGCAGCCTGGTGGTCCATGAGCAAAGCGGCCAGCAGGCGGTGGTGGGCTGGGATGGTCTGGTGTACCTGGAGAACCTGTCGGCCCACAACACCTTGCAGGTGACGTTGGGACAAGGGCGAGCCTGCCAGGCGACCTTTGATATCGATGAGCAGCAACAAGGCGTGCCGCTGATCGGGCCGTTGGTGTGCCAGTGAGAGGCAGGGCATGGTTGCTGCTCGGGCTGCTGCAGGCGGGCCCGGCGATGGCGGCGTGCTCGGTGGTCACCACCGCGCCGGCCAGCTTCGGCTCGATCAGTTCAATGACGGTGCGCACTGCCGCGCAGACCAGTTCCACGGCCAACGCCGGTTTGAGTTGCACGTCGGCGCTGATTTCGCTGTTGGTGTCGTCGGACCACTTCTACGCCACCGTTACGTCGGCCCAGAGTGGCATGGTCGGGCCGACCGGTGACGTGATCGCTTACACCCTTTACGGCAACAACAGCAGCAGCTATCCGATTACCCGAGGCACGCAATTCGATTTTGGTGGATCCGGGGGGATTGCCCAGGCGTTGGGGCTGATCGCAGGGCCAGGGACGAAAACCGTGCCGCTGTACCTGAGCAGTATCACGGGCAGCAATGTGGCAGCGGGGCTATATACCGAGACGTTGAACATTGCCTGGAACTGGAACTATTGCTCGGGGATCGGCATCGGCGGCGTCTGCCTGGGACGGGACATTGGTAATGCCGTCGCGACCCTGACGGTCAGCATGATCGTCACCAACGACTGTCAGATCACCGCGCCCAATATCAGCTTTGGCAGTGCTCCGGTGATCAGTGGGTTCACTGCCGTGACCGGACAAACCATCAACATCGCCTGCACCAAGGGCAGTGCCTACACCGTGGGCCTGAGCGACGGCCAGAATCCGCTGAGTGCGGGTGGGCGGCGGCGCATGATTTCAGGCAGCAATTACCTGGCCTACGACATTTTCAAAAGCGCCGGCACCACGCGGTGGGGCAGTGTTGGCGCAGCGCGGCGGGCCAGTTCCACGGCTGAGGTCAACCCCGGCAATGGCTTGGGCACCGGCAGCCAGGTGTTCAACTACAACGCGAAAATCTACAGCGACCAGACCACCCCACCCGCTGGCACCTATCTCGACAATGTAGTGCTGGACGTGGGGTTCTAGAACGGCTGAAGGGAGGGTGGCGGCTGATCCGTCGGGCTGACCACCGCATAGTTGTAGCCGCCGCCGGACCAGTACTGCGCTTGTAACCCATCCGCCGTGCGCTGGCCGCGGGGCAGGAAACCGTTGTCCGGGCCCGGTGGGCGAATGTAGAAACTGATGCGCCGACCCTGGGGATCTTCGTACAGCACCATGGCGGCGGCGCCTTGGTCGGTGGTGAGCAATCGACCGCTGACCGGCTTGAAGCCCGACTGACTCAAGTCAGGCAGGCGGTGGGCCTGGTTGAAGTAGCGGTCGAGCCACGCCTGCATGGTGCCGCTGTCCTGGCCGTTGTAGTCGGCGGGCATGATGCCTTCCTGGGCAAACAGGCGGAACGCTTGCATCGCGTCGGCCATCGGCAACATCGGTGCTTGTGTGGCTTCACGGGCGTGCCAGCCGCCGAGGCCGCCCAGGCTGACGGCAATCAGCAACACCGCCGCCGTGGCGAAGTGGCGGCGCGATTGATGCTTGATGCGTTGGCGAATCAGCGCCGGGTCCAGTGCCGGGTTGGGCGGCTGTTGCAGGGCGCCGCTCAAGGACGCGCGCAGCAGTTGCGCGTCCTGTTGCCAAGCCTGGACCCGGGCCGCGACGTCGGGATGGGCCGCCAAATAGGTGTCGAGCACACGGCGATCACTCTCCAGGAGCTGGTGGTCGACGTAGGCATGCAGGTCGCGTTCGCTGGGGGGCAGGCTGATCATTTGAGTATCCGCAGGGAAGGGCTGGCAATTTCGCCATCGCTGAGTTGACGCAAGGCTTGGCGTGCCCGGGACAGGCGCGACATCACGGTGCCGACTGGCACGTCGAGGATGTCGGCGACGTCCTTGTAGCTCAAACCTTCGACCGACACCCATAACAGCAGGGCGCGCTGTTCGGTGTTGAGTTGATCGAAGGCTTGCAGGGTCGACTGGGCGATCACGGTGCGCTCCACCGACGGCTGCGCGTCATCGCGGCCGGTAAAAAACTCTAGCATGCGTGCATAGCGCCGGGTGCGGCGGTGGGCGTCGAGGAACTGCCGATAGAGGATCGAAAACAGCCACGCGCGCAGATCGCCCTCAACGCGTTTGTCGGCCCAGCGGGTAATCGCCCGTTCCAGGGTGGACTGCACCAGGTCATCGGCGCTGCTGGCGTTACGGGTCAAGGACACGGCAAAACGCCGCAGCCTGGGGATGAGTTCACGTAACTGTTCGTCGAGTTCATGCATGGGTGTCTGGCTGGTCACTACGCTGGGACTAGAGAGACGTCCGGCGTTAAGGGTTATTCCAGGCTAGGAAAAATAAATCCACGGCCAGGGAATAGAGCAGATCGGCATTCGTCTCAATGCTCCGACCTTAAGTTTCACCCCCTAAGGCCTCTGGCCCTGGAGTTTGTTCATGGTAGATCACTCATCACCGCCCCGTCCTGCGTTGAGCACTGCGAGCCTGATTGCGCGACTCGCCGGTATTGGGGCCGTAGTTGCTGTCGTTGCTGGGGCATTTGCCTACGTCAACGGCACGCTCGACCCACAGCGGCTGCGGCCGAAAACCTTGGTCAATGCCCTGGAAACGAATAACGGCGTGCACCCTGGTTTTCGCCGTAACCATGCCAAGGGCGTGTGCGTGGCCGGGTATTTCGAGAGCAGCCCCGAAGCCCGTGCGTACTCCAGTGCCCAGGTGTTCAGCGAGGCCAAGACGCCCCTGGTCGGCCGGTTTGCGTTGCCCAGTGGTAACCCATATGCACCGGACAGCAGTGTGCCGATCCGCAGCTTTGCCGTGCAGTTCAACCAATCCAACGGCCAGCAATGGCGCACGGGTATGAACAGCATGCCGGTGTTCCCGGTAGGCACGCCCGAGGCGTTCTACCAGATGCTCAAAGCGGGTGCGCCCGATCCGGCCACCGGCAAGCCGAACCCGGCGAATATGCCGGCGTTTTTCGCCGCGCATCCCGAGACGGCGCCGTTTTTGGCGTGGGTCAAGACCGCCAAGCCATCGGCCAGTTACGCCACCGAAACCTATAACGGCATCAACGCGTTTTACCTGGTGAGCGCCGATGGCAAGCGCCAGGCCGTGCGCTGGGGCGTGGTGCCGCAGAGCCAGGACGCGGCGGGGGATACTGCGCCGGCCGGTGCTGACTTCCTTGAGAAAGACTTGGCGCAGCGCCTGGCGTCAGGGCCATTGCGTTGGCAGTTGAACATCACCCTGGCCAACCCCGGCGACCCACTCGACGATGCGAGCAAGAGCTGGACCGGCGAGCACAAAGTGTTGAACGCCGGCACCCTGGTGCTGCAAAGCAGCCAACCCCAGGCCGACGGTGATTGCCGCGACATCAACTTTGACCCGCTGATTCTGCCCAGCGGCATCGAAGCCTCAAATGATCCGCTGCTGGCCGCCCGCTCTGCGGCGTATGCCAGTTCGTACCTGCGCCGTGCCGGTGAAGTCGGCCCGTTGCACAGTGCCCCTCAGGAGTCGAAACCATGAATGCCCACCCTCGGTTTTTTGCGCCCCTGGCACGTCTGCTGCACTGGTTGATGGCGCTGATGGTCATCGCCATGTTGTTTATCGGCGCGGGGCTGGCGGCGTCGGTGTCGGAGCGGCATGAGTGGTTGATCCACCTGCACAAGCCGCTGGGGATTGCGATCCTGGCGTTGGTGATCGTGCGATTGGTGGTGCGTTTTTCCACCCGTCAGCCGCCGTTACCGTCTGACTTACCGCAGTGGCAAGTGCTGGCGGCCAAGGCATCCCATCTGGTGCTGTATGGGTTGATGCTGGTATTGCCGCTGCTGGGCTGGGCGATGATCTCGGCGGCAGGTGATCCGGTAATGCTCAGCAGTTCGGTGCAGTTGCCGGCGCTCGTGGCGGCTAACGCGCCGCTGTTTGCGCTGCTGCGCAAGGCCCATGGGTATCTGGCTTACCTGCTGTTTTTCACGGTGCTGTTGCACTTGGCGGCGGCGTTGTTCCATGGACTGATTCGGCGTGATGGGGTGTTGCAGAGCATGACCGGCACCAGGGACTGATGCCGGCTGAGGGCAGGGGCGTTAGCGCAGGACCGTGACGATATCGGCCACGGTACTCAACACATCCTTGCCCAATTGCTTGGACCGCTCACCCGACCAACCGGTTTTCGGGTTGGGGGCGTCGTCGTTGTCCTTGAATGGCATTTCCAGGGTCAGGGACAGGCAGTCGTATTTTTCGCCGACTGCATTGCACGCCAGGGTCATATTGGCTTCTCCCGGCAAGTCGCGGGTGTAGCCATGTGTGGTCTGGAAGTCTCGGGTCAGCGCACTCAAGTGGCGGCGGAAGTGTTTTTCCAGCGCTTCGATACGCGGGGTATAGCCCGGGTTGCCTTCGCAGGCGGCGGTGAACACGTAGGGGATTTCTTCGTCACCGTGGATATCGAGGAACAGGTCCACACCGTACTCTTCCATCTGTTGCTGCACGAACAGCACTTCTGGACTGATCTCCTGGCTGGCGCTTTGCCAGGCACGATTGAGGTCCTGACCCATGGCGTTGGTGCGCAAGTGACCGTGGAAGGCACCGTCGGGGTTCATGTTCGGCACGAGGTACAGGTCGGCAACGGCCAGGAGTTTTTTCATCTCGGCATCGCCGTCCTGTTGCAGGCGCTCGATGATGCCTTCCATGAACCATTCGGCCATGTGTTCGCCGGGGTGCTGCTGGGCGATGATCCAGATGTTGCGACGGCCTTCGCCGCCTTTGCCACGGCGCAGCAATTGGATATCGCGGCCTTCGACGCTTTTACCGGTCGCCAGCAGTTGAGTGCCGGCGTATTTCAGCGCCAGCTCTATCAGCCGATCATGGCGTTCACGGCTGTAGGGCTCGAAGTAGGCGAACCAGGCATGTTTCTCGCGGGTTTCGAGGCTGATGTGCAGGATCTCTCCGTCGAAGCGCGTTGGTACTCGGAACCAGTTGACGTGATCATAAGACGCGACAGCGTGGTAGCCGCTCCAGGCGTGCTTATACGAGGAGCCACCCGCGTTGCTCAGGCGAAAGGTGTGGGTGTGGCCCACGTGCATGCCTTCGGCCTTGAAGTGGAACCATTGGAAATGGTGGCTGCGGGTATCGGGTCGAATTGCCAGCAACAAATGGTATGCATCGCTGGCGTCGAGTACTTGGATATTGCCACTGTCGAAGTCGGTGCTGATCTTGATGGAAGTCAAGGCCACGGTCATAGTCTGGTTGCCTGAATATGAGTGTTGTGACGACTATATTACACAGGAGTCTGGTAAAGACTGGACGCAAAATTGTTGCGAGAAGGGGGGCGTCATCCGTGACGCTGCCGCAGCTTAAAATCTATGAGATTGATTCTCAAGCGCTATTTCGCAGAGATCTGAGCCAGAGCACCCGACTGACTTTCTTTTGGCGATGGTCTTTTGCTACCATGCGCGCCATCGAGCAACACACAGTCTTCATTAGCCTGAAGCCACGCCAGGGAAACTGGCAAAAAAAAGACCCGGCCAAAGAGCCGGGTCAAAAACCGTGATTAGCCTGATGAGGAGATATTCCAAGAGTCCGACCTAAGGTCCCTTGGTTTATCGACTGATCTCGCGATCAGCTGAGCCCAATAATAATCATTATCATTTGCAAGTCAAATGTTTTTATCCCAGTGATAGAAATATTTTCCTTCGCGCCTCTTACGCGTTCGTCTGAGCCTCCGATGCCTGCAGCGACCGCTCTATCATCGCCTTCGCCATATCAATCAAATACACCACCGAAAACGCCAGGTCGCGCTGATTGCCTTGATGGCTGCTCGCCGATTCATAGGCCGTAGCGGCGGCGCTGCGCAACAGCTCTGAGGCGTGGACCAGCGCTTCTTCCTGACTGATGCCCGGTTTGAGTGTGAAAAAACCTTCGTCCGGGACGTGTGCTGACATATTTCCTTTCAAGTAAAAGTCCAGCGCCCTCTGGGCAGCACCGCTGCTGCGCAGGTTGTAAACGTCGTCACTCTTGGTGGCTTCAGGCAGGAGATACGGGCTCGTTGTCATAAGGGGCGGTACTCTGTGTGGGTGTCGAAAACCTTGAGCCTGATAATAGTACGTATCGTATTTATGTCGTTTTATGGATTACTACAAACTGTTTATTGCCCTGAAAAATACCTGCCGTATTGTCTGGCGCCATGGATAACTGGATAGCGTTGGTCAAGGCCAACATGAAAGACCGCAAGGTCACACAGGGTGAGCTGGCTGAACGCTTGGGCATGTCCCAGGGCGGTGTGGGCCATTGGCTCAACAAGCGGCGCGTGCCGAGCCTGGCAGACATGAACCGGGTCCTGGAAGAGTTGGGGCTGGGCTATCTGGAAGTGGTGCAGGAGGTGCGTGAGAAAACCGACGAAGTCCCCATTCAGGCTAAACAGTACACACCGTATTTTCGCTACCCGGTCAGCGAGTGGAGGGGCCTGTGCGAAGTGCGCGAAGAGCGCCCCGCTTATGGCGCCGCGGGCTTCGAGCTGTCGGACTACCATGCCCACGGAGATGCCTTTTGGCTGCCCGTGACGGGGGACGCCATGACTGCGCTTAGTGGCCTGAGCATCGCTGCGGGAATGATGATTCTGGTGGATCCCGCAATCGCCGCACAACCCGGCAGGCTGGTGGTCGCCCAATGGGCAGACAGCCCCCAGGCGACCTTCCGCCAGTTGATGGAAGAGAGCGGCGAGCTCTACCTGGTGCCGCTCAACCCTACCTACCCGAAACGGCTGTTCACCAAGGATTGCCGCATCCTTGGCGTCGTCGTGCAGGCCACGGCGAAGTTCTAATCAGCGGTTTCGAGTTCCACCAGCGCGCAACCTTCGGCAACCATTTCGCCTTCCTGGCAGAACAGCGCCTTGACCACTCCGGCCTTGGGCGCGCGGATGCTGTGCTCCATCTTCATCGCTTCGAGCACCACCAATTGCGTACCAGCTTCAACCGCTTGGCCGACTTCCACCAGCACTCGCACAATGCTGCCGTTCATCGGCGCTGTAAGGCCACCTTGATGAGACTGGTTTGCCTCGACGGCGGCAATTGGGTCGAACAGGCTCACGCCATGCATCTCGCCATCCCAACGCAAGAACAGGGTGCCCTCGCGACGTACTGCCAGATGTGAATGACGCACGCCGTGATGGTCGATCAGCAGGCGCTCCCCGCACAGTCGCGGAACATCTTCGCCCACTGTCACTCGGCGATCCTGCCCATTACAGCTCAAGTGCAGGGAAACCTCGGCGGGTAGCCCGGCACGAAACCCACGGGTGTCCGCCCAAGGCCCTTCACCCGCCGGCAAGCTCTGCATAAATGCCGAACCCGCCGCTTGCCAGAACTCATCGCTCAACTCACCGGGCACTGGCAGCAACTCATCCTGATAACGCGGAATAAATCCGGTATCCAGTTCGGCCGCCGCAAATGCGGGATGGCCAATGATGCGCCGCAGGAAGCCCAGGTTGGTCTTGATCCCGCCGACGGCAAACTCATCGAGCATACCCAGCAATCGCAGACGTGCCTGCTCACGGTCCTCGCCCCAGGCAATCAACTTGCCGAGCATCGGGTCGTAGAACGGCGAAACGCTGTCCCCTTGCCCAACGCCGCTGTCTACCCGACGCCCCGGGCCCGACGCGGATTCGCGGTACAGCGCCAAGTGCCCGGTGGCGGGCAAGAAGTCATTGGCCGGGTCCTCGGCATACAAGCGCACTTCAATCGCATGGCCGATCAGTGGCACCTGTTCCTGGCTGATCGGCAGCGCTTCGCCCTGGGCGACACGAATCTGCCAAGCCACCAGATCCAGGCCGGTGATGGCCTCGGTCACCGGGTGTTCTACTTGCAGCCGCGTGTTCATTTCCATAAAGAAGAACTCGCCGCGCGCATCCAGCAAAAACTCCACGGTACCGGCGCCAACGTAGCCGATGGCCTGGGCGGCACGCACGGCGGCTTCGCCCATGGCTTTGCGCTGTTCAACACTCAGCCCCGGCGCTGGCGCTTCCTCGACGACCTTCTGGTGCCGACGCTGGATCGAGCAATCGCGTTCATTGAGGTAGAGGCAGTGCCCCTGTTGATCGGCAAATACCTGGATCTCCACATGGCGCGGCTTGAGCAGGTATTTCTCCACCAGCATCTGGCCGTTGCCAAACGACGACAGTGCTTCACGCTGGGCGGAGGCCAATGCTTCGGCGAGTTGGTCGACGTGCTCAACCACCTTCATGCCCTTGCCACCGCCGCCCGCTGTGGCTTTTAGCAGCACCGGATAACCAATACGTTCGCAGGCGGCGCGGAAGGTTTCCAGGTCTTGGGCTTCGCCGTGATAACCCGGCACCAACGGCACACCAGCGGTTTCCATCAGCGCCTTGGCGGCGGATTTGCTACCCATGGCGTCGATGGCCGAGGCGGGCGGGCCGAGGAAGATCAGGCCGGCGGCTTCAATCGCCCGGGCAAAACCGGCGTTTTCCGATAAAAAGCCGTAGCCCGGATGAATCCCTTGGGCACCGCTGGCGTGGGCGGCCGCGATGATCTTATCGATTTGCAGGTAACTTTCCGTGGCCTTGCTGCCGCCCAGGTCCACGCGAATATCCGCCTCGCGACTGTGCCGCGCATCGCGGTCGATGGCGCTGTGCACGGCCACGGTTGTCAGGCCCATTGCTTTGGCGGTGCGCATCACCCGGCAGGCAATCTCACCTCGGTTGGCTACCAGCAGGGTCGTCAGTGTACTCATGGGCGCGGCTCCTGGGATTGCCAGCTCGGTGACCTTTTTTGCAGGAACGCCCTCAATCCTTCCTGCCCCTCGGCACTGACGCGAATCCGTGCAATTGCGTTTTCGCAGTAGCGGCGCAGTGCTGGGGTGAGGGCGCCGTTGCCCACTTCACGCAGCAGATCTTTACTCGCGCGCATCGCTGCCGGGCTGTTTTGCAACAGGTTGGCAATCCACTGCTCGACCTGGGTATCCAGCTCACCGGCCGGGTAGCTTTCGGCCAGCAAACCGATGTCTCGCGCACGTTGGCCACCAAAGCGTTCGGCCGTCAGAGCATACCGGCGCGCCGCGCGTTCGCCGATGGCCTGCACCACGAACGGACTGATCACCGCCGGCGCCAGGCCAATGCGCACTTCCGACAGGCAGAACTGCGCGTCATCGGCGCCGATCGCCATGTCGCAGCAACTGATCAACCCGAGGGCGCCACCGTAGGCTGCGCCTTGCACCACGGCCAAGGTCGGGATTTTCAGCTTGGCCAGGTTGTACATCAGCTCTGCCAGTTCGCGGGCGTCGTCGAGGTTGGTGTGGTAATCCAACTCGGCCGACTGCTGCATCCAGGCCAGGTCCGCGCCGGCACTGAAGTGCTTGCCGCGCCCGCGCAGCACCAAAAAACGCAGGGATGGATCGCCTTGCACCTGGTCGAGAGCAATGATCAATTCGCGGATCATTTCGGCATTGAACGCGTTGTTCTTGGCTTCACGACTGAGCCACAGGGTGGCGAAGCCACGGCTGTCGGTGATCAGTTCGAGGGTGTTGAAATCGCTCATGGGTACAGCTCCGATTACATGCGGAACACGCCGAAGCGGCTCGGCTCGATAGGGGCGTTCAGGGAGGCGGACAGCGCAAGGGCGAGCACCTCGCGGGTCTGCTGCGGATCGATGACACCGTCGTCCCACAGGCGCGCGCTGGAGTAGTAGGGGTGGCCCTGGGTTTCGTACTGATCGAGGATCGGCTGCTTGATCGCGGCTTCTTCTTCAGCACTGAATGCATTGCCCGCACGCTCGGCCTGCTCACGCTTGACCTGCACCAACACGCCGGCGGCCTGCTCGGCGCCCATGACCCCGATGCGTGCGTTGGGCCACATCCACAAAAAACGCGGGTCGTAGGCGCGGCCGCACATGCCGTAGTTACCGGCGCCGAAACTGCCGCCGATGATCACCGTGAACTTCGGCACCTTGGCGCAGGCCACGGCGGTGACCAGCTTGGCGCCATGCTTTGCGATGCCGCCGGCCTCGTATTTCTGGCCGACCATAAAGCCGGTGATGTTCTGCAAAAACAGCAGTGGAATCCCGCGCTGGCAGGCCAATTCGATAAAGTGCGCGCCTTTTTGCGCCGCCTCGGCAAACAGAATCCCGTTGTTGGCCAGGATCGCAATCGGGTAGCCGTGCAAGTGCGCAAAACCGCACACCAGTGTTGTGCCGAACAGCGCCTTGAATTCATCGAACACCGAACCGTCCACCAACCGTGTGATCACTTCGCGGACATCGAATGGCTGCTTGGCATCCGCCGGGATCACGCCGTACAGCTCATCGCTGCTGTACAACGGCGCCACTGGCGCGCGTTGCACCAACTGGCCCTGCTTGCGCCAATTGAGGTTGGCCACACTGCGTCGGGCCAGGGCCAGGGCGTGTTCGTCGCTGTCGGCATAGTGGTCGGCCACGCCGGATATCTTGCAGTGCACATCGGCCCCACCGAGGTCTTCAGCGCTGACCACTTCACCCGTGGCGGCTTTTACCAGCGGTGGGCCGGCAAGGAAGATGGTGGCCTGCTGGCGCACCATGATCGCTTCGTCCGCCATGGCGGGTACATAGGCGCCACCGGCTGTGCACGAGCCCATCACTACCGCAATCTGTGGGATGCCTTGGGCGCTCATATTGGCCTGGTTGAAGAAGATCCGCCCGAAGTGCTCGCGGTCGGGGAATACTTCATCCTGGCGCGGCAGATTGGCGCCGCCGGAGTCCACCAGGTAGATGCACGGCAGGCGGTTCTGCTCGGCGATGGTCTGGGCGCGCAGGTGCTTTTTCACGGTCAGTGGGTAATACGAACCGCCTTTCACCGTTGCGTCGTTGGCGACGATCATGCATTCGACGCCTTCCACGCGACCGATCCCGGCGATTACCCCGGCTGCAGGCACGTCTTCGCCGTACACCTGATGGGCGGCCAATTGGCTGAGTTCAAGGAACGGCGAGCCCGGATCGAGCAGGCGATTGATGCGCTCACGGGGCAGCAATTTGCCACGTGAGGTGTGCCGCTCCTGCGCCTTGGCGCCGCCGCCTTGTTGCACATGGGCGAGCAAGGTGTGCAGGGCGTCGACCTGTTGGCGCATCGCCGCGCTGTTGACGGCAAACTCCGCCGAACGCGGGTTGAGTTGAGTGTGCAAGGTGGCCATGGGGCGCTCCTTCAGCGAGTTTCGTTGAAGAGTTCACGACCGATCAGCATCCGCCGAATCTCACTGGTGCCGGCGCCGATTTCATACAGTTTGGCGTCGCGCAGCAGGCGGCCGGCGGGGAATTCATTGATGTAGCCGTTGCCGCCGAGAATCTGGATCGCGTCCAGGGCCATTTGGGTGGCGCGTTCGGCGCTGTAGAGGATCACCCCGGCCGCGTCCTTTCGCGTGGTTTCGCCGCGCTCGCAGGCCTGGGCCACGGCGTAGAGGTAGGCGCGGCTGGCGTTGAGTTGGGTGTACATGTCGGCGACCTTGCCCTGGATCAGCTGGAATTCGCCGATGCTCTGGCCGAACTGCTTGCGGTCGTGGATGTAGGGAACGATCAGGTCCATGCAGGCCTGCATGATCCCCGTAGGGCCCCCGGACAGCACCACACGCTCGTAATCGAGGCCGCTCATCAGTACTTTTACGCCGCCGTTGAGCACCCCGAGGATGTTTTCCTCGGGCACTTCGACGTCATCGAAAAACAGTTCGCAGGTGTTGGAGCCGCGCATACCCAGCTTGTCGAATTTGCTGCTGCGGCTGAAACCCTTCCAGTCGCGCTCGACGATAAACGCAGTGATGCCGTGAGGGCCTTTTTCCAGGTCGGTCTTGGCATAAATCACGTAGGTGTTGGCGTCGGGACCATTGGTGATCCAAGTCTTGCTGCCGTTGAGCACGTAGCGGTCGCCGCGCTTGTCGGCGCGCAGTTTCATAGAGACCACATCTGACCCGGCGTTCGGCTCGCTCATGGCCAGAGCGCCGACGTGTTCGCCACTGATCAGTTGGGGCAGGTATTTGAGTTTCTGTTCGTGATTACCGTTGCGGTTGATCTGATTCACGCACAGGTTCGAGTGTGCGCCGTAGGACAGCGCTACAGACGCCGAACCACGGCTGATCTCCTCCATGGCCACCACATGGGCCAGGTAACCCAGGCCGGCGCCGCCGTATTCTTCGGCCACGGTAATGCCCAGCAGGCCCATGTCACCGAACTTGCGCCACAGGTCGGCGGGGAACAGGTTGTCACTGTCGATCTGAGCCGCGCGAGGCGCGATCTCCTTGGCCACGAAGGACTGCACCTGGTCGCGCAGCATGTCGATGGTTTCACCGAGGGCGAAGTTCAGGGACGGGTAACTCATGGACAGGCACCTTAAATATCAGCGTTGTTGTTGTATGGAGGGCTCATCAGAGGAGGGCGCTCACCTTTACGTTAACGTAAGCTTGCGTTGTGGTGCTGTCAATCGTAGTTTACGTTTACGTCAACCTACAAAAAAGACAACAGGGGTCGTTATGGATCAACCGCAGCCGAGCTATAGCCGTGGCGCTCAGGACAAGGCCTTGTTGGCCATGACCATTGGCCAGGCCTTCGATCGCACCGTCGCGCAATACCCGCAGGGCGAAGCGCTGGTAGTGCTTCATCAGCAACGTCGTTACACCTGGCAGCAATTGGCCGAGACGGTTGAGCTGCATGCCCGCGCGTTCCTCGCATTGGGCATGCAGACCGGCGATCGCCTGGGCATCTGGGCGCCCAATTGCGCGGAGTGGTGCATCAGCCAGATCGCCAGCGCCAAGCTCGGCGTGATCCTGGTCAACATCAACCCGGCGTATCGCAGCAGCGAGCTTGCCTACGTGCTCAAGCAATCCGGCTGCCAATGGCTGGTGTGTGCCGGTTCGTTCAAGACCTCCGATTACCATGCCATGTTGCAGGAACTGAACCCCGACCTGCGCGGCCTGATCAGCCTTCACCCCGAGCCGCCCGCGGGGTTTATGCCTTGGTCGCAACTGGCGAACCTCGGCGCCGGCGTTGCGCCTGAGCAACTTCACGCGCGCCAGGCCAGCCTGCACTTCGATCAACCGGTCAACATTCAATACACCTCCGGCACCACCGGTTTCCCCAAAGGCGCCACCCTCAGTCATCACAACATACTCAATAATGGTTACATGGTCGGCGAAAGCCTGGGCCTCACCGCGCAGGATCGTCTGGTGATCCCGGTGCCGCTGTACCACTGTTTCGGCATGGTGATGGGCAACCTGGGCTGCATCACTCACGGCACCACCATGATCTACCCCAATGACGGCTTTGACCCGCTGCTGACCCTCACCGCCGTCGCCGAAGAGCGCGCCACCGGCTTGTATGGCGTGCCCACCATGTTCATCGCCATGCTCGATCATCCGGGCCGCGCCGACTTTGACCTGTCCACCCTGCGCACCGGCATCATGGCCGGCGCCACGTGCCCCATCGAAGTGATGCGCCGGGTCATCAGCGAACTGCACATGGGCGAAGTACAGATTGCCTACGGCATGACCGAAACCAGCCCGGTGTCGCTGCAGACCGGCGCCAATGACGACCTGGAACGCCGCGTGACCACTGTCGGTCGCACCCAGCCGCAACTGGAAAACAAGATCATCGACGAGGCGGGCAACACCGTTGCACGCGGCCAGATCGGCGAACTGTGCACCCGTGGCTACAGCGTGATGCTCGGCTACTGGAACAACCCCGAAGGCACCCGAGAGGCCATTGACGACGCCGGTTGGATGCACACCGGCGACCTGGCCAGCATGGATGAACACGGTTACGTGTGCATTGCCGGGCGCAACAAGGACATGATCATTCGAGGCGGCGAAAACGTGTACCCACGGGAGCTGGAAGAGTTCTTCTTCACCCATCCGGCAGTGGCTGACGTGCAGATCATCGGCATTCCCGATGCGCGCTACGGCGAAGAAATTGTCGCCTGGATCAAGTTCCACCCTGGCCATGTGGCCAATGCGCTGGAGTTGCAGGCGTGGTGCAAGGACCGCATAGCGCACTTCAAGACGCCTCGGCATTTCAAGTTTGTGGAGGAGTTCCCGATGACGGTGACGGGCAAGATCCAGAAGTTCAGGATGCGCGAAATCAGTCTCCAGGAGCTGCAGGGCGACGCCTGAAACGCGGTGCATGGCTACCGCTTCGGTATGGGGCCCATTGCCTAGAGTGGCGGGATATTCCGCTATCTGAAGGCGATGCACATGACAGACCCAGCGACACCTGACATTGAGGAGGATCAGGGCCCTCACGTCACGGTAATCCGCGACAACACGCCCGGGTGGTACACCGATGCAGTAGACGCGCGTAAAACCGAACTGACCGCCGTGGGCCTGCGTATTCCGGATTGGTACAAACAGGCGCAAGCGCCAGCCAAGGAGCGGCTCAAGAAGGTTCACGAGCGCAGTCGGCGCTCGCTGAACCAGCTCGATCAGTTGCTTGGTTCGCTGCAAAATCCGGCGGACTACGCCGAGCCATTACTGGTTGCCGCCATCGAGAAAACGTTCGGTAAACGCCTGGACGTTCGCCAGGTGTTCTATGCGCGCAAGATGGCGAACACCACATGCAACCCCGGACCCGCTGAGTTGGAACCCGACAGCGAGCATGCACTGGCGCCCGAGTTTTATTTCTATAAAGGCCTGAGCCTGCTTGAAGCGGCGCTGAATAACTTCACTGCGAGTGAGGCCACCGCACCGGTGTGCGGTGATTGCCACCTGATCACCTGTTACAACTTTCACAGCTACCGCGTACGCGTCATTCATTCTGTGTGGAGTGTCCAGGCGCAAAAACTGGACATTGACGCCTATCGTTTTGCCCAGTTGTGTCGGGAGCTTGACCTGGGCAAGTCATACTTCGAACACGTGCGTACCACGATCAATGCGCACATAAACGCGGTGCCAGAAGCGCCGCCCGGAAAGCTCTACAGCACGCTGATCACCAGCCATCGAAACCAACTGGAACTGGCCGCTGAGATCGCCTTGATGAAGGCGGATATCGACCCGTCTCAGCATGCGCTGATCAAACAGATCCTGATCGACCCGGCTGGACGCAAATGGGCGGGTGATGATGTCGCGTTCTGTCGATTTCGACTGCTGGGGCTGGAGCTGGACAGCATCCTGATCATCGGCCCGCGGGTGATGGAGCAGTACCTGGTCAACTCCGAGATCGTGCCTCGGCCGTGCATGGTTTACATCCCCGGCGATCCGCTTTATCCGCTAAAGGCCTATGACAACGTGGGCGCTTTCACCGAAGCACTGACCCTACGCCTGTGCCGCGCACAGTACCGCACGTTCTTCAGCCAATTTGTGCCACTGGCCGAGCAGAATGATTTTTTTGCCAAGCTTAAAATGTTGCTTGACCCTGAAGAGGGGTACAGCTTCAGCAATGATTTTGATGCAAGCAAAAGGACGCCGGTCCAGCGCCAGGGGGACTACGGCAAGGTCTGGAAAGACGTGTGGTACGACAGCGCGCTGCAGCGCGTGCGTTCGATCATGAACAACGCCAGTGCCGGCGCGGTCTCGACCGACGACATCACTACGCGAACCTACAATGCCTGGCTTTGGTCGTGGGGCAGCAGGGCCCTGGATATTCTTAATCTGGCGGCGTTCGTGGTGCCGGTGCTCGGTGAAGTGATGCTGGTGGTGGGGGCGATACAGATGGCTCGCGAGGTGTGTGAGGGCCTTGAGTCATGGTCCGACGGCGACACGCACCAGGCCTGGGCACATCTCTCGGCGGTGGCGCTGAATGTGGCGGGGCTGGCGGTCCCCAAGGCGCTGACGGTGTTGAAGGACACCGCGTTGGTCAGACGGCTGGTGCATGTTCAGATGGGCGGGCGACCGCGTCTGTATGACTTCAGCCCGGGTGCCTACAAGCATCAGGTTACATTGCCGGCCGGTCTTGTACCGCAGTCCGATGGACTCTATCCCCACGAGGGGCGCCTGTACTTGCCGGCTGCAGGTGGCGGCCACTATGAAGTCCAGGCCGCACGGGGCCGCAATGCCTTCACACTGATCCATCCCGAAGGTGACACGCGTTATGCACCGCGTATCCGGCATAACGGCGAAGGCGCGTGGGTGCACGAGTTTGAACAGCCTTTGAGTTGGGATCGCACAACCTTGTTGCGCCGTATGGGCCCCCGTGTCGAGCGCCTGAGCGATGACCAGTTGGAGCAGCTTCGGCTGATCAGCGGGGTGTCCGATGATGAACTGCGCCGTATCTATGTCGAGCAGCAACTGCCGCCACCGATATTCAGCGAAACCCTGCGGCGCTTTGAGTTGGCGGGCAAGCACCAGGCGTTTATCGACCAGTTGAGCAGCGATGATCCGCAGGTGTTCGGCCGGGTCGACGCGACCTTGCAATTGAAATTGCTGATGGACAACGGCCTGTGGCCAAAATCCAGGGTGCTGGTGATCTTTGATGCCGAAGGCAATCTGACCTGGCGTTCTGACCGGGTCAGGACGCGCAGCCAGGTGGTGAAGCTTGATGCCGAGCAGACCGACAGTGGCATGTTGCTGCCAGCTTTTCTCAAACAATTGAGTGAGCCTGAAATCCGTCAACTGCTCGACGAAGAGGCCGTGCTGCACGATCTCCGTACTCGCCTGGATTTTGGTGGGCTGACGGACGAGGAAGGCGATCCCATTCCCCGGCCGGCAAGCCGAGAAGACTTGGAGGCAAAGGCGCAGCTTATGATGCCCGCGCAGCGTACGCCCGAGGCGAGAGCACTCAGGTACCGTGACCGGTTGCTGGAGGTGGCGAAGAACACCCAGAGCAAGCTGTACCGCGAGGAGGTTTTGGCCGGTGATAGGCCCAGCAATACTCATGCACAGCTGATCCAGGACAGCTTCCCCGGACTGCCCCGGCTTGCCGCCGAGGAGCTGGCCAACCACGCCAGCCCTGAGGAGTTGGTGCACCTGGACAGCACATCCCGGTTGCCCCTGCGTCTGGCCGAAGAGGCTCGTTGTTACCTGCAAAAAGCACGGGTCATGCGTGCGCATACCGACATGCTGTTTGACAGTGAATTGACCATGGATGGCGTACACCTGGCGCTGCACAAGCTGGCGGCGCTGCCCGGCCGCCTCGACGGTGTCGGCATCGAGTTGCGTGCAGGCACCTATGACGGGCCGGTGCTGGACCGCATAGGCCGTGCGGACGCCCCGCGACAGCGGCGCCTTGTGCGCGTCAGCATGAAGGAATGGGCGGTGTACCGCGAACCGCAAGTGGCTTCGTACCATCGTGCCGATAAAGACGCGTTCTACAGCGCGCTACTGGTGGCCACCGAGGATCAGGGCCTCGACATGCCGCGAATACGCGAATCGACGCCGACCTTGAAGGCACAGATCACCACTCAGCCGTTGAGCGAACAGGCGAGCCGCCAAGCCCTGCGCCTGCAAGCTTTCAAGCCGGGGTTCAAGTCGCCCATGCGCCTGGCCGACGGGCGCATCGGCTACCCGCTCAGCCCGGTGGGCGGCGCACAGCAATGGCCCTCGGTGTGCGTGATGAAAGCAATGATGCTGTACCCGTCGAAATCCATCGAGGCGGTGGTCGAGATGCTGGGGTTGCAAGGCCGTGGCAGTGCGGCGCTGGTGGCCAGGCTCAATCAGCTTGAACAAGAGTTCGCACAGCTAGACCGGGAATTGGTCGCCTGGCAGCAACAGGGTGAGCCCGGTTACCGCAGCGCCAGGCGTCGGGTCAGCGCGACCGTGCGATACGCCTGGCAGCGCGAGTCGGCTACGGCGTTCGCGGCAGATGGCACGTCTATCGGGCATGTCCTGGATCTGTCTGGTGAAGTCATCGACGAGCTTCCGCAGCTCAGTGCCAATATGGACCACGTGGGCCGCCTGACTTTACGGCGCATGGGGCTGTCGGACAGCTCCCTGCCGTTTCTGCAGTCCTTCGGCGGTTTGCGCTGGCTGGACATGCGTGAGAACAACCTCACTCAACTGCCGGAGTTCGCCAATGCGGGCGTTGGGCTGACCAAGCTCAACCTGAGCCGCAACGATATCCGCCTGACCGAGCAAAGCCGAGCGCGCCTGGAAGGCATGCATGGCCTCAAGATTCTAAACCTCTCCGGCAATCGCAACCTTGGATGGACCGCCGACGTGCGCAACATGCGCAGTCTGAACCAGCTGTATCTGAGCGATACCGGGACCACTCGTTTCCCGGCGGGCGTCGAGCAACTGACTCAACTGGCGCGGATCGACCTGCATACCAATCGGCTCACGACACTGCCGGAGTACGCGTTCCAGCATCTGGAACGGATCTCTGTGCATGACAACCCCTTTTCGGAGGCTACCCGGGTGCGCCTTCCCGGTGAGTTTCCGGTGAATCAGGCGCAATGGGCAGACCATGTCACCGCCGACGAAGCGCGGGTACTCTGGCTGGCCGATACACCGACGGCGCTGCAGGCCGAGCGCGGGATCCTGTGGGATGACCTGAGTGCCAGTGCCGACTCGGCGCCGTTCTTCACGGTACTGGCCGACACCACACGCAGCGCCGAATATGCCTCATCCAACACCCGTGCAGCCCTGGCGGCGCGGGTGTGGGACATGCTGGAAGCAGCACAGCAAAGTCAAGACATCCGCGAAACGCTCTTCAGCACCGCAGATGATCGAGTCACCTGTGGCGATGGCACCACGGTGGAGTTCATGAACCTTGAAAGGGAACTGATCGGCGCAAGGGCCCTGGTACAAGCGGGGGATGCGCACGCGGAGGGCGCACTGATCAGCACCGCGAAAAAACTGTTTCGCCTGCATCTGGTGGACACCCTTGCGCAACGGGACGTCGAGGCGCGAGGGCCTGGGTTCACCGAGCAGGTCGAAGTCATCCTGGCCTATCGGGTCGGTCTGGCGGACCGGCTGGACCTGCCCGTCAAATCCCGCGGCATGTTGTTTCCCCAGCAAGCCAATGTAAGCCCGGCAGCACTCGACCAGGCCTATACGCAGGTGCTCGCGCATGAGCGGATGGTTGCGGATGAGTCAGCGTTTTTTGCCGAGCGGCGTTTCTGGCAACAGCACTTGCGCACTCGCTACCCTCAGGAGCTTGAGGCCTTGACGGCGCCCGGTACCGCGCTGAACCGGGCCAAGGGCGAGGCGCTCGAAGCGGTCTCGGACTGGCAGGCGCTGGAGGATAGCGCGCCGGACAGGGCGCAGTGGCAGGCAACACACACCGAATTGGTCGATAACCTGATGACTGTGCTGGGTAAGCCCAGGGAAGAGATTCTGGTGGATGGCGCGATGCAAAGTGCGTTTTATATCGAGCAGTTCAACCTGCTGCGCGTGGCGCAGTGGGAGCAAGAAGAACAGGCCATGCGCACGCTGACGCGGTCGGTGCTCAACAACGCCGCCGCGGAGCAGGGGACAGAGGTCTGAAAAGGCCATGTGCAGAAAGCACAAAGGGGACCCGAGGGTCCCCTTTAATTTGTCGTTGCGTGCTCTTTTTTATTATTGAAGGGCGGCCTGTTGTTGTTTTTGGTAGCCGTGACCCTTTACCGCTGTTTTTAGCGACCCCCATGCGGGGTCAAGAGCAAACGTATTTTTTTGAGCGCTGACCTGCTTCTTCGTGACCGATCCAACCAGTGGGTAGCTACCTGAGGTAGTTTTATTTTTCTCTAACCGGTTGCGGGTTTCGGCGAGCCGTACCCTGCGAAGCACATCTTCTCCAAAAAAATCTGTTAGCTGCGTCTCTGCCGTGTTGTTTTTGTTATGTCAGAGTCGTTTCGTCTTATTTTTATTAGGTTTGGCGCTTTTTATTCTTGTTATGCCATAGAGATAGCAGAAGCCGTGCCAACTTTTAAAAAGCCTTTAAAATCAGCATGTTAGTTTTTTGTTCGGATTTGGCTTACGCAAAGTTCGACAAAATATGTTCCCGTGTTACTCGATGTGTAGTCGTGCGGTAACACATTGTCACGGCTGCTCTACTCAAACGGCATTACGGACCTTGGCCACCCGCGAACCCGTAGGGCGGCCTAGGACCTGACTGATTTGCAGGCCTGCGGCAATCAATGCTTGCAGGTCGATGCCGGTGTCGATCCCCAGGCCGTTGAGCAGGTAGACCACGTCTTCAGTGGCAACGTTACCGCTGGCGCCCTTGGCGTAAGGGCAGCCGCCGAGGCCCGCGATAGAGCTGTCGAACACACTGATCCCCTCCAGCAGACTGGCGTAGATGTTGGCGACCGCCTGGCCGTAGGTGTCATGGAAGTGGCCCGCCAGTTTGTCCCGTGGCACCTGCGCACCGACGACATCGAACAGCCGCCGGGTTGAGCCCGCCGTGCCGGTGCCGATGGTGTCGCCCAGGGAAACCTCGTAGCAGCCCATGGCATACAACTCCCGCGCGACTGCGGCAACTTGCTCTGGCGCAATCTCGCCTTCGTAAGGACAACCCAGCACGCAGGACACATAGCCGCGCACGCTGATGCCATGTTGCCGGGCTGCAGCCATGATCGGCGCAAAGCGTTCCAGGCTTTCACTGATGGAACAGTTGATATTGCGTTGGGAAAACGCCTCGGACGCTGCCGCAAACACCGCGACTTCTTTCACCCCGGCCGCCAGCGCATCCTCAAAACCCCGCAGGTTCGGTGCCAGTGCGCCATAGGTCACGCCGGGCTTACGCTGGATCTGCGCAAACACCTCGGCCGAACCGGCCATCTGCGGTACCCACTTGGGCGAGACGAAACTGCCAACTTCGATGTAGCTCAAACCCGCCGCGCTGAGGGCGTCCACCAGTTGCACCTTGTCGGCCACGCTGATGGGTTGGGCTTCGTTCTGCAGCCCATCGCGCGGACCGACTTCGACCAGGCGCACATGGGAGGGGAGTGGATTTGATGGGTGGGACATGGCAGTTACCTTCTGATCAATGGCCAGCCTGGCTCATGGTGTGCGCGAGGGCCTGGGTGCAGCGCTCTTCGGCGGTGTCCAGTTCCAGTTTCATCTGTTCGATATCCAGCAACTGTTGCTCAAGCTGCTCGCGGCGCTCTGCGATCTTGGCCAGCATGCTGTTGAGCTGGATGTGGTTGCCGCTGCTGGGGTCGTAGAGCTCGATGAGCTCGCGGCATTCGGCCAGGGAAAAACCGATGCGTTTGCCGCGCAGGATCAGCTTGAGGCTGACCTTGTCTCGTGCCGAATAGATGCGTTCCTGGCCCCGGCGCTCCGGGGTCAGCAGGCCTTGTTCTTCATAGAAGCGAATGGCGCGAGTGGTGATGTCGAGCTCGCGGGCGAGGTCGGAGATGCTGTAGGTGATGCTCATGGCGGCGCTCAAGAAGGTCCTGGCGCTAAGCTAATGGCAGGTTGACGTAAACGTCAAGGCCAGCTTCGCTGACCATAGGGGGCAAGCCCCCTCCCACAAGGTGCGCGCTTCAACCTCAGGCTTGTTGTTTGTCCAGCTTCTTCTCATGGGCCGTAACCTGCTGGCACAACTCGATCATCTGCTCACGCATCCAGCGGTTGGCCGGATCCTGGTCGGTGCTTTCGTGCCAGTACAGGTGCGTTTCCACCGGAGGCACATCGTTGACCGGCAGGTTGACCCAGTGCAACTCATGGCGCCGTGCGAAGCGTTCGGGCACGGTCATCACCATGTCGGTCTGCTGCAGCACTTGCGAGGCCATCAGGTAATGCTGGGAGCGCAGGGCGATCTTGCGTTGCAGGCCCATCTTGCCCAAGGCCAGGTCGACATGGCCCAGGCCGTTGCGGCGGCTGGAGATGTGGATATGGGTCAGCCCCAGGTAATCGTCGAGGGTCAGCTTGTCCTTGCCCGCCATCGGGTGGCCCTTGCGCATGGCGCACACGTAGCGGTCTTCCATCAGCTTGACGTGGCGCACTTGCGGGTCGGTGTTGAGCGGCGCATCCACCGCAAAATCCAGGCGCCCGGCGGCCAGTTCCTTAGTGGTTTCGCGGCGCTTGGACAGGAAACTTTCGATCACTACCGTCGGCGCCAGACGGCGCAGGCGCTGGAACAGCGCCGGCAGAATCACCGCTTCGGTGAGGTCGGTCATGCTGATGCGGTAGGTCTTGGCCGCCTGTTGCGGATTGAAGATACGGCTTTCCTGTACCGACACTCGCAGCAACGACAGCGCATTACGCACCGGGCCGATGATGTTCTGCGCCATCGGCGTGGGCACCATGCCCTGAGCGGTGCGTACAAACAGCGGGTCGTTGAAGGTCTCGCGCAGGCGTGCCAGGGCGTTGGACACCGCCGGCTGGGTGATGCCGACGATCTGACCGGCGCGGGTCAGGTTGGCTTCGGTGTAGATCGCGTCGAAGACGATAAAGAGGTTGAGGTCGACCTTGCTCAGATTCATTGGGTTGCGCTCTTATTGTTAGGTGGCGATTTGTTGCGTGCTGAGACGCCGATCATATATCGGTGATGAATGTTAATACACGCCGAGAATAGGCTAGGTAAATTATGAGCGCTGTTCTAGCATCGATTGCATGACCTAAACAACCTCTCAAAGAAGGGAGCTGCTCATGGATTTCGCCTATTCGCCCAAGGTTCAGGAACTGCGTGAACGCGTCACCGCGTTTATGGATGCTTACGTTTACCCGGCCGAGCCGGTGTTCGAACGCCAGGTCAACGAAGGCGACCGCTGGCAGCCCACCGCCATCATGGAAGAGTTGAAAGCCAAGGCTAAAGCCGAAGGCCTGTGGAACCTGTTCCTGCCCGAGTCCGAACTGGGCGCCGGCCTGACCAACCTCGAATATGCGCCGCTGGCCGAAATCATGGGCCGTTCACTGCTGGGCCCGGAGCCGTTCAACTGCTCGGCACCGGATACCGGCAACATGGAAGTACTGGTGCGCTACGCCAACGAAGAGCAGAAACAACGCTGGCTCGAACCGCTGTTGCGCGGCGAGATTCGCTCGGCCTTCGCCATGACCGAACCGGACGTCGCCTCGTCCGACGCCACCAACATGGCCGCCCGCGCCGAACGCCAGGGCGAAGAGTGGGTGATCAATGGCAAGAAATGGTGGACCTCCGGCGCCTGCGACCCGCGCTGCAAGATCCTGATCTTCATGGGCCTGAGCAACCCCGACGCGCCGCGCCACCAGCAGCACTCGATGATCCTGGTGCCGGTGGACACCCCCGGCGTGAAAATCGTGCGCCCGCTGCCGGTGTTCGGCTACGACGACGCGCCTCACGGCCACGCCGAAGTGCTGTTCGACAACGTGCGTGTGCCCTATGAGAACGTACTGCTTGGCGAAGGTCGCGGCTTTGAAATTGCCCAAGGTCGTCTTGGCCCAGGCCGTATCCACCACTGCATGCGCTCCATTGGCATGGCCGAACGTGCGCTGGAGTTGATGTGCAAACGCGCGGTCAGCCGTACCGCGTTCGGTAAACCATTGGCACGCTTGGGCGGCAATATCGACAAGATCGCCGACTCACGGATGGAGATCGACATGGCGCGCCTGCTGACCCTGAAAGCGGCGTACATGATGGACACCGCGGGCAACAAAGTGGCGAAAAGCGAAATTGCGCAAATCAAGGTGGTGGCGCCAAACGTAGCGCTGAAGGTCATCGACCGCGCGATCCAGATCCACGGCGGCGCAGGCGTCTCCAACGACTTCCCGCTGGCCTACATGTACGCGATGCAGCGCACACTGCGCCTGGCCGACGGCCCGGACGAAGTGCACCGCGCTGCAATCGGCAAGTTTGAAATCGGCAAATATGTGCCTAAAGAGTTGATGCGCAGCGGGCAGTAATACGGCGTCGCCTGCAATCGGGGGCGAGCCCCCTCCCACATTCGACAGTATTCCTACTGGAGATACGCGGTCACCTGTGGGAGGGGGCTTGCTCCCGATGAGGCAGGATCAGGCACTGAAGATCCGGCAGTCCTCAGTACACCCAAACCTCCACCCGCCGATTTTTGATCCGCCCCTCATCCGCCGTATTCGCCGCCACCGGCATCTGCGCACCAAACCCGCGAATATCTCGCAGTACTACGCCGCTCTTGACCAACTCCCGTCGCACCGCCATCGCCCGCAATTTAGACAGCAGCGCCGCCCGCTGCGGATCGTTCTTGGTATCGCCGAATCCCACCAGCGTCACCTTTTTGTCCAGCTT
The DNA here is from genome assembly GCF_052113765.1 of Pseudomonas sp. W22_MBD1_FP4. NCBI lineage: Bacteria > Pseudomonadati > Pseudomonadota > Gammaproteobacteria > Pseudomonadales > Pseudomonadaceae > Pseudomonas > Pseudomonas sp. W22_MBD1_FP4. The sequence goes on along the minus strand of NZ_JBGQOI010000024.1, from coordinate 40,706 downwards.
GTCGTGACCCTTGAGATACGCCACCACCCGCTGTACATCCTGGCGCGCCTTGTTATCCAGGCTGGCGCTGCCTTCTTCGAAACGAAAATTCACGGTCAAGCGCTGAGCGTCCCGAGCGATGGATTGATAGTCATCCGGCATTGTCGGGCGCGGTTCCACGGCCATGGCCTGCACCTGCTGCGCAATAAACCCACTGGCCGCCACAATCGCCTGGCCTTTGCTGCTCTGGGCAAAGTCCACCAGCGCCTTGGCCCACGGGTTATGGGCGGTGGGCGGCAGGTAAAAGAACAATCGGCGCGACAGCGGGTAATCCTCGGTGGCGATCAGGCTGTTGAGCGGCAACATCGGTTGCGAGTCGCCATCCACAATCGCCACGGCCTTGGCGTGGCGCACGTAGGGCAGCCCAATAAAACCGATGCCCTGAGGGTCCTGGCTCACCGCATCGGACAATGCCTCGCTGGACTCGAAACGCTTGGCCGAAGAAACCAGGGGCTTGGCGCGCAGGCGCAACACCAATTCCTTGAAGGTGTCGTAGGTGCCCGACTGGTCATCGCGGGCGTAGATATGAATCGCGCCGCCGATGCCGCCCAGAGCCTCCCAAGTGCTGACCTCACCGTTGAAGATCTGCGCCAGTTGCTCGGTATTCAGTGTATTCAGCGGGTTCTGTGGGTTGAGGATGATTGCCAGGCCATCGATGGCGATCACGTGTTCGGCGTCGGGGCTTTTCAAGTCACCAAGTGGTTCAAGGTCTACCAGTTCGCTGTCCTTGATCGGTCGTGACGAGGCCGCAAGGTCGGCGCTGGTTTTCTTCAGGGCGACAAAGCCTGTGCTGGAACCGTGGGCTGCGACGTCGATAGTCACCGTTTTGCCCTGGCGTGTCTTGCCGATCACGCGCTGTTCATTGGCGCCCTCGGCAGGTTCGCTGTGCACGTTCTGCAACCCTTGATGCTCCATCAAACCCTTGGCCAATGCCGGGGCCAGCGCCGCGCCAATGGTGTTGGAGCCCTGGATTCGCAAGGCCGGGCCTTGATCGGGAACGGGTAGGGGGGCAGCCACAACGGAGAGGGAAAATGCGCAACACAACAGGAACAGAACGCGCAGCATCATGCCGGCACCTTCTCAAGCCAAAGGGAGTGCCGCGAGATTAAGTCAGTGGGATTTCAATAATGTGACTGACACTCAAATGATCAAAGGTGTGGGAGGGGGCTTGCCCCTTCTCCCACATTTGACCCGAGTACAGTCAGGGGGATCAGCTCAGTTCAAGCCAGATCGGTGCATGGTCCGACGGTTTTTCCAAGCCACGCAGGTCGTAATCCACGCCGGCATCCTTGACCCGTGGCAGCAAACCGTTGGAGGCCATGATCAGGTCGATTCGCAGCCCACGCTTGGGCTCATCTTCAAAGCCGCGGCTGCGGTAGTCGAACCAACTGAAGCGGTCGGTCACGTCCGGGTTGAGGTGACGGAAGCTGTCCACCAGGCCCCAGTTTTTCAGGCGGGCCATCCATTCGCGCTCTTCGGGCAGGAAGCTGCACTTGCCAGTTTTCAGCCAGCGCTTGGCGTTGTCGGCGCCGATGCCGATGTCGCAGTCTTCCGGGGAAATATTCACATCGCCCATCACCACCAGCGCCTGATCGTTGCTGAACTGGCTTTCCAACAACTGTTGCAGGTCTTCGTAAAAGCGCTGCTTGGCGGGGAATTTGGTTGGATGGTCGCGGCTTTCACCCTGTGGGAAATAGCCGTTCATGATGGTCACCGGGTTGCCGTTTTCATCGGCGAAGGTGCCCCAGATAAAACGACGCTGGGCGTCTTCTTCGTCATTGGCAAAGCCTTTGTGAAGGCTCAACGCAGGCTGACGCGAAAGCAGCGCCACGCCGTAGTGGCCTTTTTGGCCGTGGTAGTAAACGTGATAGCCCAGTGCTTGTACTTCGGCCAGAGGAAACTGGTCGTCGTGGACCTTGGTTTCCTGCAGGCCGATTACATCGGGTTGATGCTTTTCAATCAGCGCCGCCAGCTGATGGGGGCGGGCGCGCAGCCCGTTGATATTGAAGGAGACGATTTTCATGGTCGGCGGTCCAGTCTGGCAAAAGGGCGATGCTAGCGGACAAGTCGGACGGGGGCCAGCGTGGCGGTAGGACAGATGCGCTGCTAATGTCTGGGAACGACTGGTGCTGCGTAGGTTCGTACCCATAAGAACGCCATCTATTGAGTGGCGCCCAGGGAGATTGATTGTATGACTGACACTGCCATTGGCGAAGTTCGCTTGCTCAACAGCGGCTATTCCCGCGAGGCCCGCTCCCTGCTGTACCAGGCCTATCGGCATGAGCCGACGTTTGCCTACATCTTCGAAGCCGAACGCCCAGGTTATGAGCAGCGGGTACGCGCCACCGTGCGGGAGCTGGTCAAGCAGCATTTCTTTCAAAAACTTCCGGCGATCGGTTTGTTTGTGAATGATCGGCTGATCGGCATTGCCTTGATCGCACCCCCGCAACGGCGCCTGGGGATCACTGAGAGCTGGGCGTGGCAACTGCGCATGTGGCTGAGCACTGGCGTGCGCGGTACGCGGCGTTATCTTGATTATCATCACGCCGTGCTGGCGTGCCTGCCGAGCGAATCGGTGCATGTGCTGCCGCTTTTGGGCATTCACCCGCAGTTCCAGGGCAAACACTACGGTGAACAGTTGCTGGAGGCGGTGCACAACTGGTGCGCCGAAGACCCGCACTCTTCGGGTGTGGTGCTGGACACCGGCAATTCCCGCTACCTGGATTTCTACAAGCGCCAGGGCTATGAGGAAATCGGCGAAGTCGCTGTAGGGCCTATCCTGGAGCATGTCTTTTTCCACCCCAATCCCCAGCTGTTACATGCTGCAACGGCTTAATGCAGAATTTTTCAGAATCGTCTGAGTTCTAAGTTTTCCCCCAGCTCGTGTAGCATCCGCGCCTATGAAGTTTCCAGGAAGATTTACCAGCGGCTTGGTTCTGCTGTTCACAAGCTGCGGCGCATTTGCGCTAAGCGAATTGGACGTGCGGATCAAACCCTCAAACGACGCGTTGAAAGCCAACATTGAAGGCTACATCGGCGGGGTTGGCGATCGTGACGAAGAGGCCTTGCTGCGGTTCAGCCGTGGTGCCGAAGAGCAGGCGCGCAAAGCGGCGCAGGCACTAGGCTTCTATCAGCCAAACATCGACAGCGAGGTGAAAGGCGGCAAGAACCCGCGCCTGATCCTCCGCGTCGACCCCGGTGAACCGGTGCATTTACGCAACGTGACTATTCGGGTCGACGGCGAGGCTGCGAACCTTAAGTCTTTTCGCGTGCCTGCCAGCGATGATCTTATCTCCGGCGCCGTGCTCAACCACGGCCACTACGAAGACGCCAAGCGTCTGATTCAGAATCAAGCCTCGCGCTACGGCTTTTTCAGCGGGCGCTTTACCAGCCAGAAACTCGCGGTGGACCCACAAGCAGGCGTCGCCGATATCGAACTCATTTATGACAGCGGCCCGCGCTACAGCCTGGGCAAGGTTAGCTTTGCCGGCGACACGCCGTTTGATGACGAACTGCTGCAACGCATGGTGCCGTTCAAAAACGGTGACCCCTACGATTCCGAACTGATCGCCGAACTCAACCAGAACCTGCAAGCCAGCGGCTTTTTCGAAGGGGTGCGCGTGGATGCCAGCCCCACCGCCTCGACACAAGACGTGATCCCGGTGGCCGTCAATCTGGACACACGCAAGCCGCGCACCATGGGCCTGGGCCTGGGTTACTCCACCGACGTCGGTCCGCGCGGCAAGGCCAACTGGACCCGTCACTGGGTTAACCACCAGGGCCATAGTTATGGCTGGGAAGCAGAACTCTCGGCTCCGCGCCAGAACGTCGGCCTGTGGTACGACATTCCGCTGGACCCGCCGCTCACCGACAAACTGCGCTTCGCTGGCGGCTACCAGAATGAAGAACTGGCGAACACCGACACCCTGAGTAAATTGCTTACCGTCGGCCCCGAATGGCACAGCAAGTTGCCCAGTGGCTGGACACGGGTGATTTCTCTCAAGTACCAGCGCGAAGAATATCGCCTGGGCAACGACTCCGGCCTGAGCAACCTGCTGATGCCTGGTATCAGTTATTCCTATCTGCGCAGCGATAACCGCATCGACCCCCACAACGGCTACCGCCTGCAATTCGACACGAAGGTGGCGAAGGAAGACCTGGGCTCCGACACCAACTTGCTGTACGGCACGGCCATGGTCAAAGGCCTGACGACCCTGTGGGACAATCATCGTTTCCTGGCGCGGGCGCAGTTCGGCGGCAGTGCCACCAATGGCTACAAGTCGGTGCCACCGTCGTTGCGCTTCTTTGCCGGTGGCGATCAGAGCGTGCGCGGTTATGAGTACCAGACGCTGTCGCCCGAGAACGACCAAGGTGATCGCATCGGTGGCCGCTACATGGTGGCCTTGAGCGCCGAGTATCAATATTCCATCGCCGAAAAATGGCGGATCGCGACCTTCATCGACCAGGGCAACTCGTTCAACACCCTGGAACTGCCCAGCCTGAAAACCGGCGTGGGTGTCGGTATCCGCTGGGTATCGCCGGTGGGGCCAATCCGCCTCGACCTGGCCCACGCCCTGGAAGACCCGGGCGGCGTTCGTTTGCACTTTTCCATGGGGCCTGAGCTGTGATGCGTGGTTTGAAAATAGCGGGGCTGGCCGTGGTGGCCATCCTCGCCGTGCTGTTGCTGGCACTGTGGGCGGTACTGGGCAGCCAGGCGGGCAGCCGCTGGGCGTTGGGCCAAGTGCCGGGTTTGAGTGTGGAGAATTTCCAGGGCCGTTTGGGCGGCCAGTGGAGCGCCGATCATCTGCTGTGGCAGCAAGACACCAGTCGCGTGGAACTCAAGGCGCCCGCGTTCGAGTGGTCGCCAGCCTGCCTGCTGCGCATGACCTTGTGTATTGACCGGTTGGATGTGGATCAGGTCATTCTGCAATTTCCACCCAGCACCGAAGAAAGCAGCGGCCCCCTTGTACTGCCAGATCTGAAATTGCCGGTTGCTCTCCAGTTAGGCGACGTTCGCGTCGGTAGCCTGGTGTTCAACGGCAGCGAAGAGCTTAAAGGCCTGCAACTGGCGGCGCATTGGACCGCCGCCGGGATGCAAATCGACTCAGTGCACCTGCAGCGCGACGATCTGGTGCTGGACCTGTCTGGCCTGTTGCAACCCACTGGCGACTGGCCGTTGACCGCCAGCGGGAACTTGAGCCTGCCCTACGCGCCCGGCGGCGCGCCCTGGAAAGTTGCCCTTAAGGTCGACGGCGACCTGCTCAAGACCCTCAAACTCGACGCCGACAGCAGCGGCTACCTGCCGGCCAAACTGCAGGGCGAGCTGCAACCCCTGGCTGAAAACCTTCCGGCCCAGTTGCACATCACCGCTGACGGCTTCAAGCCCAGCGCCGATCTGCCCGACACCCTGCAACTCAATCAACTGGACCTCACCGCCAAGGGTGATCTGAAAAACGGCTACCAACTGCTCGGCAAGGCCGTGCTACCGGCAGAGAAAGGTCCGGTGGACCTGCTGCTGCAAGGCAAAGTCGACGCCAACGGCGCGCAAATTGCGGGCCTGGACCTGAATGCCGGTGACAAGCAAAGCCTCAAGCTGAGTGCCAACCTGGATTGGCAACAAGGCTTCACAGCCGATGCCAGGATCGACTGGCTCGACTTCCCCTGGCATCGCCTCTATCCCGTGATCGACGAACCCCAAGTGACGGTGCGTACGTTCAACGGCGAGATTTCCTATAAAGACGGCAACTACCTGGGCAACCTCAAGGCCGACCTCGACGGCCCGGCCGGCAAGTTCAATGTGGTCACGCCGTTCAGTGGCGACCTCAAGCAAGTCTTCCTGCCCGAGCTGAAACTCACCGCCGGTCAAGGTAAGGCCGAAGGCCATCTGAACCTGCAGTTCGCCGATGGCATCGCCTGGGATACCGCGCTGGACCTGTCGGCGCTCAATCCGGCGTACTGGGTCGCTGAACTGCCGGGTACGTTGGCCGGTCCGCTGCGCAGCAAGGGCGAGTTCAAGAACGAGCAACTCAAGCTGAATGCCGACCTCGACCTCAAGGGCCGCCTGCGGGGCCAAACCGCCGTGCTGGCGGCCAAGGCCGAAGGTGCAGGGGAGCAATGGACCCTGGCCAACCTGGATATTCGCCTGGGTGACAACCGCATCAACGGCAGCGGCAGCCTGCAACAACGCCTGGCCGGGCAGATCGACATCAAGCTGGCGCGCCTCGCCCAGCTCTGGCCGCAGTTACGCGGGCAGATCAATGGCCGCCTCGACGTGGCCGGCAGCCTGAATGCGCCTCAGGGCAAACTCGACATCAAGGGCCAGCAACTGGCGTTTGCCGACAACCGCCTGCAAAGCCTCAGCCTCGGCGCTACCCTCGACAGCGCCCAGCGCGCCAAGATCGACCTCAAAGGCAGCGGTATTCAAAGCGGCGACACCCAGATCGGCACCCTGACCGCCAGCGCTCAAGGCGACATCAAGAACCAGAAGGTCCAGCTCGACTTGGCCGGTCCGCTGGTCAAGCTGGCCCTGGCCCTGGACGGCAACCTCGACAAAGGCAACTGGCGCGGGCGCCTGGCCAGCGGTGATGTCCAGGCCGGCGGGCAGGATTGGAAACTGCAAGCCCCGGCCAAAATCGACTACATGGCCGACGGCAAGCTGACCTTCGCGGCGCATTGCTGGGTCTCCGGCGGCGCCAGCCTGTGCGGCGAAGACCAGCGCCTGATGCCCGAGCCCAAGTTGCGTTACCACCTCAAGCAATTCCCAATCGACAGCCTCGCGGCCTTTTTGCCCAAGGATTTTGCCTGGCGCGGCAGGCTCAATGCCGATGTCCAACTCGACCTGCCCGACAGCGGCCCCAAGGGCTTGATTTCGGTGGATGCCAGCGGCGGCACTTTGCGCGTCAAGGACAAGGACCAGTGGCTGGATTTTCCTTACGACACCCTCAAGCTTGAAACGACCCTCAACCCCAAGCGCATCGACACACAGTTGAACTTCCGGGGTGGCAAGCTCGGTGAATTGCTGTTGCAGGCGCAGATTAATCCGCTGCCGAAGAACAAACCGATCACTGGCAATTTCAGCCTCACCGGGCTGGACCTGGCGGTGGCGCGTCCGTTTGTGCCGATGGTGGAAACCCTCAACGGCAAGCTCAACGGCAACGGCCGGATTTCCGGTGGCCTGCTCGCGCCGCAGATCAACGGCAATGTGAACCTGATCGGCGGCGAAGTCTCTGGTCCGGAGTTGCCCGTCAGCCTCGAAGGCCTGAACGTGCAGGCCCTCATCGCCGGCGAAAGCGTGCAGCTCAATGGTGGTTGGCGCAGTGGCAAAGCCGGGCAGGGCAGCCTCAAGGGCCAGATCGACTGGGGTCAGGCCCTGGCCGTGGACCTCAGTCTGCAAGGCTCGCAATTGCCGGTCACAGTCGAACCCTACGCCACGCTGGAAGTGGCGCCGGACCTGAAGATCACCTTGAAGGACGACAAACTGGCGATTGCCGGCAAAGTGAAGATCCCGCGTGGCGACATCACTGTGCGCGAATTGCCGCCGTCGACGGTCAAGGTCTCGGACGACACTATCATCGTCGGCAGTCAGACCGAGGAGGGCAAGCCAGCGATGGCCATGGCCATGGATATCGACGTGGCAGTGGGCGAAGACCAGCTCAACTTCTCAGGCTTCGGCCTCACCGCCAAGGTGCAGGGCCATGTGCATATCGGCGACAACATGGACACTCGTGGTGAGCTTTGGCTCAACGATGGCCGCTACCGCGCTTACGGTCAGCGGCTCAATGTGCGGCGGGCGCGCCTGCTGTTTGCCGGCCCTCTGGACCAGCCGTTCCTGGACATCGAGGCAGTGCGTGTCACCACAGAGCCGTCCCGGACCGTGACCGCCGGTATTCGCCTGAGCGGCAGCGCCGAGCAACCGACCACGCAGATTTTCTCCGAGCCGGCGATGGCCCAAGAGGATGCGTTGTCGTACTTGGTACTGGGGCGTTCACGCACCACCACTGGCGAAGACAACAACATGCTCGCCGAAGCGGCGCTGGGCCTGGGTTTGATGGGCAGCGCCGGGGTGACCTCGGACATCGCCACCAAGTTGGGCATTCAGGACTTCGACCTCGACACCCAGGGCAGCGGCAATAACACCGCCGTGGTAGCCAGCGGCAAGATCACCGAGAAGCTCAGCCTGCGCTATGGCGTGGGCGTGTTCGAGCCGGCCAGCACCATTGCCTTGCGCTACCTGCTGAGCAAGAAGGTATACCTGGAGGTGGCGAGTGGCGTGGCCAGTTCCCTCGACATTTTCTACAAGCGCGATTTCTAAGTCTTAGTCGGTCAAAAAATGTGTGAGGGGGCTTGCCCCCGATTGCGGTGTGACAGTCAGCAGATGTAGTGACTGACACACCGTGATCGGGGATAAGCCCCCTCACACATTTGCTCCCGCCTGTCGTCGAATTAGCAAGCAAGCTAATTATTCCATTTGACATTCGCTGCCTAAGCAGTAACATCTCGTCATACATTCGCTGCCTAGGCAGCAATAAGGTGACTTTCGATGCCCCATTTCACCCCCGAAAACTTCCACAACTGCCATCTCGGCCTGTTGCTGGGCCGCGCTGCGATCCTCAAGGACCGCATCATCGACACCCATATGGAACCCCACGGCATCACGGCCGCGCAGTTCAAGGTGTTGATCATCATGGCCCAGTTCGGCGTCGACACCCCGGCGGAGCTGTGCCGCAACCTGTCTCTGGACAGCGGTTCGATGACCCGCATGCTCGATCGCCTGGAGCAAAAAAACCTGCTCAGCCGCAAGCGTTCCGAGCTGGACCGACGCCAGGTGCAGTTGGTGTTGACTGCCGACGGCCAGCGCCTGGCGGACATGCTGCCGCACATCGGCGCCCAGGCGCTGAACCAACTGGCGGGCGTATTGGAGCCCGGCGAGTTGGAAACCCTGGAACAGATCCTCAAGAAAATTCTGATAGCTGCGGGTGATCCCATCACCCTTCAGCGGGTAGGTAAATGATGAATCCACGTGCCCTATGCCTAGTGCTGGTCGCCATGAGCATGGCCGGTTGCGCCAATTTCAGCGGCCTCGACACCCAAGGCCAGCGCCTCGACGCCAACACTCTGCAAGCCGGTAAATCCCTGAGCGGCGTGACCCTGTCGAGTGCGGCCTGGCCCAGCGCCGATTGGTGGAAAGGCCTCGGCGACCCACAGCTCGACGGCCTGATCCATGAAGCCCTGCAAAACAGCCCCGACATGCAAGTGGCGAGCGCCCGTGCCCATCAGGCCGAAGCGGCCGCCTACGCCGCCGACGCGTCGCGCATGCCGACCCTGGATGCCAGCGCCGGTGTGACCCGTTCGCGGCTGGCCAAGGATCAGGACCCGCTGGGGCAGGGCGATGCGTACTCCACCGTGCGAAAAATCGGTGCCAGCTTCAACTACACCTTCGACCTCTGGGGTGGCCAGCGCGCCGCCTGGGAAGCTGCATTGGGCCAGGCCCGTGCCGCTGAAGTCGATCAACAGGCCGCGCGCCTGACCCTGGCTGCTGATGTGGCCAAGGCCTACAGCGACCTGGGCCAGGCCCATATCGTGCGCGACCTGGCCACTGACGACCTCAAGCGCACCCGGCAAATGCTCGATCTCAGCAAGCGCCGCCTGGATTCGGGCATCGACAGCCACTATCAGTACCAGCAGACCGAAAGCCTGGAGGCCAGCTCCCAATCGCAATTGATCGACGCGGAAAAACAACTGCAGAGTGCCAAGATCGCCCTCGCGGTGCTGCTCGGTAAAGGCCCGGATCGCGGCAATGAGCTGGCGCGTCCCAGTGTGTTGAAACCCGCTGCCGTTGCTGTCCCGTCGGTGTTGCCTGCCGAACTGTTGGGCCGTCGTCCGGACCTGATCGCCGCACGGTGGCGTGTGGAGGCGGCGAGCAAGGACATCGCGGCCAGCAAGACGCGCTTCTACCCCAACCTCAACCTGAGCGCGAGCGCCGGGGCCGAGTCGTTGCTGGGGGATGCGATGTTCGGGTCGGCCAGCCGCTTCTTCAATATCGCGCCAACGATCTCGCTGCCGATCTTTGACGGCGGCCGCCTGCGCGCCGGCCTCGATGCCCGCGACGCCGACTACGACCTCGCCGTGGCCCAATACAACAAAACCCTGGTGCAAGCCTTGGGTGATATTGGCAACACCCTTTCGCAACTGCGCGAAACCGGCCGGCAGATCCAGGCCCAGCAACACGCTACCGATATTGCCCAGCAGTCCTACGACACGGTGCTTCAGCGGTACGGCTCCGGGATCGGTAACTACCTGGACGTGCTCAGCATCGAACAGCAATTGCTGCAGGCCCAGCGTCAGCTGGCGACCCTGAATGCCGGGCAGATCGCTCTATCGATTCAATTGATGCAGGCCCTGGGCGGCGGGTTCAACGCCGACAACGTGGCGTCGACCACCCCAGCCACTCGCACAGAATAATTTGAGGTATTTGTCATGGCCACTGCCGAAAACACTAACGCTACAGAACAACCCAAAGACAACAACCCGCGCAAACGCAAAGTCATGCTGATCAGCCTTGCGCTGATCGTCATCCTCAGCGTCCTCGGCGTATGGGCCTGGCACGAATTCTACGGGCGCTTCAACGAGAGCACCGACGACGCTTATGTGAACGGCAACGTGGTGGAAATCACCCCGCTGGTCACCGGCACCGTGGTGAGCATCGGCGCGGACGATGGCGACTTGGTCCACGAGGGCCAGGTGCTGGTCAACTTCGACCCGAATGACGCCGCCGTCGGCCTGCAAAGTGCCCAGGCCAACCTGGCGCGTACCGTGCGTCAGGTGCGTGGCTTGTACAGCAACGTTGATGGCATGAAAGCCCAGGTCAACGCGCAGAAAGCCGATGTGCAGACCGCTCAGGACAACTACAACCGTCGTAAGACCCTGGCCCAGGGCGGGGCGATTTCCCTGGAGGAACTGTCCCATGCCCGTGACAGTCTGACGGCCGCCAAGAACGCCCTGACCAACCTTGAGCAGCAGCTCAAAACCAGCAACGCCCTGGTGGATGACACGGTGATCTCGTCCCATCCGGACGTGCAAGCTGCCGCCGCGCAATTGCGTCAGGCCTACCTGACCAATGCGCGCAGCACCCTGATCGCGCCGGTCACCGGCTATGTCGCCAAGCGCTCCGTGCAACTGGGCCAGCGCGTGCAGCCGGGTACCGCATTGATGGCCGTGATCCCGCTGAACCAACTGTGGATCGACGCCAACTTCAAGGAAACCCAACTGCGCGACATGCGCATTGGCCAACCGGTGGACATCGAGTCGGATATCTATGGCAGCGATGTGAAATACAGCGGCACCGTCGACAGCCTCGGCGCCGGCACCGGCAGTGCGTTCGCCCTGTTGCCGGCGCAGAACGCCACCGGTAACTGGATCAAGATCGTGCAGCGAGTACCGGTGCGCATCCATATCAATGCCGAAGAGTTGGCCAAGCACCCACTGCGCGTTGGCTTGAGCACCGTGGTGAATGTGGACCTGCACGACCAGAGCGGTCCCGTTCTGGCGCAACAGCCGCCACAAAAGGCCTCTTTCACCACCAACGTGTATGACCGCCAATTGGCCGAAGCCGATGCCATGATCACCCAGTTGATCCATGACAACAGCGTCGCCGCTCCCAAGGCTGTGCAACGCTGATGAGCAATAACGCCTCGTTCACGCCACCCAGCCTGTTGATGGCCACCATTGGCCTGTCGCTGGCGACTTTTATGCAGGTGCTCGACACCACCATCGCCAACGTGGCGTTGCCGACCATTTCCGGCAACCTGGGCGTGAGTTCGGAGCAGGGCACCTGGGTGATCACCTCGTTTGCGGTGAGCAACGCCATCGCCTTGCCGCTCACCGGTTGGTTGAGCCGACGCTTTGGCGAGGTGAAGCTGTTTCTGTGGGCGACCATTCTGTTTGTGCTGGCGTCGTTCCTGTGCGGGATTTCCACTTCGATGCCCGAGCTGATCGGCTTTCGGGTACTGCAAGGCTTGGTGGCGGGGCCGTTGTACCCGATGACCCAAACCTTGTTAATTGCGGTCTACCCGCCGGCGAAGCGCGGCATGGCCCTCGCGTTACTGGCGATGGTCACGGTGGTCGCGCCGATTGCCGGGCCAATCCTCGGCGGCTGGATCACCGACAGCTACAGCTGGCCGTGGATCTTCTTTATCAACGTCCCCATCGGCATCTTTGCGGTGATGGTGGTGCGTGCGCAGCTGAAGAAGCGACCTGTGGTCACCAGTTATCAGCCGATGGATTACGTCGGGTTGTTAAGCCTGATCGTGGGGGTCGGCGCCTTGCAGATCATCCTCGACAAGGGCAATGACCTGGATTGGTTCGAATCCAACTTCATCATCATCGGCGCGGCGATTTCGGCGATTGCCCTGGCAGTGTTCGTCATCTGGGAACTGACCGATAAGCACCCAGTGGTCAACCTGCGGCTGTTCGCCTACCGTAACTTCCGCATCGGCACCATCGTGTTGATCCTCGGTTACGCGGGCTTCTTTGGCATCAACCTGATCCTGCCACAATGGCTGCAAACCCAGATGGGCTACACCGCCACCTGGGCCGGCCTGGCGGTGGCACCGATCGGGATTCTGCCGGTGCTGATGTCGCCGTTCGTGGGCAAGTACGCGCACAAGTTCGACCTGCGTCTGCTGGCGGGCCTGGCGTTCCTGGCGATTGGCTTGAGCTGCTTCATGCGCGCAGGCTTTACCAATGAAGTGGACTTCACCCACATCGCCCTTGTGCAGTTGTTCATGGGGATTGGTGTTGCACTGTTCTTTATGCCGACCCTGAGCATCTTGATGTCCGACCTGCCACCGCACCAGATTGCCGACGGTGCGGGCCTGGCAACCTTCCTGCGTACGTTAGGCGGCAGTTTTGCGGCGTCGCTGACCACCTGGATCTGGATTCGCCGGGCGGACCAGCACCATGCGTACATGAGCGAGAACATGACCACCTATGACGCGGCCACGCGCAATGCGCTGGATGCGTTGGGTGGGGCAGGGCACAAGGCCTATGCGCAGTTGGACCAGATCCTCACCAGCCAGGCGTACATGATGTCCACCGTGGATTACTTCACGTTGTTGGGGTGGATGTTCATGGGATTGATGCTGCTGGTGTGGCTGGCGAAGCCGCCGTTTGGCGCCAAGGCGGGGCCGGAAGCAAGCGGCCACTGATCCACACGGACTGGAATGCAATCAAATGTGAGAGGGGGCTTGCCCCCGATAGCGGTGGGTCAGCCAAAAAATGCTGACTGATCCACAGCCATCGGGGGCAAGCCCCCTTCCACATTTTGATCTCTGTTCACATTGGATCAGTGGTGTTTGAGGTCTCAGGCGCCAGGCAATGCCAGCTGCGGATTCACAAAATCAAACGCCGCCAACTGAAACCCTTGCTCATCCACCTGCAACGCCCAACCCTGCTTGTCCCAATCCCCCAGCACAATGCGCTTGGCCGCCTGCTCGCCAATCTGCAGTTTGTGGATCGCCGGGCGGTGGGTATGGCCGTGGACCAGGGTGCGCACGCCGAACTGCTGCATCACCCGCGGCACTTCCTCGGGGGTTACATCGACAATGTCGTTGGCCTTCATGCGCGTCTGTGTCCGGCTCTCACTGCGCAGCTTGCGCGCCAGCTTGTGGCGGGTGCGCAAGGGCAAGTGACGCAGGATAAACAGCACAATCGGGTTACGCAGGATGCGCCGCAGCTTCATATAACCCACGTCGCGGGTGCAGAGGCTGTCGCCGTGCATCAACAGCACGGGTTCGCCATACAACTGCACGACACTCGGGTCCTTGAGCAAGGTCGCGCCTGCTGCTCTGCAGAACGCCTTGCCGATCAGGAAATCGCGGTTGCCATGCATGATAAAAATCGGGGTGCCGCTGTCGCTCAGCTCGCGCAGGGCTGCGCAAATCGAACGTTGAAAAGGGGTCATCCCATCGTCGCCAATCCAGGCTTCGAAGAAGTCCCCCAGAATGTACAACGCCTGGGCGCCACGGGCGCGGCCGTGGAGCAGATCCAGAAACGCCCGGGTGATGTCCGGGCGCTCCTCTTCCAGATGCAAATCTGAAATCAGCAATATCACCCAACGATCTCGGCTTTCTCGACGATTACGTCTTCTGCTGGAACGTCCTGGTGACCGGCTTTGGACGTGGTGGACACGCCTTTGATCTTGTCGACAACGTCCTGGCCTTCGGTGACTTTACCGAACACGGCGTAGCCCCAACCCTGCACGTTCTTGCCGCTGTGGTTCAGGAAGGCGTTATCGGCCACGTTGATGAAGAACTGTGCGGAGGCCGAATGCGGCTCCATGGTACGGGCCATGGCAACGGTGTACTTGTCGTTGGAAAGGCCGTTGTCCGCTTCGTTCTGGATGCTTGGACGCTTGTCTTTCTTCTCTTTCATGCCTGGCTCGAAACCGCCGCCCTGGATCATGAAGTTACCGATGACGCGGTGGAAAACGGTGTTTTCGTAGTGGCCAGCGTTCACGTACTCGATGAAGTTGGCGACGGTGATCGGCGCTTTCTCGGCGTTCAGCTCGATGACGATCTCGCCGTGGTTGGTGGTCAGTTTGACTTGAGTCATGTTCACTACTCTTTCAGGAAATTCGTGGGTTTGAGCGCCTTGGCGCCTTACCGGTTTGGCTAAACTGCGGCCAAGGCGCGCAGTTTAGCGTGCCTTGCAGGAATTTCGAGGTGGTTTTTTACCGCGCCCGTCATAAAAGCAGCAATAAATGCAGCAGTTTTTGACCGCGCTCTGTCAGCAGCTTGACAGCATCAGCTATGATACGGCCTTTGTTTTATCTGGCCCCAACCGGCCACGAACCTGTCTGTTCAAGGATCCTATGAGCAAGCCCACTGTCGACACTACCTCGAATTCCAAGGCCGGACCTGCCGTCCCGGTCAATTTCCTGCGCCCGATCATCCAGGCGGACCTGGATTCGGGCAAGCACACGCAGATCGTCACCCGCTTCCCGCCAGAGCCCAACGGCTACCTGCACATTGGTCACGCTAAGTCGATCTGTGTGAACTTCGGCCTGGCCCAGGAGTTCGGTGGCGTCACGCACCTGCGTTTCGACGACACCAACCCGGCCAAGGAAGACCAGGAATACATCGACGCCATTGAAAGCGACATCAAGTGGCTGGGCTTCGAATGGTCCGGTGAAGTGCGCTATGCCTCCAAATACTTCGACCAGTTGTTCGACTGGGCCGTCGAGCTGATCAAGGCCGGCAAGGCCTACGTCGACGACCTGACCCCGGAGCAGGCCAAGGAATACCGTGGCACGCTGACCGAACCGGGCAAGAACAGCCCGTTCCGCGACCGTTCCGTGGAAGAGAACCTCGACTGGTTCGCCCGCATGCGCGCCGGTGAGTTCCCGGACGGCGCCCGCGTACTGCGCGCCAAGATCGACATGGCTTCGCCGAACATGAACCTGCGCGACCCGATCATGTACCGCATCCGCCATGCCCACCACCACCAGACCGGTGACAAGTGGTGCATCTACCCGAACTACGACTTCACCCACGGTCAGTCGGACGCCATCGAAGGCATCACTCACTCCATCTGCACCCTGGAGTTCGAAAGCCATCGTCCGCTGTACGAGTGGTTCCTGGACAGCCTGCCGGTTCCGGCGCACCCGCGTCAGTACGAATTCAGCCGCCTGAACCTGAACTACACCATCACCAGCAAGCGCAAACTCAAGCAACTGGTCGATGAGAAGCACGTGTTTGGTTGGGATGACCCGCGCATGTCGACCCTGTCGGGCTTCCGCCGTCGCGGCTACACCCCGGCGTCGATCCGCAATTTCTGCGACATGGTCGGCACCAACCGTTCCGATGGCGTGGTTGACTTCGGCATGCTCGAATTCAGCATCCGTCAGGACCTCGACGCGAATGCTCCGCGCGCCATGTGCGTCTTGCGTCCGTTGAAAGTCGTGATCACCAACTATCCGGAAGACAAGGTCGATCACCTCGAACTGCCGCGTCATCCGCAGAACGAAGCACTCGGCGTGCGCAAGCTGCCATTCGCCCGTGAAATCTACATCGACCGCGATGACTTCATGGAAGAGCCGCCAAAAGGCTACAAGCGCCTGGAACCGAACGGCGAAGTGCGCTTGCGCGGCAGCTACGTGATCCGCGCCGACGAAGCAATCAAGGACGCCGATGGCAACATCGTTGAGCTGCGTTGCTCCTACGACCCGGAAACCCTCGGCAAGAACCCTGAAGGCCGCAAGGTCAAAGGCGTGATCCACTGGGTGCCGGCTGCGGCCAGCATCGAGTGCGAAGTGCGTCTGTACGATCGCCTGTTCCGCTCACCGAACCCTGAGAAGGCAGAAGACAGCGCCAGTTTCCTCGACAACATCAACCCTGATTCCCTGCAAGTACTCACTGGTTGTCGTGCTGAGCCATCGCTTGGCGACGCACAGCCGGAAGACCGTTTCCAGTTCGAGCGCGAAGGTTACTTCTGCGCGGATATCAAGGACTCGAAACCAGGCGCTCCGGTATTCAACCGTACCGTGACCTTGCGTGATTCGTGGGGCCAGTGATTCTGTTTTAAGGAACTGTCGTGCTAACGATCTACAACACACTCAGCAAGACCAAAGAAGTCTTCAAGCCGCTGGATGGCAACAAGGTGCGCATGTACGTGTGCGGCATGACCGTGTACGACTACTGCCACATCGGCCACGGCCGCAGCATGGTTGCCTTCGACCTGGTGACCCGCTGGTTGCGTTTCAGCGGCTATGACTTGACCTATGTTCGCAACATCACCGACATCGACGACAAGATCATCAACCGCGCCAATGAAAACGGTGAGTCGTTCGACGCGCTGACCGAGCGCATGATCGCCGCGATGCATGAGGACGAGGCTCGCCTCAACATCCTCAAGCCGGACATGGAGCCGCGCGCCACGGACCACATCCCTGGCATGCACGCCATGATCCAGACCCTGATCGACAAGGGTTATGCCTACGCCCCCGGCAATGGCGACGTGTACTACCGCGTCGCCAAGTTCATGGGCTACGGCAAGCTGTCGCGCAAGAAGATCGAAGACCTGCGCATCGGTGCGCGTATCGAAGTCGACGAAGCCAAGCAGGATCCGCTGGACTTCGTGCTGTGGAAAGGCACCAAGCCCGGCGAGCCGAGCTGGGAATCCCCATGGGGCGCCGGGCGTCCGGGCTGGCACATCGAATGCTCGGTGATGTCCACCTGCTGCCTGGGCGAGACCTTCGACATTCATGGCGGCGGCAGCGACCTTGAGTTCCCGCACCACGAAAACGAAATCGCCCAGAGCGAAGCCGCCACCGGCAAGACCTACGCCAACGCCTGGATGCACTGCGGCATGATCCGCATCAATGGCGAGAAGATGTCCAAGTCCTTGAACAACTTCTTCACCATTCGCGACGTGCTGGAAAAGTACCACCCGGAAGTAGTGCGTTACCTGTTGGTGTCCAGCCACTACCGCAGCGCCATCAACTACTCGGAAGACAACCTCAAGGACGCCAAAGGCGCCCTGGAGCGGTTCTACCACGCGTTGAAAGGCTTGCCCGCCGTTGCACCGGCTGGCGGCGAAGCGTTCGTGGCACGGTTCACCGAAGTCATGAACGACGACTTCGGCACACCCGAAGCCTGCGCGGTGCTGTTCGAAATGGTGCGTGAAATCAACCGCCTGCGCGAGAGCGATCTCGACGCAGCGGCTGGCCTGGCTGCTCGCTTGAAAGAGCTGGCCAGCGTGCTGGGTGTATTGCAGATGGAAGCCGATGACTTCCTGCAAGCCGGCGCCGAAGGGCGCGTGGATGCGGCTGAGGTTGATGCGCTGATCCAGGCGCGTCTGGCGGCTCGCGCAGGCAAGGACTGGGCGGAATCCGACCGTATCCGTGACCAACTGACCGCGATGGGCGTGGTGTTGGAAGACGGGAAGGGCGGGACGACGTGGCGGTTGGCTGATCAGGCCTGATTGGCAAACGCTGGATGAAAAACGCCCCGACTGGTTCGGGGCTTTTTTTTTGCACACCGTTTTAGTGAGCGGCTCACCCGATCGAGTGTGGGAGGGACGGTGTGAGGATTCGACATGCCCCCGATAGCGCTGTGTCAGCCAACATACCTGCCAACAGTTCCGCCGCCTTCGAAGCCTCGCTAAAGCTCGACATCTCCCACAGGGGTCTGTGTCCATGAGGTCTACAGCCGACTGCTTTCCACCTGGCAACAGCGATCAAGTGTGGGAGGGGGCTTGCCCCCGATTGCGGTGAGTCTGCAACAGATGAACTGACTGAACCACTGCGATCGGGGGCAAGCCCCCTCCCACATTTTTACCGTGTTCGCCTCAGAGCTCAGCGGCGGCTGCTGACTTCAGCGGGCACGTCATCACCGGCCATGCGCTTACGAAACAGCGCCGTACGGGCCAGCAGCACACCAGGCCCCCAACGTCGAGGCGAGGGCAGGCGGCTGCATGTGCTGGAAGACGTCCTTCATGCGCAACAACCCGGTCGCACCGATCAGCGCAAACACGCTGCCGTGGAGTGGCTGGCAGGTGTTCACTATGTGCCGACTGGTGTACCGAATGAAGGCTAATTGCAGTTGCCGGGTTTGACTCGTGGCAATGTGCCTGAGTCACCTTTCTTGACAAACATCAATTTATGATCCTGACTCAAATCAGAGAACGTTAGCGTAGTGTGCGGCGAAACAGTTTTATCTCTTAAAGAATTTTGATTTCCTCACCGGTACGAAGGATATTGGAATGAATAAGATAATAACTGTATTGGCGCTACTGGTGTGGATGCCGATCTCCCAAGCTCAAAGTGTGTGGATGCAACTGCAAAGTCAGCACGATTCGCTAGATGTTGCTGAAGTTTCCCTCGGTAATTACAAGGTGCCTCCGGCGATTTTGGCGGAACATGCCGATGTTGAGCGGGGATGGAAAGTTATTACTGTGGACGCCAATGGCAATACGCTTTATAGCAGCACCATTAATGACAGTCGTTATCGTCGCGGCGAAGTTTTTAATGAGATAACAGGTGCAATATCAAGTGTCAGTGCGGAATCTGCTGTAGAAGGCACTGAAGAAGTATTGCTTCCTTACGACAGCCAAGTGTCCAGGATCAAGATCTTTCGTATTGACCTCAAGGCGGTTGACTCACTCGATGGCGCAGCGATGCGCAAGCCGTTACTGGAACTCGATCGCCAGGCCATCGAACGCTTGGCGAAGCGAGCACCTTTGCGCGGTGTCCTAGGCGATATCGACAGCGACAAGGTGGTCATGCTTAATCCGGACGGTAGCACCCAGAGAAAGCCGCTGGTGTTTGCAATTGTCGGCGATGGTTATGCCCAAGACGATATGCAGGCCTTTCGTGACGATACCCAGGCCGCCATCGATATTATTATGGGCGATACTGTGTTCGATGCGATTAAAGATAAAGTGGGTTTTTTACGCTTTGACCATGTTTCGCCGGTATCGGGTGAGCCGGATACTAAGAATATTGAAACGATCATGCGGCACAGTAATCAACTGGGGCATGGCATCTATGACGTTTCGATTAAACTTTCAAAGTTTACATACCACCAGGTCGGCGTCGGCGGTCTCGCCAGTACCAATAAGATTTATATCTTTAAACCGTCTGCCAATACGCCGCTGGCCATCACCTCGATTCCCCATGAAATCGGTCATGCGTTGTTCAGGTTGGCGGATGAATATGCGTCCTATGACGCTGGCGAGACGTGCTTCGATGTCGAGCCTGCGGCGCCGAATATCACCCGTCAGACTGACAGGGAAAAAATCAAGTGGGGCGATCTGATCAGTCCGCAAACGCCTTTGCCAACCGAAGAAAATGCGGTTGAAGCTGGCACGTTAGGCCTTTACACCATTCACAAAGACTGTACGTACGGCCCCGCACCCCAAGGCATCATGGGCGGTGGACGTTATGGTGTGAAGGGGCACGAGGCTGGTTGGGGGGCGGTCAACGAGCGGCAGATTCGCGGATTGCTGCATGCGTACCTGGGTAACGACGTGCCGCTTGTTTTTGCCCCGTCAGTTGTCATGAAGATAAAAACCGGGGAGAAACGTGAGCCCATAGCGTCTTCTTACCGCAACAGTCGCGCTCCCCTGATGGTGGAGGCGGGATCGACGAGTGTGCCCAATGCAGGCGCAGCGCCGTTTACGTATCGTTGGAAGATCCCTGTTGAACTCAATCCGCAGGTCAACGGGCGTTACGCGTTGATTGAGGCCCCATCGGCGCCGCAATTCATGGAGTACCCGGTCGAGGTGCAGATTACTGACGGCAAGATGGCGAACACCCGGAGTGAGACGCTGAAAGTCCTTCCCTCCGTGCGGATCAAAGGGGAAATCATTGGCGCCTCTTCCGCTAACGGAGGGACCTGGGTGGAATTGACGGCCGACATATCCCACGAAGGCGCAGAGGACCCCGAATTCCAATATCGCTGGACCGTGCCGGACGGATGGACCCAGCCCATCGGCGTGACGCAGAAGAGTTTGCGCATCGTTGCCCCCACGCCCTCTGTCAGTACGCCCTTTATGTTCAGTGTCAGTGTCACGCCGCTGATGAAGTTACCGGGCACCGAGAACGATCCTTATCCTGAAAAAATCAGCCTTCCGGCCGATACCGTGACACTGGAGACCTCCGTTGTCGTCAGGCGCAGGCAACCCGTAGACACTGACCCCTATGCCAAAATCCAGGGACCTTCGTCGATAAAAAGCGCTCAAACCTTTCAGTTGGATGGGTCCAGTTCAGAGATCCCCCATTCTTCGGCCAAGATGACATATCGGTGGAATGCCGCTGATTTTGAGCCATCCAGTTCATCCGCAGTGGCGCCTGATTTCAAAGCGCCTGAGAAAGCGGGCAGTTTCCCGGTATCGCTGACGGTGACCAACAGCGAGAACCGCAGTAATACCGTCACGCGCAGCATTCAGGTCGAGTCCGATGAGCCCACGCCCGAACCCGACAGGGTAGAGGGGCCGCAGACGCTGATGTCCGGTGAGGTGGCTGTCTTTACCGCCGTCGTCAATGATCTGCGGGATGTTCGCGGCTATAGCTGGGCGTTTTCGCCGGCGTTTGCTTACCAGAATGTGAGTGCCCCGAATATCGTGGCGAAGGCGCCCGAGGTCACGCAAAGTACGACCGGCAGGGTTACGGTGCTGGTTTACCGTACCGGTTCCCCCAATCCGACTTCACTGTCCAAGGACGTCGTGATAGAGCCCAAGCCAGTGGATAGCCCTGCACCGCAGGCGATAATCAGCGGTCCGATTTCCGTGGAGGCAGGCAAGACGCTGACTCTGTCGGGCGCGGGGTCGAGTGGCGGCAACCTGCGTTATGCATGGACGGCAAATGAGTTTTCGCCGGCGTCTTCCTCCGGGATCGGTCCGATCCTTACCGCGCCTGCCACGGCTGGCCCACGCACCATCAACCTCATGGTGACCGATGCCGACAATCGCAGCGCCAGTGCAAGTCATACGGTTAACGTCACAGCCCAACAAGCCGGTAACTGCGCGCCGGTCTGGGTGGCGACCAAGGCCTACGCGACGCCCAACGAGAAGGTGTCCTATGACGGTTACAACTACGAGGTCGCCCACTGGACGCAGAATAATCGGCCTGACCTGAACTTTGTATTGAGCGGTTCAGCCAAGCCGTGGCGTGCTTGAGTCCTTGCACCCCCTGAGGCGGGCGGACCTTCAATCACTGTTGGAGCGAAGTTTGCTCGCGAAAACCTGAGTGCGCCACGATTCAGCATGAAGTGCTGCGTTATCGTTGACGAGCTTCGCAAGCTAGCGCTGATAAAGTGCCGGAGCTACGGTGTTTTATCGGCGCGGCGGCTGCTGACTTCGGCCGGCACGTCATCACCGGCCATGCGCTTGCGAAACAGTGCCGTACGGGCCAGCAGCAACGTGGTCACCGGCACGGTGATCGACAGCAAAATCGGAATCAACCACCCGTGCAGCACCGGCCCGGACTTGAGTACCGAAAAATACACGATCGACGCCAACGCTACACACCAGGCTCCCAACGTCGAGGCCAGGGCAGGCGGGTGCATGCGCTGGAAGAAGTCCTTCATGCGCAGCAAACCGATCGCGCCGATCAGCGCAAACACACTGCTCAACACCAGCAGCACCGCGACCACGATTTCCATCCAGAACGGCATCATTCAATCACCTCCCCGCGCAGCAGGAATTTCGCCAGGGCAAACGAGCCCACAAAGCCAAACAACGCAATCAACAGCGCCGCTTCAAAGTAGGTGTCACTGGCATAACGAATACCGAGCACCAGCATCATCAGCATCGCCAGGATGTACAGATAGTCCAGCGCCAGTACCCGGTCTTGAGCTGAAGGGCCTTTGAACAGGCGGATCAGCGTCAGCACCATGGCCAGGGAGAACAGGAACAGGCTGAACAGGATTGCATTGGAGAGCAGGGCGCTCATTCGAAGATCTCCATCAATGGCCGCTCGTACGCGCTTTTGAAATGTTCGATGAAGGCCACTTCGTCCTCCAGATCGAAGACGTGCAGCAGCAGGATGCTGCGATCCAGCGCCAGTTCCGACCAGATGGTGCCGGGCACCACGGTGGTGATCATCGACAGGGCGGCAAGGCCGTTGGCGTCACGCAAGTCCAGGGGGATCTTGATGAAGCGCGAACGCGGTGGGCGCGAGCCGCATGTCAGCACAGCCCAGGCCACTTGCAGGTTGGAGACGATCACATCGCGGCCCACCAGGAAGAATAGGCGGATGATTACGCCAGGTCGGCGGATACGGATCGGCAGCGGGCGCAACGGCGCCATCAGCAGTGGGGCGAGCACCCCCAGCGCAGCACCCAGCAGCAGATGGCCAGGGCTGACGGAGAGGTTCAGCACCAGCCACAGCACCCACAATGCCAGGGACAACCACGGGGCAGGGAGCAAGCGCTTCATGGTTGCACCTCCAGAGCGGCCGTCTTGGCTTCAGGGCTGAGCACTGGTCGCGTGGCCATGACCGCCATCACGTAGCTTTCCGGGTTGTTCAGGCTCTGGGCGGTGGCTTGGGTGTAGCGCATCAGCGGCTCGGCCTTGAAGGTCAGCAGGATGCTCAGGCCCAGCAGGAAGAAAATCGGCACGCATTCGTAGCGGCGCAGCAAGGGCGATGGACGCTCCTCCGGGGTCCAGAAACGCTGGACACCCAGACGGGCGAAGGCGATCAGCGAGGCCAGTCCGGACAGGATCAGCAATGCCATCAGGCCCCAGGCCGCAGGGCGAATCGGGCCTTCCTGGCCGCTACCCAGGCCCAGTGGATTGACCAGCGCACTCAGCAAGCTGAGCTTGCCGATAAACCCGGACAGCGGCGGCATGCCGATGATCAGCAGTGCGCAGGCGACAAAACTCAAGCCCAGGAACGCCATGGTCCAAGGGATCACCTGGCCGACTACGGCTTTCTGCTCGTCATCCAGGTTGACCCCTGGACGCGGGTGCAACGACTCCATGGCCTTGGGCAATGCATCGATTTCTTCATCCAACGGCAGGTCATTGGCCGAGCGCGAACGCTCGATCAATTCGGCCAGCAGGAACAGCGCACTCAACGCGAGGGTCGAGCTGACCAGATAGAACAGCGCCCCAGCGGTCAGGCTCGGCTGGGCGAAACCCACCGACGACAGCAGGATGCCGGCCGACACCAGGATGCTCAGGCTCGCCATGCGCTCCAGGCGTTGCGCCGCCACCATTGCTAGCCCAGCGAAGACGATGGTTGCCATGCCGCCGTACACCAGCCAGTCGCCACCAAACAACGCCGAAGCGCCGGCCTGGCCGGAGAACAGCAGCGTCCACAGGCGCAGCACGGTGTACACGCCGACTTTGGTCATGATCGCGAACATCGCCGCCACCGGCGCGCTGGCCGAGGAGTAAGCGGGCGCGAGCCAGAAGTTCAGCGGCCACATGCCGGCCTTGGCCAAAAACGCGGTGGCGAGGATCGCCGCACCGGCATGCAACAGGCCACGATCGGCCTCCGGTACCAGCGGGATTTTCAGTGCCAGATCAGCAAAATTCAGCGTACCGGTAACGCCGTAGATCATCGCCGCGCCAATCAGGAACAGCGACGACGCCAGCAGGTTGATCGCAATGTAATGCAGGCCCGACGACACCCGCGCGCGGCCCGAGCCGTGCAGCATCAAGCCGTAGGACGCGGCCAGCAGCACCTCGAAGAACACGAACAGGTTGAACAGGTCCGCCGTGAGGAACGCGCCGTAAAGGCCCATCATCTGGATCTGGAACAGCGCATGGAAGCTGGTACCGGCACGGTCCCAGCGGGCCATGGCGAACAACAGCGCGCTCACGCCGATAATCCCAGTGAGCACCAGCATCAATGCCGAGAGTTGATCCACCACCAGCACGATGCCGAATGGCACCTGCCAGTTGCCCGGCAGGTAGACGCCAATCGAGCCGGGCCCACCTTTTTGCGTCCAGTACAACAGCAGGATCGCGATGCCGAGGCCGATGACGCTGGAGAACAGATTGATCTTGGCTTTGAGCGGGCGGCGTTTTTCGCCGAGCATCAGCATCAGCGCTGCGGTGAGCAACGGCAGCAGGATGGGGGCGACGATCAGTTGGTTGACCCAGTTCATTCCTTGGGCTCCCGGCCGTCCACATGGTCCGTGCCGGTCAGGCCCCGTGACGCCAGCAGCACCACCAGGAACAGTGCGGTCATGGCGAAGCTGATCACGATGGCCGTCAGCACCAGTGCCTGGGGCAGGGGATCGGTGTAGTTGAGCAGGTCTTGCGGCACGCCGTCCTTGATGATCGGCTCTTTACCGATAAACAGGCTGCCCATGCTGAAAATGAACAGGTTGACCCCGTACGACAACAAGCACAGGCCCATCACCACCTGAAACGTCCGTGGCCGCAGGATCAACCAGACGCCGGAGGCCGCCAGGACCCCAATGGCAATTGCGATGACTTCTTCCATCAGGCGGCTCCTTCTGTTGCGGCGACTACTTTGGCCTGGTTGCTCGGTTTATGCGCGCGCACTGACTGGTGACCGAGGGCGGTGAGCATCAGCAAGGTCGAGCCGACGACCATGGCGTATACGCCGACGTCGAAGAACAGCGCGCTGGCGACATGAATATCGCCCAGCAGCGGCAGGCTGAAATGCCAGGTGTGCGTGGTGAGGAACGGGTAGCCGACAAACAACGCGCCGATCCCGGTCAGCGTTGCCGAGAACAGGCCGAAGCCCATCCAGCGCATTGGCCGCAGGCTCATTTGTGCCTCGACCCACTGCGTACCGGCCACCATGTATTGCAGGATAAACGCCACCGACATCACCAAGCCGGCGACAAAACCGCCGCCCGGTTGATTGTGGCCGCGCATAAACAGGTAGAACGACACTACAAGGGCAATCGGCAGCAGCAGGCGTACCAGCACTGCCGGCACCATCATAAAGCCCAGGGCGGTATCGCTGGCCTGGCGCGGGTTGACCAGGTCGGTCGCCACGTCCGGCGCCAGTTGGCGCTGTTGTGCAGGCAGTTGCATGCTTTCCTTGGACGGGCGGAAGCGTCGCAGCAGGGCGTACACCGTCAGCGCCACGGCGCCTAGTACGGTGATTTCGCCGAGGGTGTCGAAGCCACGGAAGTCCACCAACATCACGTTTACCACGTTGCTGCCGCCGCCTTCGGGAAGGGCGCGGCTCAGGTAGAACGAGGAAATATCGTTGGGCGTCTGGCGCGTCAGCATCGCGTAGGACAGCAGCGCCATGCCGCCACCGACCACGGTGGACAGCAGGAAGTCACGCAGGCGGCGAATGCGCGCCTTGCGTAGCGAGCTGGGCAGTGGCGAGACTTCTTCGATCCGCCGTGGCAGCCAGCGCAGGCCGAGCAGGATGAGCACGGTGGTGACCACTTCGACCACCAGTTGAGTCAATGCCAGGTCGGGCGCGGAGAACCATACGAAGGTGATGCACGTCATCAGGCCGCACACGCTGACCATGGTCAGGGCCGCCAGCCGGTGGTATTTGGCTTGCCAGGCGGCGCCCAGGGCGCAGGCAATTGCCAGCAGCCACAGGGTCACGAACACGATGGAGCCGGGGATCTTCGGCCGGTCGCCCCAACTGAGGCCGCTGTTGAACATCGGGATCATGGCGCCGATCACCGCGACGATCACCAGCAGGAACAACTGGGTCTGCAGCCGCTTGGTGCTGATGCGTTTTTCGATTTTGCGCACGCCGCGCATCATCACCACCAGACTGCGCTCAAAGCCGCGCTTGCCGTTGAAGTAGCTGATGACCGGCGGGTACTTGAAACGGCCGAGCTTGAGCTGCTTGCGCAGCATCAGGTAGAGCACCACGCCACCGGTCATGGCCACCAGGCTCATGATCATCGGTGCGTTCCAGCCGTGCCAAATGGCCAGGCTGTACTCCGGGAGTACACCGCCGACCACCGGCAGTGCCGCAGCGGCGAGGATCGAGCCGACCACCTGGGCCGGGAAAATGCCCACCAGCAGGCAGGTGAATACCAGCAACTCGACGGGGGCACGCATCCAGCGTGGTGGCTCGTGGGGTGTGTGGGGCAGGTCTTTGGCAGGCGGACCGAAGAACACATCGACTGTAAAACGCAGCGCATAGGCCACGCTGAAGGTGCCGGCGATGGTTGCGATCATCGGCAGGGCGATTTCCACCCACTGAGTGGCCGAGATAAACACGGTTTCGGCGAAGAACATCTCTTTGGACAGGAATCCATTGAGCAATGGCACGCCGGCCATGGATGCGCTCGCCACCATCGCCAGGGTCGCCGTGAACGGGATCAGGCGCACCAGGCCGCTTAGCTTGCGGATGTCGCGGGTGCCGCTTTCGTGGTCGATGATGCCCGCCGCCATGAACAGCGAGGCTTTGAAGGTGGCGTGGTTGAGGATGTGGAACACCGCCGCGACGGCCGCCAGCGGGCTGTTGAGGCCCAGCAATAAGGTGATCAGCCCGAGGTGGCTGATGGTGGAGTAGGCCAGCAGGCCTTTGAGATCATTCTGGAACATGGCGCAGTAAGCGCCGAGGAGGAGAGTGAGGGCGCCGGCACCGCCGACGATCCAGAACCATTCTTCGCTGCCCGACAGCGAGGGCCACAGGCGGGCCAGCAGGAACACGCCGGCCTTCACCATCGTCGCCGAGTGCAGATAGGCAGACACCGGGGTCGGTGCCGCCATGGCGTGGGGCAGCCAGAAGTGGAACGGGAACTGCGCGCTTTTGCTCAAGGCGCCGATCAGCACCAGGGCCAGCATGACCGGGTACAGCGCGTGCGCGCGAATCTGATCGCCCGCCGCCAGCACCAGGTCCAGGTCATAGCTGCCGACGATATGCCCCAGCAACATCACGCCTGCCAACAGGCACAAGCCGCCTGCACCGGTGACCATCAACGCCATGTAGGCGCCGCGTCGCGCATCGGCGCGATGGTGCCAATAACCGATCAACAGGAACGAGAACAGGCTGGTCAGTTCCCAGAAAAATACGATTTGAATCAAGTTGCCGGAGATCACCAGCCCGAGCATCGCGCCCATAAAAGCCAGGAAAAATGCGAAGAAACGTGGCACCGGATCGTCCGGCGACATGTAGTAGCGCGCATACAGCGCCACCAGCGCGCCGATGCCGAGCACCAGCATCGAGAACAGCCAGGCAAACCCATCCATGCGCAACACGAAGTTCAGCCCAAGGCTGGGTAACCACATGAATTCTTCGCGGATCACGCCACCGTGGGCGATCTGGGGGTAGAGCAGGGCGACTTGAATGGTGCCGACCAGGGCCACAAGGCCGGCCAACAGGGATTCGGTGTTACGTGCATTGTGCGGCAGCAAGGCCGCTAGACAGCTGCCAATGAATGGCAGAAGCAGTAGAACTATCAGGGACATAGGCTTCTAATCTGCGGGAGTTTGGGATGCATCATACGTGCCGCTTTGATGATCACCAAACGGCAAGATGTGGCAGGATCCTACAAGGTAGGCTGAAACTTCCCATTTGGCATTGTTTCATTAGGCTGGAATTACCCCTGTGGCGAGGGCGTATGCTCCTGCAGGGCTGCGAGGCAACTCCAAAAAACGAACCTCAATTCTGACGCTCTTGCTCCAGCTCTTCAGCCAACGCGAGCGCTTTCTGCCCCTTCGTCTTTAATTCGCTGACAATCACTGCCACCACGATCAACACCGCCCCCAGCATCGCAATCGGCGGGAACCGCTCGCCGGCAATCCGCCCCACCACACCGGCCCACACCGGCTCGCCGGCGTAGATCAACGTGGCTCGTGTCGGTGAAACACTCTGTTGCGCCCAGTTCATCGCGACTTGGATTACCGCGCTGGTCAAGCCCAAGCCCACGGCGCTGAAAAGCAGCAACCACGAAAACCCCGGGAGCGCCTCGCCCATCGGCACCACCATCAAAAACGATAGGAGTGAGGCTGTGGCCAATTGCACCACCGTCACCCGGCGCACATCCACCTGACCGGCAAATGCGCTGATCAAGATGATTTCCGCCGCAATCGCAATGGCACCGATCAAGGTCGCGATTTCACCTGGGCTGAAATTCAGCGAAGCCCCCGCAGGCCCGGTCAGCAGCATCAACCCGGCAAACGCGAGCATGATGCCGATGCTCGGCATTAACCCAGGGCGACGGCCGAGTACCAGCCATTGCAACAACGGCACGAACGGCACGTAGAGCGCGGTGATAAACGCCGACTGGCTGCTCAGGATCGTCTGCAGGCCGATGGTCTGCAAGCCGTAGCCAAACATGATCGCCACACCGATAAACACCCCGGCCTTCAATTCAAACAAGGTCAGGTCGCGCAGCGTGCGCAACGAGAAGAAACCCACCACGATGGCCGCAGCCGCAAAGCGCAGACCCACGAAAAACATCGGACCGCTCACCGTCATAGCATGCTGCACCAATAAAAAGGTGCCGCCCCAGATCATGGTGATAAACACCAGAATGCATTCGGCTTTGCTGAAGCGGTTGAAACGCGAAGGGGTTTTGGCGGTGGTCATGGCGGCTCGGTCTTGCACAGGGAAAGGTACGGACCGCACAATGCGCCGCACGCTGGGCAGTATACTGCGCACACCCACCTATTGAGCAATATAGTGCACAAAGAAAATCCACAACGGGCCTCGGTCCTGCAGCACGTCAGCCAAAACGTTCGTCGCCTGCGCCACGCCGCCGACCTGAGCCAGACCGCGCTCTCGGAAAAGTCCGGGGTCAGCCGGCGCATGCTGGTGGCCATCGAAGCGGGTGAGAAAAACGTAAGCCTGTCCACCTTGGACCGCGTGGCCGAAGCATTGGACGTAGCCTTCAGCGACCTGATCCAGGCTCCGGACGTACGTGATCACAGCCGCATCAACGAATTGGCCTGGGCCGGTGAAATTGCCGGGAGCAAGGCGGTATTGCTGGCCAAGGCCACCGCGCGGCGCGAGGTTGAATTGTGGGAGTGGCGCCTCGAACCCGGTGATCGCTATTGCCCGGACCCCGACCTGGAAGGCTGGAGCGAGCAGCTGTTTGTGTTTGAGGGTAGCTTGACGCTGGTCGTGGGCGACCAGGAAAACACCATCGGCGCCGGCGAATTCTTCATGTTCGCCAGCCACCAGCCCCACGCCTATCGCAACGATAGCGAGGTCGCCGTGCGCTTTGTGCGCAACGTGGTGATTTAGCGGCCTTGTCTACAAAGATGCTGCTGAGCACCTGTCAAGTTTCACAGCTTGTTTGTCTCATGTGCCGGGCATAGGTTTATGGCATCACTGCCCGGAAGTGGTTGGTTGGCGGCGATTTAATCAATCACTGGAGGATGCACCATGAAAGACGAACAACCCCCCGTGCTGGTGAACCCCGCACCATCCCTGGAGCCATCACAGGGCGGTGTCGTCCAATATGCTGATGTGGAGGCTGAAGAGCTCAAATTGGTTATCCAACCGTTCGTTGGCATGAGCATAGGTCAAACAATCATTGGGAAGATTGAGGGGAATGGCTCCAGTCACTTCAGGGTTGAAGTTAAATCGGTAGAAACCTTGGAAATTCCCGTGTGGACTGCAAAACCGGTTTTTTTCACGCCCCTCGTTTATGTGAGTTTTAACGTGGAAGGGCTTTCGCCGCCTTATAAATCGGACCTTGATAAGTACATTGTCGAAGGGGCTCCTCGCACCCCTGCATAGAGCGTGTTCCATACGTTACTGTTTGCAGGTGAACAGTGACTAGACAGTTTGCTGTATGACAGCGCTCCCGTTCTTTGCGAGCTTTTAATTTAACTCATTGTTTTTAAAGTTATTTTTCATGTGGCACGACTCCTGCTGTAGCTCCTGCATATCCCTGGAGCCTGGAGTCGGCCCATGTCAGCCCATCCTCAACACCCTGCCCATATCATCCGCTCGGACGCGGAGGCCATCGAGGTCGCCACGCGCCTGGCCGAACGCTTCGCCGTCGATGCCAGCGTGCGTGACCGCGACCGTCGCTTACCGGTAGACGAACTCGACGAGTTCTCCGCCAGCGGCCTGTGGGGCATCACTGTTCCCAAGGCCTACGGTGGCGCCGGTGTGTCTTATGTCACCGTGGCCGAAGTGATCAAATTGATCTCCGCCGCAGACCCGTCCTTGGGGCAAATCCCGCAGAACCATCTGGGTGTCGTCGACATCCTCCTGCAAACCGCCACCGAGGAGCAGAAGCGCTATTACTTCGGCAAGGTGTTGGCGGGCTACCGCTTCGGCAATGCTTTCTCCGAGGCCAAGAGCAAAAACGCCGGCACCTTTGACACCCAAATCCGGTTTCACGGTGATACCGCGCAAATCAACGGTGAAAAGTTCTACTGCACTGGCGCACTGTTCGCCCATATCGTGCCCACGGTGGGCAATAACGAAAAGGGCCAGGCGTTCATTGGTTTTGTCGAGCGCAACGCGCCAGGCCTGACCGTGATCGACAACTGGGACGGCTTCGGCCAGCGCACCACCGCCAGCGGCGGCGTGACCCTCGACGGCGTGACTGTGCCCTTGAGCGCGGTGATTCCCGCCCACCTGGCATTTGACCAACCCACGGCCGACGGGCCGATTTCGCAAATCATCCAGGCCGCAGTTGATACCGGCATTGCCCTCGGCGCCCTTGAACAGGCAAAAATCTTCGCGCGCCAGGCCCGTCCCTGGATCGACAGCCAGCAGGATCACGGCTGGCAAGACCCGTTCACCATCGCCGCCATCGGCGATCTGGAATGGCGCGTGCACGGCACCGAAGCGATCCTCGCCAAGGCCGGCATCGCGGTTGACCAAGCCTTGGCGCAACCGAACGAAGACACCGTGGCCAACGCCTCGCTGATCGTCGCCCAAGCCAAGGTGCTGTCCGCCGAAACCGCCTTGCTCGCCAGCAGCAAACTCTTCGAACTGGCCGGCACCCGTTCGGTCACGGCCAAGCACAACCTCGACCGCTTCTGGCGCAACGCGCGCACCCACACCCTGCACGACCCGGCCCGCTGGAAATACCACCTGATCGGCAACTTCGTGCTCAACGGCGTGAAACCTGCGCGCCACGCCTGGAACTGAGGAACCTGACCCATGACTGCCTTGAATCTCGCGCGCCAACTGCTGGACAGCACCCGCCGCCATGTCGAAAAAAGCGCTGACCCCTATGTGATCAGCCGCTTCGGCGACTTGCAGATCCGTGTGGATGTGGCCGCTGCCTTGCTCGAACGCGCCGAAACCCACCCGAGCCCGGTGGCCGCCACCGAGGCGCAGATCGCCGCCGCCGAAGCCCTCATCGCCGCCAGTAACGCGGAATTTGAACTGACCGGGCAACGCACCGCGCTGCCGTCGACCCTGGATGATCCGTTGCGCAACAAATACCAGATTGTCGGCAACTACCACCTCAACGGAGTGCTGTGATGTCCCGTGAAATCCGCTTGAACGCTTTCGACATGAACTGCGTCGGCCATCAATCTCCCGGCCTGTGGGCGCACCCCCGTGACCGTTCGTGGCAGTACAAGGACCTGGAGTACTGGACCGATCTGGCGAAAATTCTGGAGCGCGGCAAGTTCGACGGTCTGTTTATCGCTGACGTGCTGGGCATCTACGATGTGTACAACGGCAACGGTGATGCGGCGATTCGCCAGGCCACCCAAGTGCCGGTCAACGACCCGTTGTCGCTGATCGCGCCGATGGCGTTGGTCACCGAGCACCTGGGCTTTGGTCTCACCGCTTCGTTGTCGTTTGAGCATCCGTATCCATTCGCGCGTCGGCTGTCGACCCTGGACCATCTGACCAAGGGCCGTATCGGCTGGAATATCGTCACTTCCTACCTGGAAAGCGGCGCCAAGAACCTCGGCCAGAAAGCCCAGACCGAACACGACGCACGCTACGACTACGCCGAGGAATACCTGGAGGTTTGCTACAAGCTTTGGGAAGGCAGTTGGGAGGAGGGCGCGGTACTGCGCGACCGCGAGCGGCGGATTTTCAGTGATCCGAGCAAAATCCACGAGATCCGACACGTCGGCAAACACTTCCAGGTGCCCGGCATTCACCTGTGCGAGCCGTCGCCGCAGCGCACGCCTGTGCTGTACCAGGCCGGCGCGTCCAGCCGTGGCAAGCAGTTTGCCGCCGAGCAGGCCGAATGCGTGTTCGTCGCCGCGCCGTCCAAGGTGCTGCTGAAAAAAACCGTTGCCGACATCCGCCGTCGTGCGGCCGAGGCCGGGCGTGATCCGAAGAAAATCCTGATCTTCAATTTGCAGACGGTGATCGTCGACGAAACGGACGCCAAGGCTAAAGCCAAGTTTGACGACTACAAATCCTATGTGAGCTACGAAGGCGCGATGGCGCTGATCTCCGGCTGGACCGGCATCGACTTCAGCCAGTTCAAACCGGATGAGCCGCTCAAGCATGTGCACACCAACGCCATTCAATCGGCGGTGGAAGCCTTCTCCACGGCCGATCCGAATAAAGTCTGGACGCCGAATGAACTGGCGGACTGGGTCGGCATCGGTGGCTTCGGTCCGCTGTTTGTCGGCGGTCCGGAGACGGTGGCAGACCTGTTGCAGGAATGGGTCGAAGAGACCGACGTCGACGGCTTCAACCTGGCCTATGCGCTGACCCACGAAACCTTTATCGACGCTGTGGAATGGCTGGTGCCGGAGTTGCAGAAGCGTGGGGTGTACAAGACCGAATACGCCGAAGGCACGTTGCGCGAGAAGTTGTTTGGCGACGGTGCGCGACTGGGAGCCAACCACCCGGGCGCCAGCTATCGCGATCTTTCCAATGCACATAAATCCAATGTGGGAGGGGGCTTGCCGCGGATAGCGGTGGCTCAGTCAAAGGTGGTCTAACTGACCCACCGCCATCGGGAGCAAGTCGAATCGTCGCACCGCCCCTCCCACAGTTGTCCCGTGTCGATCCAAATAATCAAGCCAGCGGACCACCGCACGCACACCTCCCAATAGGAGCAAACACCTATGAGCGTGCTCGAACCCAAGGCCCTCCTGGAACACCTGCAACGCTGGGCACAACTCACGCCGTTGCACATCGCTCTGCGCCACAAGCGCCAGGGCCAGTGGTATGCCTGGCGCTGGATCGACACCCTGCGCGACGTCGAGCGCCTGGCCGATGGTTTGCGCCAGCAAGGTTTAAGTGAACAGTCTCGCTTGGTGCTCAGCGGCGCCTTTGAGCCGAACCTGCTGTTGCTGGCGTTGGCGGCCCATTCCGTCGGCGCGCAAGTGCTGACGCTGGCCGATGACCTTGAGCCGCAGGCCCTGGAGCAACACCTGTGGCGTATGCATCCCAGCCACGCCTACGCTCAAGGTCGTCAGCGCGATTGGACGTTCACCCAGCGGTTGGATTTCGCCCAATTGCTCGGCCCGGTCGAGCCTGCGCAGCATTTGCAGCGCTGGTGGCAACCCTCCGGCGAAACCGCACTGTGGAGCGAGGAGGGCACCCATTGGCAAGGCGGTCTGGCGGTGCTGCTGGAGCAATGGCTGAGCAGCGGCCACGGCCTGGCCTTCCCGGAAAGCCTTGCCTCGGCGCAGCGCGATCGCAGTGAAGTGGCGCCCACCGGCTTGCTGCTGTCGCCGGAGCGTTTGCGGCACCTGGCCGATGAGATCGAAAGCCGCCTTGCACCCCGCGGCACCTGGCGCCGACGCCTGTGCGACTGGGCCATCGCCCACCCTCAAAGCGGACTGCGCCGTTTACTAAAGAACCGTGTACGCAAACTGCTGGGTTTCCAGCGCCTGGCCTCTATCTGGCAGCCACTCAAATCCACTGCCGAGCCCGTGTGGCTGGCTGAACTCAAACGGGATATCGCATGAGCGACGCTATTCTTCAGGTGCGCGATATCTCGCTGTCATTCAAAGGGGTCAAGGCCATCAATGCCTTGTCTTTTGACGTGCAGCGCGGCGAGATCTGCGCGTTGATCGGCCCTAACGGCGCCGGTAAAAGTTCGTTGCTCAATGTGCTCAATGGCGTGTATCGCTTTGACGCCGGCGAGATCGTCTTCGAACAGCAACATTTCCACCGCATCGACCCCTTGGGCGCCGCGCGCCGAGGCATTGGCCGCACCTTCCAGAACAACGCGCTGTTCAAAAAAATGAGCGTGCTCGACAACCTTCTCACCGGCCTGTCGCGGCACATGCGCAGCAGCTTTATCGAGCAGGCCCTCGGCTTGCCACGCGCGCGCCGCGAGGCCGCGGCCTTTCGCCAGCGGGGCCAAGGCATTCTTGAGTTCCTTGAGCTGCAAGCACACCGCGATGTGCTGGTGGGCAACCTGTCCTACGGCCTGCAAAAGCGTGTGGAGTTGGGCCGTGCACTGATCGCCGGACCTAGCCTGTTGCTGCTCGACGAACCCATGGCCGGGATGAACGCAGAAGAGAAACAGGACATGGCGCGCTTCGTCGCTGACGTGAACCGCGACCTCGGCACCACCGTGGTGTTGATCGAACACGACATGGGCGTGGTGATGGGACTGTCCGACCACGTGGTGGTGCTTGACTACGGGCGCAAGGTCGGCGACGGCACGCCGGCGCAAGTACAGGCCAATCCCGAGGTGATCGCCGCCTACCTGGGAGCCGTACACTGATGACCTTCTTCCTCGAAACCCTGCTTGGCGGCCTGCTCGCCGGCACGATGTATTCACTCGTCGCCATCGGCTTCGTGCTGATCTACAAAGCCAGCGGTGTGTTCAATTTTGCTCAGGGCGCGATGCTGCTGTTTGCGGCGTTGACCTTTGTCAGCCTGCATGACCAGGGCGTGCCGTTTGCCCTCGCGTTGCTGCTGACGGTGATCGTGATGATCGTCGGCGCGTTGCTCATCGAGCGCCTGGTGCTGCGCCCGCTGGTGAACCGCTCTCAGATCACCCTGTTCATGGCCACCCTCGGCTTGTCATTCATTATCGAAGGCCTGGCCCAGGGCTTGATGGGGGCGCAAGTGCGCGCCCTGGACTTGGGCATCGACGACGTGCCGCTGTTTGTCGGCCCGCTGATGCTCAGCCAGTTCGACCTGATCGCCGCAGCGGCTGCCGTGGTGCTGGTGACGGTGCTCGCGCTGCTGTTCAACAAGACCCGCATCGGTGTGTCGTTGCGCGCAGTGGCGGATGACACCACAGCGGCGCTGTCCATCGGCATCAACCTCAACCGCATCTGGCAGATCGTCTGGGCGGTGGCCGGCATTGTCGGGCTGGTGGCCGGGCTGTTATGGGGCGCGCGCCAGGGGGTGCAGTTTTCGCTGTCGCTGGTGGTGCTCAAGGCTTTGCCGGTGTTGATCATCGGCGGCTTTACCTCGATTGGTGGCGCGATTGTCGGCGGGCTGATTGTCGGCGCTGCGGAAAACCTGGCTGAGGTGTATATCGGCCCGCTGATCGGCGGCGGCATCACGCCGTGGTTCGCCTACGTCTTGGCCCTGGCCTTCCTGTATATCCGTCCCGCCGGCCTGTTCGGCGAGCGCGCTATTGAGCGAGTCTGAAACCATGTCGATCCCTGTTGCTCAAGAAACCGCGCCGTTGTTGCTGGTCCCGCGACGTGTGCCCTGGGGCCTGCTCGGCCTGCTGGCGTTGGCGTTTATCGTGGTGCCGCTGTGGGGCAATGACTATTGGCTCAATGCGATCCTGATCCCGTTTCTAGTGCTGTCGCTGGCCGGGTTGGGTTTGAACCTGCTGACCGGCTACACCGGGCAAACCTCGGTGGGCGCGGCCGGCTTCATGGCGGTCGGCGCCTTCGCGACCTACGGATTTCTGCTGCGCTTGCCGGAGCTGGGATTGCCGCTGGCATTGCTGGGCGGCGGGATTATCAGCGCCTTGGTCGGCCTGTTGTTCGGGTTGCCCAGCTCGCGGATCAAAGGCTTCTACCTGATGGTCACTACGTTAGCCGCGCAGTTTTTCCTGGAATGGCTGTTCGTCAAATTCCCGTGGTTCTACAACTACGGATCGTCCGGGACTATCTCGGCGCCGAAACTGGCGCTGTTCGGCCATGACCTTAATACGCCGCTGGGCCGCTACTGGCTGACGCTGGTCACGGTGCTGCTGTTGACCTGGACCGCCGTCAACCTGGTGCGCAGCCAAGTGGGGCGCAACTGGATGGCGATCCGCGACATGGACACCGCTGCCGCCGTGGTCGGCATCCCGGTGGTGCGCTACAAGCGCCTGGCGTTTGCGGTCAGCTCGTTTTACCTCGGCATCGCCGGCGCGCTGTGGGCGTTTGCCTACCTGGGCACGGCCAGCGCCAGCAGCTTCGATATCAATCGCTCCTTCCAGATCCTGTTCATCATCATTATCGGTGGCATGGGCAGCATCGCCGGCAACTTCGTGGGGGCTGCGTTTATCAGCTTGCTGCCGATCTTTCTCAGCCACGCGGGGCAAGCGCTGTTCGGCGGCGCGGTGGACGCGGGGCAGTTGCAGAATCTGCAGAAAATCATTTTTGGCGTGTTGATCATCGTGTTCCTGATCAAGGAACCCGAGGGCTTGATTCGCCTGTTGCACAACCTTCGCGATCGGCTGCGTCAGTGGCCCCTACGTTTCTGACCTATATAAGAGAATTTCCATGCGTGCATCCTTAAAACGATCCCTGGTCAGTGCGGCTTTTGCGTTGGCGGCGTTGTCCGCTGCCGTACCCCAGGCGATGGCCTCGGCCGACCAGCAGTTCTTCCCCCTGGCGACTTACCGGGTGGGCGCCTACGCGTCCAGCGGCGTGCAGGTGTGGGCCGGGATGATCGACTACCTGCGCTATATCAACGAGGTCGAAGGCGGCATTAATGGCGTGAAACTGGTGTGGCAGGAATGCGAGACCGAGTGGACGGCAGAGAAGGGCATCGAGTGCTACGAGCGCTTCAAGAATGGCCTGGATGGCGCGCCGGTCGCGGTGTATCAGCCCAACGGCGCGCCGGCGGCGTATGCCTTGAGCGAGCGGGCCGAGGTGGACAAGATCCCGCTGATCACCCTCGGGTACGGTCGCACCGAAGCCACCGACGGCACGGTGTTCCCTTACAACTTCCCGGTGATGCTGACCTTCTACAGCGAAGCCTCGACCCTGGTGAACTATATTGCCCAGCGCGAAGGCGGCTTCGACAAACTCAAGGGCAAGAAGATCGCCACGGTCTACCACGACTCGGCCTATGGGCGCGAAACCCTCGGCCCGCTGAAATTGCTGGCCGAGAAATACGGCTTTGAAAATATCCAGATTCCGGTGGCTGACCCCGGCAATGAACAGTCCGCGCAATGGCGTCAGGTACGCCAGGCCAACCCGGACTGGGTGTTCCTGCGCACCTGGGGCGTGTCGACGCCGGTGGCGGTGAAGACCGCCGCGCGCTTCGGCTTCCCGGTTGACCATATCATCGGCGACATCTGGGCCAGTTCCAGCGAAGACGTATTGCCCGCTGGCGCTGCCGCCAAGGGCTACCTGGCGCTGACGCCATACCCGGCCGGCGCCGATTTTGAGATCCACAAACGCCTCAAGCAATACATCCTCGACAAGGGCCACAGCGACCTCAAGGACCTGAAAAACTTCGGCAGCGTGTACTACAACTCCGGCTTGGTGAACGCGGCCGTGGCCGTAGAGGCGATCCGCACCGGTCAGGCCAAGTTCGGAAAGCGTCCACTCAATGGTGAAGAAGGCCGCTGGGGCCTGGAACACCTGAATATCGACGACGCACGCCTCAAGGCCATGGGTTACCTGGGCCTGATGCAGAACCTCAAGCTGTCATGCCGCGACCATGAAGGCGGCGGTTCTGCGCGCGTGCAGCAATGGGACGGCGCCAACTGGACGCTGGTCAGCGAATGGATCGCTGCCGACCGTGGGCTGCTGCGCCCGTTGATCGATGAAAAATCCGCCGCGTTCGCCAAGGAAAAAGGCCTCACGCCACGCACCTGCACGGGGGATGAATAAGCCATGAGCCAGCCTGCCACTGAAGCCGAAAGCGCGTCACTGCTGACGGTCAATGACATTGAAGTGATCTACGACGGCGCAATCCTGGCGGTGGCCGGGGTCTCGCTGAGCGTGCCCAAGGGCGCCATTGTCGCTTTGCTCGGTGCCAATGGTGCCGGCAAGAGCACCACCCTCAAGGCCATCTCTGGTCTGTTGCGGGCCGAGCGCGCCGAGGTCAGCCGAGGTGTGATTGAGTACGCAGGCAAGGACCTGGCGGATGTCGACCCCAGCCAGCGCGTGCGCCAGGGCATGGTGCATGTGCTGGAGGGGCGCCATGTGTTCGGCCAACTGACGGTGGAAGACAACCTGCGCAGCGGCGGCTTTGTGCGACGCCTGAGCCGCAAGGAAATGGAGCACGACCTGGAGCGCATCTACGCCTGGTTCCCCCGGCTCAAGACCAAGCGCCACACCCGCGCCGGGCTCACCTCGGGCGGCGAGCAGCAGATGGTCGCCATCGGCCGTGCGTTGATGACTCGTCCTACTTTGGTACTGCTCGACGAGCCATCCATGGGTTTGGCGCCTATGATCGTGCAGGAGATTTTCGAGATCATCGCGCAGCTCAACCGCGAGCAGCAGGTGAGCTTCCTGATCGCCGAGCAGAACATCAACGTCGCGCTGACCTATGCGTCCCAGGGTTACGTGCTGGATACTGGGCGCGTAGCCTTGAGCGGCAGCGCCGCTGAATTGCTGGCGCGGGGTGACTTGCATGATATTTACCTGGGTAAACAGTAAGGGCGAACCTGCATGAGTGAATCCATCCGCAACGCTGATGTACTGATCGTCGGCGGCGGCCTGAGTGGGACGATGCTGGCCGTGCAACTGCTGCGTCTAGGTGGTCAGCGTCGGATCCTGGTGATCGAGCCGCGCGCCGAGCTCGGGCGTGGCGAGGCCTACAGCGCTGTGGAGTTGGGCCACACCCTGAACGGCAACGCGGCACGCATGAGTGTTGACCCGGACAATGCCGATGACCTGACTCAATGGCTCACTGACTACATCGGCGCTGGCGGCTGG
This sequence comes from Pseudomonas sp. W22_MBD1_FP4, assembly GCF_052113765.1. Lineage (NCBI taxonomy): Bacteria > Pseudomonadati > Pseudomonadota > Gammaproteobacteria > Pseudomonadales > Pseudomonadaceae > Pseudomonas > Pseudomonas sp. W22_MBD1_FP4. Next base: position 1,283 of record NZ_JBGQOI010000024.1, on the reverse strand, counting down.
CCGGAGTCGGACCAGCAGCACGTGCCCATCAGCGAACTGTTCCCGCCCCGCGGGATTTTTGGCCTGTATGCGCAGCAACGGTTGGCTGAGGCCAAGGTGTTGTCGGCTTCCACGGTGGAGCATGTCAGGGCGCAAGTGGTCGACCTGCAAGTGAACGCGGATTCAACCCTGCTGACCCTCGACAACGGCCAGCAACTGCGCGGTGCGTTTGCCGTACTGGCCACCGGCATGTTCCCGGCGGCGCGCACGCCACAAACCGAATCCAGCGGCTTGAACGCCGCGGCGGTGGACCCGTGGGATGTGCAGGCCATGACCCAACTCGACCCGCAGTCCAGGGTGCTGATCATCGGTTCTGGGCTGACCATGGTCGACGCGGTGGTGTCCCTGGAACAGGCCGGGCATCGCGGACCTATCGACGTTTTCTCACGCCACGGTTTGTTGCCCCATGTGCGCCGGCAACCGCCGGCTTGGGAGGATTTTCTTGCCGCTGACCACGGCCTTCGCAGCCCTCGGCAGTTGCTGCGCGAAGTGCGTCGGCAATGCCGGATCGCGCTGGAGCAGGGCATCGATTGGCAGTCGCCGCTGGACACCGTGCGTGCCCATATCGGCCGGTTGTGGAGCCAGGCCAGCGAGCGGGAGAAACGTCAGTTCGTGCGGCATGTGCGGCCCTGGTGGGAAAGCCATCACCACCGCTCGCCGCCATTGAGCGCAGAGTTGGTAGCGCGGCTGCATGAGGAAGGGCGCTTGCGGATTCAAGCGGCGTCTTTCAAAGGGCTGGAGCCTTCGGGCGAGGGCGTAACCATTCGCTTGCGTTATCGAGGCGAACAGGCGATCACCCAAGTGTCGGGGGCAGCGCTGATCAACTCCAGCGGCATCGAATACGACTGGCGCCGCGTGGCCCGGCCGTTGCCGCAGCAGTTGCTCAAACGCGGGTTGATCAGGCCTGGGCCGTTGGCGTTGGGGATTGCGGCGGATGTGTCCGGCGCAGTCCTGGATGCCCAGGGGCAGGTCAGTGAACGCCTGTTTGCCATGGGCCCGCCATTGCGCGGGATGTGGTGGGAAAGCACGGCGGTGACGGATGTGGCGCTTCAGGCCAAGGCGCTGGCTTCGAGATTGGTGAAGGCCTGAATGGGGTAGGGCTTGCTTCAGATGTGCGGTTTTTTTTGGGGTGCATATCCGTTATTTGGGTAACGGCGGCTAGTGGTTCCGCTCTTACAACGGGTCACTTTTGTAAAGGCCGGAATGCCGGCCATCGTGGTTGACGGGGCGATTTCAGATCAAAA
>NZ_JBGQOI010000023.1:0-112459 GCF_052113765.1 Pseudomonas sp. W22_MBD1_FP4 | reverse complement strand
TCGTCAAGATTAAATTCCGAAACCCCATTTGCGAAAGCAGATGGGGTTTTGTTTTGGGCGGGCGGAAAGTGCGAAGACGCTCATCCGAGCAATCTTCAGTGCTAAAGTCCATGCCTCGATTTTGCTTTTCCCAAGGAAGCCTTATGCCGGATGCGACGTCCCCCAGCGCTGGATTCATGGTGGTTCATGGCAATCGCCTGGACGAACTACGCAGCCTAGTGGTGAGCTGGATGCGCCGTTACCCACTGGCTCCCCTGGAAAACGAAATTGCCCTGGTACAGAGCAACGGCATTGCCCAGTGGCTCAAACTGGCCCTGGCGGAAGACCCAGAAGACGGCGACATGGGCGGCTGCGGAATCGCTGCCGCGATCGATGTTCAGCTCCCCGGCAGCTTCATGTGGCAGCTCTATCGCATGGTCTTGGGTCGTGACGAAATCCCCCCCACGTCCCTGCTCGATAAAGCCCCACTCACTTGGCGCCTGATGCGCTTGCTTCCTGAGCTCATTGATCAGCCGCACTTCGAGCCATTGCAGCGCTTTCTGACGAACGACGCAGACTTGCGTAAACGCTACCAGCTCGCGGAACGCCTGGCTGACTTGTTCGACCAATACCAGGTCTATCGTGCCGACTGGCTGGAAGACTGGGCCGCCGGCCGCCACCAATTGCGCAACGGTCGAGGGGAATCCAAGCCCCTTAACCCCGCCAATTGCTGGCAAGCCGAGTTATGGCGCGCACTGCTGTTGGACGTCGGGGAAGAGGGGGTGGCCGAAAGTCGCGCCGGCGTCCACCAACGCTTTATCGAACGTATCAATGCTCTTGAGGAGGCGCCGAAGGGCTTGCCTTCTCGGGTGATTGTTTTCGGGATTTCTTCCTTGCCTGCCCAAGCGCTCGAGGCGTTGGCTGGCCTTGCCCGTTTCAGCCAAGTCTTGCTGTGCGTGCACAATCCTTGTCGCCACCACTGGTCCGACATCGTCGCCGACAAAGATCTACTGCGTAACGAATACAAGCGTCAATCACGCAAAGCCGGTATGCCGGTCACCATCGACCCACAAACCTTGCACCAGCACGCCCATCCGCTGCTGGCCGCCTGGGGTAAACAAGGCCGCGACTACATCAGTCTGCTGGACAGTTACGACGACCCGAACAGCTACCGCGCTGCCTTTCGTGATGGCCGCATCGACCTGTTCAGTGACAGCGAACCCACGACACTGCTCAACCAGCTCCAGGACGATATCCTCGAACTGCGCCCACTCAACGAAACCCGCGACCTATGGCCCGCAGTCGATCTGGAGCGTGACACCTCAGTTCGCTTCCACATTGCCCACAGCGCCCAGCGCGAAGTGGAAATCCTTCACGATCAACTGCTCCAACGCTTCAGCGCCGACCCCACGCTTCGTCCAAGGGACATCATTGTCATGGTCCCCGACGTCGACAGCTACGCACCGCATATTCGTGCGGTCTTCGGCCAGTTGGAAAGAAGTGATTCACGCTTCATCCCCTTTACCCTGACCGACCAAGGTCAACGTGGCCGCGACCCTCTGCTGATCGCCGTCGAACACCTGCTCAAACTCCCCGACAGTCGCTTTCCCGTCAGCGAAATTCTTGATCTGCTGGACGTCCCGGCCTTGCGTGAACGCTTTGCCATCAAGGAGCGCGACCTGCCCACATTGCACCGCTGGATTGAAGGTGCCGGTATCCGTTGGGGGCTCAACGCGGAACAACGGGCCGGCCTCGGTCTGCCAAGTGAGCTGGAACAAAACAGCTGGAGTTTCGGCCTTCGCCGTATGCTGCTGGGTTACGCCGTCGGCACCGGTGCTGCCTGTAACGGCATTGAACCTTACGACGAAATTGGCGGACTCGATGCGGCATTAATCGGCCCGCTGGTGGCTTTACTCGACGCACTCGGCGATGCCCATCAGGCGCTGTCCCAACCCGCGGCTCCCCACGAGTGGGGCGAACGTTTGCAACGCCTGATACAACTGTTTTTCCTGCCCAGCAGTGAGCACGACGATTACCTGCTGGGTCAGCTTGAGCAACTAAGGGAAACCTGGCTGGTAACCTGCGAGTCAGTAGGCCTACAGGATGAGTTACCGCTCACCGTAGTCCGTGAAGCATGGCTCGCCGGCCTGGACCAAGGTCGTCTATCCCAGCGATTCCTTGCCGGGGCTGTCAATTTTTGCACCTTGATGCCTATGCGCGCGATTCCGTTCAAGCTGGTTTGCCTGCTTGGTATGAACGACGGCGACTACCCGCGAGCCCAACCACCCTTGGATTTCGACCTGATGGGCAGCGACTATCGCCCAGGCGACCGTTCGCGCCGCGAAGACGACCGTTACCTACTACTTGAAGCACTGCTATCGGCCCGAGACCAGCTTTACATCAGTTGGGTCGGCCGAAGCATCCGCGATAACAGCGAGCGTCCTGCCTCTGTTTTGATCGGCCAACTGCGCGACCATATCGCCAGCGGCTGGCATAACGCAGAAGCAGAAAAGCCACTGCTGGACGCGATGACTCAGGAACACCCACTCCAACCCTTCAGCGCCCGCTACTTCCACGAAGGCGATCCGCTGTTCAGCTACGCCCGCGAATGGCAGTTGCTGCACGAAGCGCAGGTAGCCGCACCTGAGCAAGATGATCTGGCACAACACCATCAGGAAGAACCCCTGAGCCTCGGCCAGTTGCAAGATTTCCTACGCAACCCGGTCAAACACTTCTTCAGTCAGCGTCTGAAAGTGTTCTTCGAGGCCGCCGAAGTGCCGCTGGCCGATGAGGAACCCTTCGTTCTCGATGCGCTGCAACGTTACAGCCTGAGCGATAGCCTGTTGAATGCGGCGCTGTCCCAACCCGATCACCTGGACCAAGCCCTCAATGCCCAGGCCCTGCGTTTGCAAGGAAGTGGCTTACTGCCCATGGTCGGTTTTGGCGAGTGCCTGCGCAACGAATTGATCGAGCCCCTGCCGGGTTTGCTGCAACGCTACCAACAATTACTGGCGCTCTGGCCCACTCCACACATCGGTGCCGAACCGATCAGTTTTGAGCATCAAGGCATTGCATTGGAAGGCTGGATCAGCGGCCTGCACCGACGCAGTGATGGCGGATTGCTTAGCGTCACCACCATCCCCAATAGCATTGGATCGATCAAGGCACGCAAGTGGCATCGACTGATCCGCCCTTGGGTCAACCATGTGGTGGCGTGCGCCTGTGGCCTACCGTTGAGCACGGGTCTGGTGGCCAGTGACGATACGTTGCTACTGGCCCCGCTGGATAAGCCCGTCGCCCAAGAAATCCTCAGCAACCTGCTGCTGGCCTGGCACAGTGGAATGAGAAAACCGCTGCCGGTAGCCGTCAAAACGGCCTTCGCCTGGCTTAGCCAAACCGACCCGGCCAAAGCGCAGGCGGCAGCGAGCAAAGCCTATGAAGGTGACGGCCTGACCACCGACGGCGAACGCCGCGAAACTCCGGCGCTTACCCGGCAGTTCCCCGATTACGCAGCCTTGATTGCCAGCGAAGAATTCGAAGGCTGGTGCGAAACCTTATATCGACCGCTGATCAATGCCCCATGGCGATCACTTACAGGCGAAGAGGCCGGCGCATGAGCAGCAAACCCTTGGCCCTGGCCTTCCCGCTGAGCGGCAGCCAACTGATCGAAGCCAGCGCCGGTACCGGCAAGACCTTCACTATTTCTGCCTTGTATCTGCGTCTGGTACTGGGTCATGGTGGTGATGAAGCCGGGTTCGGTCGCGAGTTGCTGCCACCGCAAATCCTCGTCGTCACCTTTACCGATGCCGCCACCAAAGAACTGCGCGAGCGTATCCGCATTCGTCTGGCCGAAGCCGCTCGTTTCTTCCGCGATGAGATCGAACAACCCGACGCGCTGATCGCTGACCTGCGCGCGCAATACCTCCCGGAGCAATGGCCCGCCTGCGCCAACCGCCTGGACATCGCCGCGCAATGGATGGATGAAGCAGCGGTTTCCACGATTCACAGCTGGTGCCAGCGCATGCTGCGCGAGCACGCGTTTGACAGCGGTAGCTTGTTCACCCAAACCCTTGAAACCGACCACAGCGACCTGCTCGGCGAAGTGCTGCGCGACTACTGGCGGCTGTTTTGCTACCCAATGCGTGACGACGCGCTCAACTGGGTGCGCAACAACTGGGGCGGTCCTGCCGCATTGATGCCTCGGGTGCGCGCGCTGTTCGGCAGCGATAGGCCCACCGATGAAACCCGCGAACCCGCGGAGCTGATCAATGCCTGCTTGCGGGAGCGCCGAGAAGCCCTGATAGAACTCAAGGCGCCCTGGCAGCAATGGGCCGCAGAGCTGCGTGACATCTGCCTGCAAGCCGTGGCCGCGAAAGCCGTTGACGGGCGCAAGATGCAAGCGCGTTACTTCGAGCCCTGGTTCGAAAAAATCAGCGCCTGGGCCGCTGATGAAACCTTGGAACAACTGGACATCGGCACCGGCTTCACCCGCCTCACCCCCGACGGCATGGCCGAAGCATGGAAGGGCGACCCGCCGCAGCACCCCGGCATCGACGCCATGGCCGGCCTCAAAGCCGCTCTCGACGCCTTACCAACCCCTGACGCCGCCGTGTTGCAACACGCTGCCGGTTGGGTGGGTAAACGCTTCGAAGAAGAAAAACGCCGTCGCGCAGAAATGGGCTTCGACGACATGCTGATCCGCCTGAATGCCGCTCTGCAGGCAGAGGGTGGCGAACGCTTGGCCAGCGTGATCCGCGAGCAATTCCCGGTGGCTCTGATCGACGAGTTCCAAGACACCGACCCGGTGCAGTACAGCATCTTCGACAGCATTTACCGCATCGAAGAGAACCACCTCGACAGTGGCCTGTTCCTGATCGGCGACCCCAAGCAAGCGATCTACGCGTTCCGTGGCGCCGACATCTACACCTACCTGCGCGCCCGCCAATCCACCACCGGCCGCCACCACACCTTGGGTACCAACTTCCGTTCCAGCCATGCGATGGTCGAGGCGGTGAACCATGTGTTCCAGCGCGCAGAAACGGGCCGGGGCGCGTTCCTGTTCCGCGAGCCGAATGGCGATAACCCGGTGCCGTTCCAGCCGGTGTTATCCCAAGGCCGCAAGGAAAAACTGCAGGTCGACGGCCAAACGCTACCGGCCATGCACCTTTGGCACCTGCCCACCGACCAGCCGGTGTCCAACGCGGTGTACCGCCAACAACTGGCCGCCGCCTGTGCTACGCAGATTGTTGAGTTGCTCAACGGCGGCCAGCAAGGCACGGCCGGTTTTTTAAGGCCGGATGACAGCTTCAAAGGCGTACTGCCGTCAGACATCGCCATCCTCGTGCGCGACGGCAAGGAAGCCCAAGCGGTGCGCGCCGAGTTGGCCGCTCGTGGTGTGCGCAGCGTATACCTGTCCGACAAGGATTCGGTGTTCGCCGCCCAGGAAGCTCACGACTTGCTGGCCTGGCTCAAGGCCTGTGCCGAGCCGGACGTCGAGCGGCCGCTACGGGCTGCCCTGGCTTGCGTCACCTTGAACCTATCACTGCCTGAACTGGAGCGTCTGAACCAGGACGAACTGGCGTGGGAACGCCGCGTGATGCAGTTCCGTGGCTACCGCGTGATCTGGCGCACCCAAGGCGTGCTGCCGATGCTGCGTCGTCTGCTGCACGACTTCAAACTGCCGCAAACCCTGATTGCCCGCAGCGACGGCGAACGTGTGCTGACCAACCTATTGCACCTCAGCGAGTTGTTGCAACAAGCCGCGTCGGAACTTGACGGTGAACAGGCGTTGATCCGCCACCTGGCCGAACACCTCGCGTTGTCAGGTCAAGCCGGGGAAGAGCAAATCCTGCGCCTGGAAAGCGATGAGCAACTGGTCAAGGTCGTTACCATCCACAAGTCCAAGGGCCTGGAGTACGACCTGGTCTTCCTGCCCTTCATCTGTTCGGCCAAGCCGGTCGACGGCAGTCGCCTGCCGCTGCATTACCACGATGAACACGGCAAGTCCCAAGTCAGCCTGCGTCCTACGCCTGAGTTAATCGCCCAGGCCGATGACGAGCGCCTGGCCGAAGACCTGCGTTTGCTCTACGTGGCCCTGACCCGCGCCAAACATGCCTGCTGGCTTGGCGTTGCCGACCTCAAGCGCGGCAACAGCAGCAGCTCGGTATTGCACCTGTCGGCGCTGGGCTACTTGCTCGGCGCTGGAGCTTCGTTGGGCGAGTCTGCGGGACTGGCGCGCTGGCTGCTGGATCTGCAGGAAGGCTGCCCGGCCATCCACTATGCCCACGTGCCCGATGCCCAAGAGATCATGTTTCACCCGCCGCGCAACCAAGCGACTTTGCTCGCACCGTTGCTGCCTAAGCGCAAAGCTGCCGAAAACTGGTGGATCGCGTCCTACAGCGCCTTGCGAATGGGTGAAAGCATGAGCGTCGCCAACCTCGAAGCGCCAGAAAGCCCACAAGCGCAAAAGCTGTTTGATGACGAACGCCTCGACCCCGACGCACCGCGTGAAGTGGCGGCTTCCGGCGGCGATATTCACCGTTTCCCACGCGGTCCTAACCCAGGCACCTTCCTTCACGGCCTGCTGGAGTGGGCCGGCGAAGAAGGTTTCAACGCGACGTCGCAAGCCATCGAGAACGCTGTAGGTGCGCGCTGCAATCGCCGCAACTGGGAAGGCTGGATCATCACCCTCAGCGATTGGCTGGGCCACTTACTGCACACGCCGTTGCCTGTGGATAACGACCACGTCACCTTGAGCAGCCTGCAGCAGTATCAGATCGAAATGGAGTTCTGGTTCGCCAGCCACAAAGTCGACGTGCTTGCCCTCGACAAGCTGGTCTGCCAGTACACCCATAACGGTGTCTCCCGTGTCGCTGCCGAGCCGGTGCTGCTCAACGGCATGTTCAAAGGTTTTATCGACCTGACCTTCGAACACGATGGCCGCTACTACGTGGCTGACTACAAATCCAACTGGCTCGGCCCTGACGACTTGGCCTACACCCAAGCGGCCATGGAGCAGTCGATCCTTGAGCATCGATATGACCTGCAATACGTCCTTTACCTGCTGGCGCTGCATCGCCAGCTCAAGGCGCGTCTGCCGGACTACGACTACGACCGCCACGTCGGTGGCGCGCTGTATGTGTTCTTGCGGGGCACCCAAGCCGTCAGCCGAGGAGCGTTTTTCACCCGGCCGCCGCGTGAGCTGATCGAAGGCCTGGACCTGCTGTTCCAGGGCAAGCCCATCCCGCCCAAGGTTGAGCCCGCCTGGGAACAAGGAGTGTTGTTATGAGCCTGTTGCCATCACCGCTTGAGGCACTGGAACCTCTGAGCCGCGCTGCCGACCTGGTGCAGTTGCTGGAGCGTTGGGTTGACCGCGGTTGGCTGCGCGCATTGGACAAAGCCTTCGTCGGTTTCCTGCACGAACTCGACCCACACGCCGACCCTTTGGTGTTACTGGCCGCGGCGCTGACCAGCCATCAACTGGGCCACGGCCATGTGTGCCTGGATCTGTTCGAAACCCTCAAAGCGCCAGACTTTGCATTGTCCTTGCCGCCCGAAGGCGACCTGCAAACCGGCGCCATGCTGCTGCCGTCTCAGTTGCTCGACGGCCTCGACGGCGCCCACTGGTGTCACGCATTGGCCGCCAGCCCGTTGGTCGCCCTGGCGGTGGACGGCAGCGAATCGGCACACAGTCGTCCCTTGGTACTGTCGGGCACACGCCTGTACCTGCGCCGCTACTGGACCTACGAAAGGCGCATCGACACCGCATTGCGCTTGCGTCTCGCCACCCAGGAAAGCGTCGCCGCGGATTTGCCCCAGCGCTTGAATGGCTTGTTTGACCAGCCGCCGCCCGACGGCGTGATCGACTGGCAAAAACTCGCCTGCGCATTGGCCACCCGCGGTGCCTTCAGCATCGTCACCGGTGGCCCCGGCACCGGCAAGACCACCACCGTGGTGCGCCTGCTCGCACTCTTGCAAGCGCCAGCGGTAGAAACCGGCAGCCCGTTGCGTATCCGCTTGGCCGCGCCTACCGGTAAAGCCGCCGCGCGCTTGACCGAATCCATCAGCCAGCAAGTGCTGTCGCTGACAGTGCCGCAAAGCGTGAAGGAAAAGATTCCGACCCAGGTCACCACGGTTCATCGTTTGCTGGGCAGCCGTCCGGGCACTCGGCACTTTCGCCATCACCTTGGTAACCCGTTGCCCCTGGATGTGCTGGTGGTGGACGAAGCCTCGATGATCGACCTGGAAATGATGGCCAATCTGCTGGACGCGTTACCGCCCCATGCCCGCTTGGTGTTACTAGGCGACAAGGACCAACTCGCCTCGGTAGAGGCTGGCGCCGTACTGGGTGATTTGTGCCGCGACGCCGAAGCCGGCTGGTACAGCCCTCAGACTCGTCAATGGCTGCAAGCCGTCAGCGGTGAAGACCTCGACGCCAGCGGCCTGCTGGAGGACCTCGACGGCAGCCATCCTCTGGCCCAGCAAGTGGTGATGCTGCGTTACTCGCGACGTTTCGGCGAAGGCAGCGGCATCGGCCAATTGGCGCGCTGGGTCAACCAGCAAAACGCCGAAGAGGCCCGCAAGTTATTGGCCGCGCGTAGCCATAACGACCTGTTCTGCGTCGGCCTTAAAGGTGAGCATGACCACGCCCTGGAACGGCTGGTGCTGGATGGGCAGGGCGATGGCGCCCAGGGTTATCGCTATTACCTCAACTTGCTGCACAGCGCGCGTCCGGCCCTCGAAACCCCGCGCGACGATCTCGCCTGGACCCAGTGGGCGCAACAACTGCTGCAAGCCTTCGATGCGTTCCAACTGCTCTGCGCCGTGCGCAAGGGCCCTTGGGGTGTGGAAGGGCTGAACGTGCGCATCACTGCAGCCTTGCGCAAAGTGCGGCTGATCGAGGGTGACGAGCAATGGTACGAAGGTCGCCCGGTGCTGATGACACGCAACGATTACGGCCTGGGCTTGATGAACGGCGACATCGGTATCGCCCTGAAGCTGCCCGAAAGTGACGGCGGCCCTCAGGTGCTGCGCGTCGCTTTCCCACGTAACGACGGCCAAGGCGGCGTGCGATTTGTATTGCCCAGCCGTCTGAATGATGTGGAAACCGTATACGCCATGACCGTGCACAAATCCCAAGGCTCGGAATTCACCCACACCGCGCTGATCCTGCCGGACGCCTTGAACCCGGTGCTGACCAAGGAACTGATCTACACCGGCATCACCCGCGCCAAACGCTGGTTCAGCCTGATCGAGCCCCGTGGCGGTGTGTTTGAGGAGGCCGTGCGGCGCAAGGTCAAACGCTTGAGTGGGCTGATGCTGGAGTTGGGTCCGGAGTCAGAAATATCTGACGCTGTGCTATCGTTGCGGCATCACCCCGATAACACCTGAGAGTATCGCTGCATGAACGTGGCCGTCTCGCCCACTGAGCGTAGTTTGAGCTGGAGACGCCTACTGCTGATGGCGGTTCTATGCCTGCTGGCACCTCGCGTATTTGCCGAAGCCCCGGGCCCGGCTGATCAGCGCGCCCAGGCGGTCACCCAAGTGGTACTTGGTATTCTCAGTTATGCCCGCTGGCCCGTGGAGCCTGAGCAACTGCGCCTGTGCATCCTCGGCCCGACTCAATACACCGACGATCTGATCAAGGGCACCACCCAGGCCACCGGTCGTCCGGTCGTGGTGCGACGCCTGCTGGTCGACCACCCCGATGTCGTCAACGCCTGCGATGCCGTGTACATCGGCAAACTCAGCACTGACGAACGCAGCCGCCTGTTTGACTCGTTGATCGGCCATCCGGTGCTCAGCATCAGCGAAGGCGGTGACCAGTGCACCGTGGGCAGCCTGTTCTGCCTGCGCGTGGGCGATGAGCAGGTGTCGTTTGAGGTCAACCTCGACTCGGTGGCGCGCAGCGGCGTGCGTATTCACCCCAGCGTGCTGCAACTGTCCCGTCGTCGGGCGCCGGCCTCATGACAGCCGTGACTGTGCGACCCACTCTGCGCTCCGTTATCGGCCGCGGGCATATGATCCTGGCGCTGGTAGCGGTGACCCTGGCCAGCGTGTCCCTGACTCTGCTCGGCGTCTTGGCGCTGCGGGTCTACGCCGAACACAACCTGCACCTGATCGCGCGTTCCATCAATTACACCGTCGAAGCGGCGGTGGTGTTCAACGACCGCGCTGCGGCCACCGAAGCCCTTAGCCTGATTGCTTCAACTGAAGAAGTGGCCCAGGCCGATGTGTTCGACGCCAGCGGCAGGCTGTTGGCGCATTGGGAACGCCCGGAAACCGGCATGCTCTCGCGGGTTGAACTGGCACTGGCGCATACCCTGCTTGAACAGCCCATCAATCAGCCGATCCTGCACCAGGGGCGGACCATCGGCAGCATCCACCTGACCGGCCACGGTGGCAGCCTGCTGCGCTTTCTACTCAGTGGTCTGGCGGGGATCCTGATCTGTACCGCTCTCAGCGCTTGGGTTGCCCTGCACCTCGCGCGCCGTTTGCTGAAGGGCATCACCGGGCCGCTGCAAAGCCTCGCCGCCGTGGCCCACGCCGCGCGCAGCGAACGCGACTTCGACCGTCGCGTGCCGCCGGCGCGCATCGCCGAACTCGATAGCCTGGGCAGCGACTTCAATGCTTTGCTTGGCGAGATGGAGGCCTGGCAAAGCCACCTGCAAAGCGAAAACGAAACCCTCGCACACAAGGCCAACCATGACAGCCTTACCGGCTTGCCCAACCGTGCGTTCTTCGAAGGCCGGTTGATCCGTGCCCTGCGCAGCGCTGCCAAGGCCAAGGAACAATTGGCGGTGCTTTACCTCGACAGCGACCGCTTCAAAGAGATCAATGACAGCTTTGGACATGCGGCAGGGGATGCCGTGCTCGTGGCCGTCGCCGAGCGCGTGCGTGCGCAACTGCGAGAAGACGACCTAGTAGCACGCCTGGGCGGCGATGAGTTCGCCATCCTGCTGGCGCCGCTGCACAAGGTCGAAGACGCCCAGCGCATCGCCGACAAGATCATCGCCAGCATGGACACACCGATTGCCGTGCCTGGCGACACCCAGGTGTTTACTTCCCTCAGTATTGGTATCGCCATCTACCCCGAACACGGTGTCACCCCCGGCACCTTGCTCAATGCCGCCGATGCGGCGATGTACCAGGCCAAACGGTTTTCCCAGGGCGGCCAGCAAACGGCAGAGTCGGAGCACTCTACCGCCAATGTTCAACACAGGAGTTGATCCCTTGTTTTCTAGCGCGCGCGTTTTACTTATCTCGTTGCTCGTGGCCTTTCTCGCCCTCGGCGGGTGCCAGACAGCTCCACCCAAAGGCCTGAGCCCGGCGCAGGTCGCAGTCCTCAAACAACAGGGTTTCGAACTCACCGACGAAGGCTGGGCATTCGGCCTGTCGGGCAAAGTCCTGTTTGGCAGCGACGTAGAAACCCTCAACCAACCCAGCACCGATATCGTGCAGCGAATCGGTAAGGCCTTGCTGGGCGTGGGCATCGAACGCGTGCGCGTTGACGGCCACACCGACACCTCGGGCAAGGAAACCTACAACCAGCAACTGTCCCTGCGCCGCGCGAAAAGCGTGGCGACGGTGCTGCAAGGCGTGGGCATGAAAGAAGAAAACATCCAACTGCGCGGGCTGGGCAGCGCTGAGCCCGTCGCGTCTAACGCGACAGCGGCGGGGCGCACCGAGAATCGACGGGTGTCGATTGTAGTCATCGCCGACTGACTGGACTCAGCGCGACAGCACTTTGCGATGCAATCAAATGTGTGAGAGGGCTTACCCCCGATGAGGGAGTATCAGTTGATGCATTTTTGACTGATCCACTGCGATCGGGGCATAGGCCTCTACCTAACTCCCAAAGGCTGACACCTAACTCTGTGGTGAGCGGGCTTGCCCCGCGCTGGGCTGCGAAGCGGCCCCAAAACCAGCCGCTGAGTTCTAACAGGAAACTCCCCGCGTGATAAATGAGTAGATACCCATGTCTTGATAGCGGCCTGATAGCCGACCCAGGATGCTGGCCGAGTACATACCCGTTGCTGCGGTAACGGCGACTCAGGGTTCCGCCCTTACGGCGGCTCACTTTTGAAAAGCGCAAAAGTAAGCAAACCGCTTCTTAAAAAATCGTCGGCGCTGGCCCTTTAATCCGCGAACGTGATCTCCCGCGTCTCCCCCATCAACAACCCCTGGTTCTGCTCCGTCACTTCCCTGATGTAATCCCACAACAACGTAATCCGCTTCAGCTTCCTCAAATCTTCCCGGCAATACATCCAGAACTGCCGCGTAATCGCAATCTGCTCCCCCAGCACGGGCAACAACCGTGGATCTTGCGCTGCCAGAAAGCACGGCAAGATCGCCATCGACCGGCCCTGCTGCGCGGCCACGTACTGCGCAATCACGCTGGTGCTGCGCAGGCTGGCGCTGGCGCCGGGCACTACGTTGGCCAAGTAAAGCAGCTCGGAGCTGAACGCCAGGTCGTCCACGTAGCTGATAAACGGATGCTCGGCCAAATCCGCGGGTTTGCGGATGGGCGGATGTTGGTCGAGGTATTCCTGGGTCGCATACAGCTGCAGCTTGTAGTCGCACAGTTTGCAGCACACGTAGGGCCCGTGTTCCGGGCGTTCCAGGGCGATGACGATGTCGGCTTCGCGTTTGGACAGGCTGATGAAGTGGGGCAGGGGCAGGATGTCTACCGAGATCGCGGGATACGTGTCGACAAAGTGGCTCAACTGCGGGGTCACGAAAAAGCTGCCAAAGCCTTCGGTGCAGCCCATGCGCACATGGCCGGACAGCGCAACGCCGGAGCCCGAGACTTGCTCGCAGGCCATGTGCAGGGTGCTTTCGATGGACTCGGCGTAACCCAGCAGACGCTGACCTTCGGGTGTCAGGACGAAGCCGTTGGTCCGGGATTTTTCGAACAGCAACGTGCCGAGGGACACTTCCAGTGAACTGATGCGCCGCGACACGGTGGTGTAGTCCACCGCCAGGCGTTTGGCGGCGACGCTGGCCTTGCGCGTGCGGGCCACTTCGAGGAAAAACTTCAGGTCGTCCCAGTTCAGGGAGCCCAGTGATGTGATGTTTTTTTGCATATTGGACCGGCTTTTATGTGCGTTCTTATTAGAGATTTGCACATCTATACTCCAAAAACAGTCCGAACGCCTCATTCTTCAAGGCGATTCAACGCCTTGGTTCTCTAGCATAAATATAAGATTTGGAGACCACATGAACGCATCTGCCGATATTTCCGTGCAACAGGTCAAGTTGCTGATCAACGGCGAGTGGGTCGAGTCCAAGACCACCGAGTGGCAAGACATCGTCAACCCGGCTACCCAGCAAGTGCTGGCCAAAGTCCCGTTCGCCACGGCCGATGAAGTCAACGCCGCCATCGACGCAGCCCATCGCGCCTTCCAGACCTGGAAGCTGACGCCGATCGGCGCGCGCATGCGCATCATGCTCAAGCTACAAGCCTTGATCCGCGAGCATTCCAAACGCATCGCCGTAGTCCTCAGCGCCGAGCAGGGTAAGACCATTGCCGATGCCGAGGGCGACATTTTCCGTGGCCTGGAAGTGGTGGAGCACGCCTGTTCCATCGGCACCCTGCAAATGGGCGAGTTCGCCGAGAACGTCGCGGGTGGTGTCGACACTTACACCCTGCGTCAGCCCATCGGCGTGTGTGCCGGCATTACCCCGTTCAACTTCCCGGCAATGATTCCGCTGTGGATGTTCCCGATGGCCATCGCCTGCGGTAATACCTTCGTCCTCAAGCCGTCCGAACAAGACCCGCTGTCGACCCTACTGCTGGTGGAGCTGGCGCTGGAAGCTGGTGTGCCGCCTGGCGTGCTGAACGTGGTGCACGGCGGAAAGGCTGTGGTGGATGCGCTGTGCACCCATAAAGACATCAAGGCCGTGTCCTTCGTCGGTTCGACGGCCGTCGGTACCCACGTCTACGACCTGGCGGGCAAGCACGGCAAGCGCGTGCAATCGATGATGGGCGCCAAGAACCACGCCGTGGTGCTGCCGGATGCCAACCGCGAACACACCCTCAATGCTCTGGTCGGTGCCGGTTTCGGCGCGGCGGGCCAGCGTTGCATGGCCACCTCGGTGGTCGTGCTGGTGGGGGCGTCCAAACAGTGGCTGCCGGATCTCAAGGCGCTGGCGCAAAAGCTCAAGGTCAACGCCGGTAGTGAAGCGGGCACGGATGTCGGCCCGGTGATTTCCAAGCGCGCCAAGGCCCGTATCCTGGAGTTGATCGAAAGCGGCGTGAAAGAAGGCGCCAAGCTGGAGCTGGATGGCCGCGACATTCAGGTGCCGGGCTTCGAGCAAGGCAACTTCGTCGGTCCGACCCTGTTCTCGGGCGTGACTACCGACATGCAGATCTACACCCAGGAAATTTTCGGCCCGGTGCTGGTGGTGTTGGAAGTCGACACCCTCGATGAAGCCATCGCGCTGGTCAACGCCAACCCGTTTGGCAACGGCACCGGGCTGTTCACCCAAAGCGGTGCGGCGGCGCGTAAGTTCCAGAGTGAAATCGATGTAGGCCAAGTCGGCATCAACATCCCGATTCCGGTGCCGGTGCCGTTCTTCAGCTTCACCGGTTCCCGTGGCTCCAAGCTCGGCGACCTCGGCCCGTACGGTAAGCAAGTGGTGCAGTTCTACACCCAGACCAAAACCGTCACCAGCCGCTGGTTCGATGACGACACGGTCAACGATGGCGTCAACACCACCATCAACCTGCGCTGATTCGGGAGACGACCATGAAGATTGCATTTATCGGCTTGGGCAATATGGGCGCGCCAATGGCCCGTAACCTGCTTTTGGCTGGGAATAAGCTGAATGTATTCGACGTTAATCCAGGCGTGTTCAAGGAGTTCGCAGAACTGGGCGCCACCGTCACAGGCTCACCGCGTGAAGCTGCACAAGGCGCCGAGCTGGTGATTACCATGCTGCCCGCCGCTGCCCATGTACGTAGCGTCTGGCTGAATGAAGACGGCGTGCTGGCCGGCATCGGCAAAGGCGTGCCCGCCGTGGATTGCAGCACCATCGACCCGCAAACCATCCGCGATGTTGCCGCTGCTGCGGCCAAGCAAGGCGTGGTGATAGCTGATGCTCCAGTCTCTGGCGGCACCGGCGGCGCTGGCGCAGGGACGTTGACCTTCATGGTCGGCGCCACCCCGGAACTGTTCGCCACCCTGCAACCGGTGCTGGCGCAGATGGGCCGCAACATCGTGCATTGCGGTGACGTGGGCACGGGGCAAATCGCCAAGATCTGCAACAACCTGCTGCTGGGCATCAGCATGGTTGGCGTCAGCGAGGCTATGGCATTGGGTGATGCACTGGGCATCGACACCCAAGTGCTGGCCGGGATCATCAACAGCTCCACCGGGCGCTGCTGGAGTTCGGACACCTACAACCCATGGCCGGGCGTGATCGAAACGGCGCCGTCATCCCGAGGTTACACAGGCGGGTTTGGTGCCGACCTGATGCTCAAGGATTTGGGCCTGGCTACCGAAGCGGCTCGCCAGGCGAAACAACCCGTGATTTTGGGTGCAGTGGCTCAGCAGTTGTACCAATCGATGAGTCAGCGTGGGGAAGGGGGGCAGGACTTCTCGGCGATTATCAACAGCTATCGCAAGCCCAAATAACCCACCGGTGGGACGGCAATTGTAGTGAGCGGGCTTGCCCCGCGCTGGGCTGCGAAGCGGCCCCAATGAAAACGCCGCATTCTTTCAGAAAGAATGCGGCGTTTGTCGTCAGGGCCGCTTCGCAGCCCAGCGCGGGGCAAGCCCGCTCACCACAATAAGTGGCTCAGCTCAGTAAACCGGAGCACCACAATAAGTGGCTCAGCTCGGTAAACCGGAGCACCACAATAAGTGGCTCAGCTCAGTAAACCGGAGCACCACAATAAGTGGGTCAGCTCGGTAAACCGGAGCACCACAATAAGTGGGTCAGCTCGGTAAATCGGAGCACCTCAATAAGTGGCTCAGCTCGGTAAACCGGTGCACCACAAAAAACTCAGGCGAATACAAAATACTTGCGCACCGTCTCGACCACTTCCCATGTCCCCTTCATCCCCGGCTCTACCACAAAGATATCCCCAGCCCGCAGGTGAATCGGCTCCATCCCTTCAGGGGTGATGATGCAGTAGCCTTCCTGGAAGTGGCAGTACTCCCACTTCACATAATCCACGTACCACTTGCCCGGGGTGCAGATCCAGGTGCCCATGATCTTGCTGCCGTCTTCGCTGGTGTAGGCGTTGAGGTTGACGGTGTGCGGATCGCCTTCGAGTTTTTCCCATTTGCAGGCATCCAGGACCGGCAGGGGATGGGTGTCGCGCAGTACGGTAATGGGCGTGGACATGATGGCTCCGAGGCAGGTAATGGGAAGATGCACCCTAAGGCCTTGTGCGTTGCGCCAGTGGTCTGAACTCGACATCGGGATGCCCAGAAGCGCAGGTGAATGCGACTCCTCAGGCTATGTGCAGTCAATGTGGGAGGGGGCTTGCCCCCGATGGCGCCGGGTCAGCCTGCACTTGTGTCAACTGACCCACCGCCATCGAGGGCAAGCCCCCTCCCACATTAATCCTTGGTGGCAGCTCCACCGTGGCCAGGCGACACTTCTGAGCGTAAATAAGTAATTTCCTCGCAGTAAGTGCGAAAGATTTCCCGCTTGGCGCAGGAATTCGCAAGAAAATTCAGCCCTGGCCCTCGTATCATTCACCCCAGTAACCGCCGAGAGCCTTTAAATGAACCCAATAAAAACGTGGTGGGATATCAGCCCGCCCTTGAGTACGGCGACCCCGACCTGGCCGGGTGATACGCCGTTCCAGGAAGAGCGCGTGTGGCAGTTCGGCCCGGAGTGCCCGGTGAATGTAGGGCGCATTACCTTGTCACCGCACACTGGCGCCCACGTGGATGCGCCGCTGCACTACAGCGCGGACGGTGCACCCATCGGTGAAGTGTCGTTGGACGTGTACATGGGCCCGTGTCGGGTGCTGCATTGCCTCGGCAGCGGCGCGCTGGTGCAACCGCATCAATTAGAAGGACGTGTGGATAACTTGCCGGAGCGTGTGTTGCTGCGTACTTATCCACACGCGCCGCTGACCGAATGGGATTCGAATTTCACCGCCATCGCGCCGCAAACCATTGAGCTGCTCGCCAGCCTGGGCGTGCGCCTGATCGGTATCGACACGCCCTCGCTGGATCCGCAACAGTCCAAGACCATGGATTCCCACAACGCCGTGGCCCGGCATGGGATGGCGATTCTCGAAGGCATCGTGCTCGACGAGGTAGCGGAAGGCGACTACGAACTGATCGCGCTGCCGCTGCGCTTTGCCAACCTGGACGCCAGCCCGGTCCGCGCTATTCTCCGTCCGCTCAAGGAGCCCACGCGATGAGCCAATGTCCCTTCTCTGCTGACTACCAACCGCCGGAAGAATGGCATAACGCCGAGCTGAATTTTTCCGAGTCCATGAGCTACGGC
This sequence comes from Pseudomonas sp. W22_MBD1_FP4, assembly GCF_052113765.1. NCBI lineage: Bacteria > Pseudomonadati > Pseudomonadota > Gammaproteobacteria > Pseudomonadales > Pseudomonadaceae > Pseudomonas > Pseudomonas sp. W22_MBD1_FP4. The sequence goes on along the minus strand of NZ_JBGQOI010000023.1, from coordinate 95,005 downwards.
GACTACCTGGACCTGGGCAAAGTCCTCAGCGCCCAGCACCCGCTGTCGCCGGACCACAACGAAATGCTCTTCATCATCCAGCACCAGACCTCTGAGCTGTGGATGAAACTGATGCTCCACGAACTCAAGGCCGCCCGTGAGCATGTGCGACTGGGCGAGTTGCCGCCAGCGTTCAAGATGCTGGCGCGGGTGTCGCGGATCTTTGACCAACTGGTGCACGCCTGGGCCGTGCTGGCGACCATGACGCCTTCGGAATACAAAGCGATTCGTCCGTTCCTGGGGCAATCGTCCGGGTTCCAGTCGTTCCAGTACCGCGAGATCGAATTTATCCTCGGCAATAAAAGCGCGGCGCTGTTGCGGCCTCACGCCCATCGGCCGGAGTTGTTGAACGAGTTGAAAGTGGCGATTGCCACGCCGTCGCTGTATGACGAAGCGATCAACTTGATGACCAAGGCGGGCCTTGCGATTGATCCCCAACGCGCCGAGCGCGACCCGACGGCGGCGACCGTTCACGATGAGTCGGTGGAGGCGGCGTGGCGCGAGGTGTATCGCGATCCGAGCCGTTATTGGGATTTGTATCAGTTGGCTGAGAAGTTTATCGATCTGGAAGATTCGTTCCGCCAGTGGCGCTTCCGGCATGTGACCACCGTTGAGCGCATCATCGGTTTCCAACCCGGTACTGGCGGCACCGAAGGCGTGGGGTATCTGCGCAAGATGCTCGACACCGTGCTGTTCCCCGAGTTGTGGCGAGTGCGCTCCACGCTGTAAACAAAAAGCCCCGGATTACCGGGGCTTTTCATTTGCAATGCAATCAAATGTGGGAGGGGGCAAGCCCCCTCCCACATGGGTATTACTGCGTGGCGGCTACCGCTTTCGCCTTACTCACTCGCAAACGGTAAGCCACATAGATAATCCCCACCCAAATCGGCATCGCATACACCGACTCGCGAATACCCGGGATCGCCAGCATCACGCTGATGATCATCAGCATGAACGCCAGGCACAGGTAGTTGCTGAACGGGAACCAGAAGGTCTTGAACGATGGCGTCACGCCTTGCTCGCCCATGGCCTTGCGGAACTTGATGTGGGTGATGCTGATCAGCGCCCAGTTGATCATCAGCGACGCAACCACCAGCGCAAACAGCAACTCCAGCGCACTCTGCGGCGCCACGTAGTTGACCACCACGCACAGCATCGTCACCAACGCCGAGATCGCCAGGGCACGCAGCGGCACGCCTTGCTTGTTGAGCTTCATCAGCGCTTTTGGCGCATCGCCTTGCTCGGCCAGGCCGAACAGCATACGGCTGTTGCAGTACACGCCGCTGTTGTACACCGACAGCGCCGCGGTCAGCACCACGAAGTTGAGGATGTGCGCGGCGGTGTCGTTACCGATCAGCGAGAAGATCTGCACAAACGGGCTGCCGCTGTAGGGGTCGCCCGACGCGCCGAGGGTTTGCAGCAGTTGGTCCCATGGGTACAGCGACAGCAGCACGGTCAGGGCACCGACGTAGAAGATCAGGATCCGGTAGACCACCTGGTTGATCGCTTTGGGAATCACTTTGCGCGGTTCGGTGGCTTCGGCGGCGGTAATACCCACCAGCTCCAGGCCACCGAACGAAAACATGATGAACGCCATCGACATCAACAGCCCCATGCCGCCATTCGGGAAGAACCCGCCGTGGCTCCACAGGTTACTGATGGACGCTTGCGGGCCGCCGGTGCCGCTGAACAGCAGGTAGCAGCCGAGCACGATCATGCCGACAATCGCCACCACCTTGATGATTGCGAACCAGAACTCGGTTTCACCGAAGAACTTCACGTTCAGGGTGTTGATCAGGTTCACCGCGACAAAGAACACCAGCGCGCTGACCCAGGTCGGGATCTCCGGCCACCAGAACTGGATGTACTTGCCCACGGCCGTCAGTTCGGCCATGCCCACCAGTACGTACAGCACCCAGTAGTTCCAGCCGGCCAGGAAGCCCGCGTAGCCGCCCCAGTATTTGTGGGCGAAGTGGCTGAACGAGCCGGCCACCGGCTCTTCGACGATCATTTCACCGAGCTGGCGCATGATCAGGAACGCAATGAAACCCGCAATCGCGTAGCCCAGGATCATCGACGGGCCCGCCGACTTGAGCACCCCGGCCGAGCCGAGGAACAACCCCGTGCCAATCGCCCCTCCCAAGGCGATCAGCTGAATATGCCGGTTCTTCAGGCCACGCTTGAGGCCCACCGGGTTAACCATGTCATCCGCCATTAACGTTCCCTTCTACTTGTTTTTCTTGGGGTTGATTGCACGCCGCACCAGCCCCTCAGAAGTGCTGAGGAGTCAGATATTACTCTGCGTAAACTTTTCGTAATACAGCTGAACGCCATCAAGTGCCTGATCCGCCAGCCATTGTTGGATGGATTCGACCATTGGAGGGGGCCCGCAGACATACATATCCGCCGATCCGTCCCGCAATTCGGCCAAGTCGAAATGTTGGGTGAGGTAGCCGCGCTTTCCGGGCCAGTCATCTGCGGGGTCGCTGAGGACTTCGGTGTAGCGAAAACCCGGCAGTTTCGCCGCGTAGGCCGCGATGCGTGTTGCTTCGCATAAGTCCTCGGCACCGCGCACGCCATAGTAGAGATGCACCGGCTGGTCGCAGCCAGTGGCGGCCAGTTGATCGAGCATGCCCAGCAGCGCCGACAACCCGGTGCCGCCGGCGACCAGCACCAGCGGTTGGGTGACGTGCCGAAGGTAGAACGCACCCAGCGGTGCCTCCATCAGCAGTTCATCGCCGATTTGGCAGCGCTCACGCAGGTAGTTGCTCATCACCCCATCGGGCAGCAAGCGGATCAGAAACTGCACCTGATTGCCCGCCAGGTTGGCGAAAGAGTAGGAACGCCAACTGTCCGTGCCTGGCACCGAGAGGCGTGCATATTGGCCGGGTAGAAAATCCAGTGGCGCGTCCAACTGCACGTTGAGGATCGCCGTACTGGCCGACACCAATTGCACCTTGCTGACCGTTCCGCGCACCTGCACCGGGTTCGGTGCATTGCACAAGCTCGAATCAAAGTCGAAGTAGAAGGTGGCGTCGGACTTCACCCGCGTCTGGCAACTGAGCATCTTGCGGTGTTGCAGGTCGAGGCTTGAGAGGGCTTCGTCGTCCACGTAGTCCTGGGTGTAGTCGCCCGATTCGCAACGACCCTGGCAGGTGCCGCATACACCTTCGCGGCAATCCAGGGGGATCTTGATGCCATTGCGCAGGGCCGCATCCAATAGGATTTCATGGGCGCCCACGGGGAAAAACAGGGTCTTGCCGTCGGCAAAACTGAAGGCCACTTTGTGATTCATGTGTTGTTCTCTGCATATTTATGACGTATGTACGGCCTGTTGGGGTGAGCGGTCTTGCCCCGCGCTGGGCTGCGAAGCAGCCACATGAGAGTCGCCGCATTTTTCCCGTCAAACCGCAGTGCTTGCACCATGGGCCGCTGCGCGCCCCAGCGCGGGGCAAGCCCGCTCACCACAAAAAGCCCGCTCACCACCACAACAAGGGTGCTTTAGAGGTGATAGAAATCCAGCACCGAGTTGATGGTGTCGTTGAGCAGCAGCGCATGCTTGCGAGTGATCAGCCAACTGTCTCCCTCAGGTTTGAGGCGGTAAGTGGCCTGTCCGTAAAACTGCTCCGAAGTCGCCAGCCGATAGAACAGCGTGTGCCAGTTCAGCTTCACTTCCAGCGAGCCATCCGCCTGTTCTGCGATGCGCACGTTATTGATCAGGTGCAAGGTGCGCGGCATTGGCGTGGCCGAGGCTGCCTTGCCGGTGCGCAGGCGAAAGACTCGGTCTTCCAGGCCTGAGCGGTTGGCGTAGTAGATCAACGACATCTCGCGTTTGGGATCGCGGGTGTACACATGCTCCGAGTCCCATTGCGGCAGATGGAACTCGCTCTGCGGGTCGAACAGCTGCACATAGGCGTCCCAGTCTTGGGCGTCGCAGAGTTCGGATTTTCGGTAGAAAAACTGCTCGATCCTGTATTGCAGTTGGGCATTCATCATTGCACCTCCCGCAGTGTCAGCGCTTGTCGATCAAGGCCGTTGAGCAGGAACTGCTGCCAGTTGCGGTGCTGGTTGACGTACAGCCCTTCGTGGGTGAATTCAGTGCCGGTCATGGCCGGTTGGATGCCGATGGCTTCACTGTTCGGTGTCGGGCCGGTCTCCCAGCGATGGCTGCCACGGGAGATATCGCTCCAGCGCTCCAGGCGGCCTTGGAAACCACGCTGGGCTTCACGAAATTCCACCAGGTCGTCCGGCGTGCCCATGCCCGATACGTTGAAGAAATCCTCGAATTGGCGAATGCGGTTTTCGCGGTCAGCGTCGGACTCGTTTTTCACCCCCAGGCATTGGCTGATGATCTCGGTCTTGTTCCACGCAACCGGGCGGATGATGCGCAGTTGCGAGCTGATCTGATCGAGGAAGAACAGGCTCGGATAGATGTTCAGATTGCGCAGGCGGTGCATCATCCATTCGGCTTTTTGCTGGCCGTGTTCTTCCACCAGGCGCGGCATGATGGTGGCGTAGCCGGAACGCACGGTCGGGTTGGGCATGTCGCTGAACAACAGGCTGTGGCCGTTGTTGAAGGCGAACCAACCGTCATCGGTATTCGCGTCGCCTGCACCGAGTTTGCTGTAGTCCAGTGTGGTGCCGGAACCGGTGCCGTTCTCGGTATTCACCTGTTGGCGATGCTGCACCGTGGCCACGTAGTTGTAGTGCACGGTGCTCACGTGATAACCGTCCAGACCGTTTTCGTTCTGCAGCTTCCAGTTGCCGTCGTAGGTGTAGGCGGATTTTCCCGGCAGCACTTCCAGCTCACCGGTGGCGGATTGCGCGACCATCATGTCGAAGAACACTTTGGCATCGCCGAGGAAGTCTTCCAGGCTGTCCGTGCCGTTCACGTCCAGACTGATAAACACAAAACCTTTGTAGCTTTCGATTCGCGCTTTTTTAAGGCCGCGGGTGGCTTTGTCGAAACCTTCCGGGTATTCCCCCGGCGCCTTGACCTTCACCAACCGGCCATCGCTCTTGTAACACCAGGCGTGGAACGGGCAGGTAAAGGTGGACTGGTTGCCCTTGCCGACGCGGGTGAGGGTGGTGCCGCGATGCTGGCAGGCGTTGATCAGCGCATTGAGCTGGCCTTCGCCATCGCGGGTGATAATCATCGGCTGGCGCCCGGCGCGCATGGTCACGAAGTCATGGTTATGGGCCAGTTCGCTTTCGTGGCAGGCGTAGATCCAGTTCTTTTCGAAGATCAGTTCCATCTCCAGGTCGAACAGTTGCGGCTCGGTGAACATGTCCCGGGCGATACGGAACACTTCGTCTGCCGGACGAAAATCCAGGCAGCTTTCGATAAAACTTTTCCACTGCTCGACGCTTCTTGCACCACTCATGGGAGGCACCTTTTTGATAGGGCTAATCGGTGGTTTATTAGAGGCAGCGGGGCAGGGCGTGGGCTATCCGCTTAATGGGGGAAGATGGGCCGCAAAGTTGGGCGCGGAGTACCCAATACGGTGCGGCGAGGTAACGTCATGCGCTACTGTCATAGGGCGCGAGGGGCATGAAAACCGGTGACTTATCCACATAGTCGGCCCTTGCTATCCACCCAGTGGCGCTACCACCGGCGTGGCGCAGAACTTGCTGTCCAACAACGATAACGACGCGCCGTCAGAGCGCGCAAACGCCTAACCGCCGTGGGTGCACCCTGATGAGCAGCCAGACACGCGATATCCATATCCAACGCTTCGACCTCGAAGGCGCCCGCAGCTGGATGTCCGGCATCTGCGGGCCGCACCGCCTGGCGACGACGACCCCGGAGCGCCTGCGTTTTCACCACAGCGCCAATGTGTTTAAGTCCCGCGCGACCACCTTGGGCGTGATCGAATACGGCACCGACGTGACCATCGATATCGAGGATGCCGAGCACTTCAGCAGCTACAGCCTCAGCCTTCCGTTGGTGGGTGAGCAGGAGTTGAGCAAGAACGGTGAGCGCCTGAGTTCCAACCGCGACCAAGGCGTGATCATCTCGCCCAACGAGCACCAGGTGCTGGCGATTTCCGGGGACTGTCGCAAGCTGCAAGTGGTGATTACGCGGGCAGCGATGAGTGAGTCACTGGAAGGTTTGTTGCAACGGCCCATCGACGCACCGCTGCGCTTTGAGTCGGTGATGGATGCGGTGGATGGCGCCCCGGCCTCGTGGTGGCGCATGGCGCGTTACTTCATTGCCGAACTGGAGCGCAGCAGCGAGTTGTATGAACAGGCCGCGTTTACCCGGGATCTGGAAAGCTCGCTGATCAAGGGGTTGATCCTGGCCCAGCCCAATAATTACTCCGAAGAACTGCGCGACGTACTGGGCGTGAAACTGCCGCATTACTTGATCCGCGCGCGCCAATACATTCACGACAACGCCCGCGAAGCGCTGCACCTGGAAGACCTCGAAGCCGCAGCAGGCGTGTCGCGCTTCAAGCTGTTCGACGCTTTCCGCAAGTACTTTGCCCTGTCGCCGATGGCCTACCTGAAGAAGTACCGACTGGGCGCGGTGCGCCAGGAAATCCTTGAGCACGGTTCAATTCGTACCATCTCCGAGATTGCCTTGGGCTGGGGCTTTACTCACTTGGGACGGTTTTCGGCGGAGTATCGCAAGCTGTTTGATGAGTCGCCCAGCCAGACGCTGCAGCGCAATCGCCTGCGCAGTACTTGAGCCTGATGAAGAGCAAAATGTGGGAGGGGGCTTGCCCCCGATAACGGTGGATCAGTCAGCCCATTCGTTAACTGGCCCAGCGCAATCGGGGGCAAGCCCCCTCCCACAGGGAGATCGCAGTGTTTATAGCGTTTCAGATCAGTTCTTCCACCAACTGCAGGCAATGACTAAGCCCCGGCGACTGATCATTCACCCTTCGGCTGAGAATAATCGGCGAGGTCGCGGTGGTTTCCACAATCGGCGTGTAACCGATATCCGCCCGATGCAGCACCTGCACCGACGCAGGCACCAGCGTCACGCCCATGCCAGCGCCAACCAGGCCAATCGCGGTCTGCAGCTCGTTAGTCCACTGCGCCACCTTGAGGCTTAAACCGTGGGTATCGAACAGCGCGATCACATGGTCGGCATAACTGGGGCGTGGGTTGCCGGGGTAGAGCACAAACGGCTCGGCGGCCAATTGGGCGAGGGTGGCCGGCGCCGCCAGCAGCGGGTGGCCGGCAGGCAGTACCGCCACCAGTCGATCCTCCACCAGTACACGCTGGTCAATGGCTGGGTCGTCGATGCGGATACGCCCGAAGCCGACATCAATGCGCCCGGCCTTGAGCGCTTCGACCTGCTGCAGGGTGGTCATCTCGGACAAACCCAATTCCAGCTCCAGCGCGTCATGGCTGCGCAGCCGCCGGATCAGCTCGGGCAGTACGCCATACAAAGTCGACGGCGCAAAGCCGATGCCCAGCCAGGTCTTTTCGCCCTGGCCGATGCGCCGGGTGCTGTCGCAGACCTTGTTCAACTGTTCGAGCAGCACATTGGCGTGTTCATAGAAAAACCGCCCGGCTTCGGTCAGTCGCAGTGGGCGGCCGCGTTCCAGCAGAATCACCCCCAGCTCATCCTCCAGTTGCTGGATCTGCCGGCTCAACGGTGGTTGGGCGATGTGCAGGCGTTCGGCGGCCCGGGTGAAGTTGAGGGTTTCGCCCAGCACCTGGAAGTAGCGCAGATGACGCAGTTCCATGACGGCTCCTTTCATACCTTGAGAGTATTGTTCGAGACTAATTCTATATTGGCTCCACGCAAAGAGCGGGAACAGAATCAGCGCAGACCTATAAAGAACCCAGCGGGTATTGCCATGCCGATTTGCGCCATTGAGTCGATCGAGACCATTATCGTCGACCTCCCCACCATTCGCCCGCACAAGCTGGCAATGCACACGATGCAGAACCAGACCCTGGTGATCATCCGCGTGCGTTGCGCCGACGGCATCGAAGGCATCGGTGAGTCCACCACCATCGGCGGTCTGAGCTACGGCAACGAGAGTCCCGACAGCATCAAAATCAATATCGACCGCCACTTCGCGCCGCTGCTGATCGGCCAGGACGCCAGCAACATCAACGCCGCCATGTTGCGCCTGGAGCGCAGTATTCGCGGCAATACCTTTGCCAAGTCCGGTATTGAAAGCGCGTTGCTCGATGCATTGGGCAAGCGCCTGAACCTGCCGGTGAGCGAGCTGCTCGGCGGCCGTGTACGTGACGCGTTGCCGGTGGCCTGGACCTTGGCCAGCGGCAACACCGAACAAGACATCGCCGAAGCCGAAAAGATGCTCGACCTGCGTCGCCACCGCATCTTCAAACTCAAGATCGGCGCCGGTGAAGTCGGTCGCGACCTCGCTCATGTGATCGCGATCAAAAAGGCCTTGGGCGAGCGCGCCAGTGTGCGTGTCGACGTCAATCAGGCCTGGGATGAGGCCGTCGCCCTGCGCGCGTGCAAGGTGCTTGGCGACAACGGCATCGACCTGATCGAACAACCGATCTCGCGCAATAACCGTAGCGGCATGGCCCGGCTGAACCTGTCGAGCCCGGCGCCGATCATGGCGGATGAATCCATCGAATGTGTCGAGGATGCCTTCAACCTCGCCCGTGAAGGTGCGGCGTCAGTGTTCGCCCTGAAGATCGCCAAGAACGGCGGCCCGCGTGCGGTTTTGCGCACGGCCGCGATTGCTGAAGCGGCGGGTATCGGCCTGTACGGTGGCACCATGCTCGAAGGCGGCATCGGCACCCTGGCCTCGGCCCATGCGTTCCTGACCTTGAACAAGCTGGCGTGGGACACCGAACTGTTCGGTCCGCTGCTGCTCACCGAAGACATCCTCACCGAACCGCCGGTGTACCGAGATTTTCAGTTGCATGTCTCCACTGCGCCGGGCCTGGGCCTGGCCATCGATGAAGAGCGTCTGGCGTTCTTCCGTCGTGACAAACACTAAGAGGCGCTTGCCATGTTGTTCCACGTAAAAATGACCGTGAATCTGCCCGTCGACATGAATCCGGAGCGCGCCGCCCGCCTCAAGGCCGACGAAAAAGCCCTGGCTCGACGTTTACAAGAGCAAGGCAAATGGCGCCACCTGTGGCGCATCGCTGGGCTTTACGCCAACTACAGCGTGTTCGATGTCGACAGCGTGCAAGAGCTGCACGACCTGCTGATGCAACTGCCGCTTTATCCCTACATGGCCATCGAAGTGAACGCCCTGTGCCGGCACCCTTCGTCGATCCATGAGGACGACCGTTAAGCCTGTTCTACACCTAACAATTACAAGATGAGGATCGCACCATGTCCATCCGACTGTCCCAGACTGCCCACGCCCAACAGTTTCTCGAAGAAGCCAGCGGCAACCTTAATGACGGCGGTAACCCGCGCACCAAAGCGCTGATCTACCGGATTTTGCGCGACACCGTGAACATCATCGAAGACCTGGACGTGACGCCGGAAGAGTTCTGGAAGGCGGTCAACTACATCAACGAACTGGGCAAGAACCAGGAAGCCGGACTGCTTGCCGCCGGGTTGGGCCTGGAGCACTACCTGGACATGTTGATGGACGCCGCCGATGAAGAAGCCGGCAAATCCGGCGGCACGCCACGTACCATCGAAGGCCCGCTGTACGTGGCCGGTGCGCCGCTGTCCCAGTACGAAGCGCGGTTGGATGACGGGACGGATGCCGCAGTGCCGCTGTTCATGCGCGGACAAGTGCGCGACACCAACGGTAAACCGTTGGCTGGGGCGATTGTGGATGTGTGGCAGGCCAACACGGGCGGCACTTATTCCTGGTTCGATAACACCCAGTCGGAATTTAACCTGCGCCGTCGCATAGAGACCGACGCCCAGGGTAACTACCGTTTTCGCAGCATCGTGCCGTCGGGCTACGGCTGCCCGCCGACTGGACCGACCCAGCAACTGCTCGATCAACTGGGGCGCCACGGGCAGCGGCCGGCACATATCCACTTCTTCATCTCGGCGCCGGGGCATCGGCACCTGACGACACAGATCAACCTGTCGGATGACCCGTACCTGCACGATGACTTTGCCTACGCGACGCGGGATGAATTAATTGCCGAGATTCGCTTCAGCGACGATCAGCAACTGGCGCGGGAGTTTGGGGTGGAAGGGCGGTTTGCACAGATTGATTTTGATTTTGAGTTGCAGACGGCTGATGCGCCGGTAGAACAGAAACGCATGCAGCGAGTCCGCGCCCTCGAAGACTAAATTCGGTCAAAAATGTGGGAGGGGGCTTGCTCCCGATAGCGGCGGATCAGTCAACATTTAAGTGACTGACACACCGCCATCGGGGGCAATCCCCCTCCCACATTTGAACTTAGGCGTGGCTGACTATTTGCGTACGACGAGATCAAGCACCTCATCCTTATCCTTGATCTTCTGCAGCACGATTTCCGAGCGTATATCCATCACCCCCGCCGTGCGGTTCAGGTGGTTCACGATAAAGTCCGAAAAGTGCTTGAGGTTGCGCGCCTGCACCCGCAGCACATAGTTGCTGGCGCCGGTGATCACATAGGCGCTGGCCACTTCCGGCCAGCCTTGCACCTTCTTGATAAACGTCTCATGCCAATCCTCCACATCCTGGCGCAACGACAGGTGGACGATGGCTTCCAGCTCGATCCCCAATTGCTCGGCATTCAGCACTGCGCGGTAGCCGCTGATGATTCCTTCACTCTCCAGCAGACGCAAACGGCGCAGGCAGGCGGAGGGCGACAGTGCGACTTTTTCCGCCAGTTCCTGGTTGCTGATACGGCCATCCTGTTGCAGGAAATGCAGGAGGCGCAGGTCGGTGGCGTCAAGAATCATGGTTTGAATAAATCCGCGTGTTTAGGGGTTAAATTCGAATTTCCTACTGCTTAATTAGCCTGTTACCCACCACTTTGCACGAAAATTCTCTAAAGCTTCGTTCATTATTTGGTTCATTCCCGCCTATAAAAACCAGGACTATCCATGACCACCCGAAGCCATTGCCAAGCCCTCGACGCCCAGGACCCGCTGGCGCCGTTGCGCAATCAATTTTCCTTGCCGGAGGGTGTGATCTACCTCGACGGTAACTCCCTTGGCGCGCGTCCGGTGGCATCGCTGGCGCGGGCGCAACAGGTGATTGCCGAGGAGTGGGGCAATGGCTTGATCCGCAGTTGGAACAGCGCCGGTTGGGCAGGCTTGTCCCAGCGCCTGGGCAATCGCCTTGCGCCGCTGATCGGTGCGCGGGACGGCGAAGTGGTGATCACCGATACCACCTCCATTAACCTGTTCAAAGTGCTCAGCGCTGCACTGACGGTGCAGCGCCAACGCGCAGCAGAGCGCAAGGTAATCGTCAGCGAAGCAAGCAACTTTCCCACCGACCTGTACATCGCCGAAGGTCTGGCTGAATTGCTGCAACAGGGTTACTCCCTGCGCCTGGTGAACAGCCCGGACGAACTGCACCAGGCCATCGACGCCGACGTGGCGGTGGTGCTGCTCACCCACGTCAACTACAAGACCGGCTACATGTATGACATGCAGGCGCTTACGGCCTTGAGCCATGAATGTGGCGCGCTGAGTATCTGGGATTTGGCGCACTCGGCGGGCGCGGTGCCCATCGATCTGCATAACGCCGGGGCCGATTACGCGATTGGCTGCACTTATAAATACCTCAACGGCGGCCCAGGCTCCCAGGCGTTTGTGTGGGTCAATCCGGCGTTGGTCGACCTCGTACGCCAGCCGCTTTCGGGCTGGTTCGGGCATACCCGGCAGTTCGCCATGGAAGCCAACTATGCGCCGAGCGCCGGTATTGCCCGCTACTTGTGCGGCACCCAACCGATCACCTCGCTGGCGATGGTGGAATGTGGGCTGGCGATTTTTGAGCAGACTGATATGGCCAGCCTGCGCACTAAATCCCTGGCGTTGACGGATCTGTTTATCGAGTTGGTTGAAGCCCGTTGCGCGGCTCATGGCCTGGTGTTGATCACCCCGCGTGAGCATGCCCGGCGCGGTAGCCATGTGAGTTTTGAGCACCCCGAAGGTTATGCAGTGATTCAGGCTCTGATTGCCCGTGGCGTGATCGGCGATTACCGCGAGCCGCGGATTATGCGGTTTGGGTTTACGCCGTTGTACACGAGCTTTACTGAGGTCTGGGACGCTGTGGAAATCCTCGGTGAGATTCTCGACGAGAACACCTGGGACCAGCCGCAATTCAAAGTCCGCCACAGCGTCACCTGAATAAACGCAGACAACATTATGGGAGAGGGCTTGCATCAGATACACAATGGATAAACACCACAGGCCTCATGTGGGAGGGGGCTTGCTCCCGATGGCAGTGTGTCAGTCGCCGGATTGGCAAGCTGATACACCTCCATCGGGAGCAAGCCCCCTCCCACAGGGATCTGCGGCAACAGACAAATAGTGCGACCACAATAATAAAGGGGCACCCCACGTGACTACGCCAGACACCGGCTTTGCCGAGATCACCCAACGCGAACTGGGCCTTCGGCGCCAGCTCACTTCCGGCCAGATGAGCATGATCGCCATCGGTGGCGCCATCGGCACTGGGTTGTTCATGGGCAGCGCCTATGCCATCGGTTATGCCGGGCCGAGCGTGCTGGTGAGCTACGCCATTGGTGCACTGATCACCTTGCTGTTGATGGGCTGCCTGGCGGAGATGACCGTTGCGCACTCCACCTCGGGTTCCTTCGGCGCCTATGCCGAGTTCTACATCAGCCCGCTGGCTGGGTTTCTGGTGCGTTATGCCTATTGGGCGGCGATTGTGCTGGCGGTGGGCGCCGAGGTCACGGCGGTGGCGATGTACATGAAGTACTGGTTCGCCAACGTGCCGGAGTGGGTGTGGATTGTGTCGTTTTCCAGTGTGCTGATCCTGCTTAATGCGATCAGCGTGAAGACGTTTGGCAACTTTGAATACTGGTTCTCCACCATCAAGATCAGCGCCATCGTCGGCTTCATCATCCTGGCCGTGTATTTGGTGTTCGGCTCCGGCAACCCGGAGTATGGCGTGCAGAATTACACCGCACACGGCGGTTTTTTCCCCCATGGCTTGAGCGGCATGTGGATTGCCGTGATTGTGTCGATCTTCAGTTACCTGAGCGTCGAGATGATCGCTGTGGCTGCCGGTGAAGCCGCCGACCCGGAGCAGGCGGTGAAGAAGGCCTTTCGCGCGACCATCGTGCGCCTGGTGGTGTTTTACCTGCTGACCCTGGCGCTGATGCTGGCCATCGTGCCGTGGAATCAGGCCGGGCAGACCCAAAGCCCGTTCGTCACAGTGATGCAGACGATCGGCATTCCCGGTGCCACCGGGGTGATGAATTTCGTGATCCTGATCGCCGCATTGTCAGCGATGAACAGCCAGCTCTACATCACTACACGCATGATGTTCAGCCTGTCCCGCGCGGGCTTCGCACCCAAGTCCATGGGCGCGTTGAGCAAAAGCGGCATTCCGCTGAATGCACTGCTGCTGTCCAGTTCGGGCATTGCCCTGGCGACCTTGTTGAATGTGGTGTACCCGGAAAGCTCGTTCACCCTGATGATGGCGATCTCGATGTTTGGCGCGATCTTCACCTGGTTCATGATCTTCCTCACGCACCTGTTTTTCCGTCGCTATCGCAAGCGTCACGGCGGGGCGAAGCTGTCATTCCAACTGCGCCTGTTTCCCTACAGCACATTGCTGGGTCTGGTGCTCATGGGCGCGGTGATGATCACCACGTATTTCACCGAGGCGTTCAAGATGACGTTGGTGTTTGGCGTGCCGTTCCTGTTGATTCTGTCGGCGGTGTATTACGGGTTCTTCCGCAAGGGCAGGGCCAAGGCGTTGAACAAGGCTTTGGCGTAACCCGGCAGTTGCTCGAACGAACGTGCGCAAAGCAACAGCTGTCGGCGGGCCCAGTCTTCTCCCAGAGGCTGGGCCTTGAAGTGGCGCGCCAAGGGCCAGCGATCCAACGCGGCCTGGGGCACGATGCCCAGGCCAGCACCTCGTGCGACCATCCGAATCACCCCATCAAAGCCCTCGGCGCGGATGCGCGTCTGTAAGCGGAACCCCGCGTGCAGCGCTTGTTCTTCCAGGTACACCGACAGTGCGCTGTGGGCCGCGAGGCCGACGTAATCGTGTTGCAGGCTGTCGATAAAACTCACCGGGCTCGCTGACAGGGGATGATCCAGGGGCATGATCAGCACCAGCGGGTCATCGCGAAAGGGCAGGGTCTGCAAACCGTGGGTGTCTACTGCATCGGAGATGATCCCCAGGTCGGCCGTGCCCTGACGCAGGGCCTGGATGATGCGCAGGCTGGGCAACTCCTGCAGGTCGATATCGAGGTTGGGGTGTTCGCGTAGAAAGTCCGCGAGCAGTTCCGGCAGGTATTCGCTGAGCGCAGTGGTGTTGCACAGCAGGCGCACTTGGCCTTTGATGCCGTTGGCGTATTCGGCGAGGTCCTGTTGCAGATGGTCGGCCTGTTGCAGCAGCAGGCGAGCGTGGCGCGCGAGGGCTTTACCTGCAGGTGTCGGCGTAACACCCCGACGGCCCCGCTCAAGCAATTCGATGCCCAGCGATGCTTCCATAGCGCGGATGCGTGCGCTCGCGGCTGCCAGGGATAAATGGCTGCGGCTGGCGCCGGCGGTGATGTTGCCGGTGTCCAGGGTATGCAGGTAGAGGCGCAGATCGATCAGGTCAACGTGCATGGGTGGGGTTCTCGGATGGCTCTACTGGCCGCATCGGGGGCAAGCCCCTTCCCACATTTGGATGGGTGAACACAGTCTAAGTGGGAGGGGACTTGCCCCGATGAGGCCCCAAGGCTCTTGCTAAACAAGAGGCTGCCTCAGTATATGGCGAATTTCAGAACGCATCGAAAAGTCGCACACTCTGCCCATGATTACCTTCCTTGCGTTCTACCAAAACCTCGGTCCCGCCTTTACTTTGCTGGTGATTGGCACGTTCCTGCTGGCGGGCACCGTCAAAGGAGTAATTGGCCTCGGCTTACC
This sequence comes from Pseudomonas sp. W22_MBD1_FP4, assembly GCF_052113765.1. NCBI lineage: Bacteria > Pseudomonadati > Pseudomonadota > Gammaproteobacteria > Pseudomonadales > Pseudomonadaceae > Pseudomonas > Pseudomonas sp. W22_MBD1_FP4. The sequence goes on along the minus strand of NZ_JBGQOI010000023.1, from coordinate 79,995 downwards.
GACAGTCGCCATGGGCATGCTCGGCTTGGCTATGTTGCCGGCGCAGGCTGCGGCGTTGCTGATCATTCCTTCAACGGTCACCAACCTTTGGCAACTGGCATTCGGCGGGCACCTGAGTGGCTTGCTCAAACGCCTTTGGCCGATGCTCGTGCTGATTTTCCTCGGCACCGGGCTGAGTACGGTGTGGCTTGGTATGGAAGGTGGGCACTGGGTGGTGCGCGCGCTGGGCGCGGCGTTGCTGGTGTATGCGTTGAGCGGGTTGTTTTTGCCCACCTTCAAGGTCAAGCCGCAGACCGAACGCTGGTTGGGCCCGTTGTGTGGGCTGATCACCGGCTTGATCACCTCGGCCACTGGCGTGTTCGTGATTCCTGCGGTGCCGTATTTGCAAGCCTTGGGCCTGAGTCGCGATCAGTTGGTACAGGCCCTCGGCCTGTCGTTCACCGTGTCGACGCTGGCGCTGGCGGCGGGATTGGCTTGGCGTGGCACCTTGGGCGGCGGTGAAGTGAGTGCCTCGCTGCTCGCGCTGGTGCCGGCGCTGCTGGGCATGTGGCTGGGCCAAGCGCTGCGCCAGCGCATCAGTGCGGTGTTATTCAAGCGGGTATTTTTCATCGGCATGGCCCTGTTGGGCGGTCATCTGCTGATCAGTGGTTAACAATCTCATGGGTATTCGTGCTTTTTGATCAAAGGTATTTTGCCGGGTGACGGCTTATTCCGAAGGGTCAGGGCCGATAGTCTGCGTCCAGACATTTTCAACCTTCTGGATCCCCTCCCATGAAAAAAGTACTCCTGCTCAACGGCGGCAAAAAGTTCGCCCACTCCGATGGCCGCTATAACACCACCCTGCATGAAACCGCCCTGGCTGTGCTGGATCGAGGCGGTATCGACGTTAAAGTCACCCATATCGACGAAGGCTACGACGTGGCCGAAGAGGTGGCCAAGTTCCTCTGGGCCGACGTGATCATCTACCAGATGCCCGGTTGGTGGATGGGGGCGCCGTGGATCGTCAAGAAGTACATCGACGAAGTCTTCACCGAAGGCCATGGCAGCCTGTACGCCAGCGACGGTCGCACCCGTTCCGATGCCTCGCAGAAATACGGCAGTGGCGGCCTGATCCAGGGCAAGCAGTACATGCTGTCCCTGACCTGGAACGCACCGCAGCAAGCCTTCGACGACCCGAGCGATTTCTTCGAAGCCAAGGGCGTGGACGCGGTGTACTTCCCATTCCACAAGGCCCACGAGTTCCTAGGCATGACCGGCCTGCCCACGTTCCTGTGCGTGGATGTGATGAAACGCCCAGCCATCGAGGCAGACGTGGCGCGCTATGAGCAGCATCTGGCGCAGGTGTTCAAGCTCTCGGTGTAATAAGCTGCACTGAACCGATAACGAGGACCGTCCGTGAAAGCCCGATCCGATGAGCTACAGATCTTCGTCAGCGTCATCGAGTGCGGCTCGATTTCCGCGGCGGCGGAGCAGGTCGGGCAGACGCCGTCGGCGGTCAGCCGTACCTTGTCGCGCCTGGAAGCCAAGCTCGACACCACGCTGATCAACCGCACCACGCGACGCATGGACCTGACCGAAGAGGGCAAGTATTTCTTCGAACAGGCCAAGCTGATCCTGGCGCAGATGGATGAGCTGGAAGAGCGCCTGTCGTCACGTCAGAAGAACCCTGCCGGGCGGCTGCGTATCAACGCGGCCGTGCCGTTCATGCTGCATGGGATCGTGCCGTACATTGCCGAGTTTCGCAGCTTGTACCCGCAGATCCAGTTGGAGTTGAACAGCGATGACTTGATCATCGACCTGCTGGAACAGAGCACCGACATCGCCATTCGCATCGGCGCCCTGGCCGACTCGACCTTGCATGCGCGTTCCCTCGGTTGTACGCCGCTGCATATCCTGGCCAGCCCTGAATACCTTAAGCAACACGGCGCGCCCACCACGGTGGCCGAGTTGGCTGACCACACGTTGCTCGGCTTCAGTCAGACCGAAACCCTCAACCACTGGCCGCTGCGCCATGTGGAGGGTGACCGCTGGCTGATTCAGCCGAGCATCGCTGCCTCCAGCGGCGAAACCCTGCGCCAGTTGGCGCTGGAGGGGCAGGGTATTTGTTGCCTGTCGAACTTCATGACCAGCGCCGACATCGACGCCGGCCGCCTGTTGCCGGTGCTGGAAGCCTTCAACAGCGGTTATCGCCAGCCGATCCACGCGGTCTTCTACCGTAACTCGCAGTTGGCGTTGCGCATCCAGTGCTTCCTGGACTTTATCCAGGCCAAACTGGCGCGGTATGCCTGCTGATTCGTGACTGCCACGCAAGATTGAATTGGGCGTCAGGGGCTTATTCGGTAAGGGTGGGGCCGGGATACTGGGCCTATCACTTACCTAGTCAGGAGAAATCTCCATGAACGTATTCGTTACCGGCGCCGCAGGTTTTATCGGCGGTTCGATTGCCACCGGCCTGGTCAAGGCCGGCCATCACGTCACCGGCCTGGTACGCAGCGCTGAGCAAGCGGCTGAGCTGACGGCCCTGGGCATCGCTCCGGTGATCGGCAGCCTCGATGACGCTGCCGTGCTTACCGAGCAAGCGCACAAGGCCGATGCGGTGATCAACGCCGCCAGCAGCGACCATCGTGCTGCGGTAGAAACGCTGTTGACCGCCTTGCAGGGATCAAACAAGCCGTTCCTGCACACCAGCGGTTCGAGCATCGTGGGCGATGCATCGGGCGGTAAGGCCAGCGACGTGATCTATTTCGAAGACAACCTGCCGGAGCCGACCGTCGACAAGGCCGCGCGTGTGGCCATCGACAACCTGATCCTGGCTGCTGCCCAGGACGGCGTGAATTCGGCGGTGATCTGCAACACCCTGATCTACGGCCACAGCCTGGGCGTACAGCGTGACAGCGTGCAATTGCCGCGCTTGCTCAAGCAGGCGCGCAAGAGTGGGGTGGTGCGCCATGTGGGCACAGGGCAGAACATCTGGTCCAACGTGCACATCGAAGACGTGGTTGCGTTGTACCTGCTGGCGCTGACGAAGAACGTACCGGGCACGTTCTACTTTGTGGAAAGCAGCGAAGCGGCGTTTGTCGACATGACCACGGCCATCGCTGACGCGCTGAAGCTGGGCAAGCCGCAGGACTGGCCATTGGCCGAGGCTGAAGCCGAGTGGGGTTATGAAATGGCCAATTACGGCCTGGGTTCGAACAGCCGGGTGCGCGGCAAGCACGCCCGAGAACTGCTGGGCTGGGCACCAAAGCGCACGTCGGTGGTCGAGTGGATTCGTCACGAAATGGTGTGATGTTCGCTTGAGACCGAGTCGGCCATCGGGAGCAAGCCACCTCCCACATTAGAATGCGTTCCAAAACTGGAACACGGCCAAGTGTGGGAGGGGGCTTGCCCCCGATGGCGACCACTCGGTCTTCCAGACTAGCCCCACCCCGCTCATTTCCGTACCATTCCCCGCCTTATCCCCCGCAACTCCCTGGTACCTCATGAACCTCACCCGTCTGCGCGCCGATGCCCTGGCCGGCCTCACCACGTCTTTCGCGCTGCTGCCCGAATGCATCGCCTTTGCTCTGGTGGCTCACCTTAATCCGCTGATGGGCCTATACGGCGCCTTTATCATCTGCACCCTGACGGCCTTGTTCGGCGGTCGGCCCGGTATGGTCTCCGGCGCGGCGGGCTCGATGGCGGTGGTGATCGTCGCGTTGGTGGTGCAGCACGGCGTGGAATATTTGCTGGCAACGGTGCTGCTGGGCGGGTTGATCATGGTCGCCTTCGGCCTGCTGCGCCTGGGCAAGCTGGTGCGCATGGTGCCGCATTCGGTGATGCTCGGGTTCGTCAACGGCCTGGCGATCATCATTGCCCTGGCGCAGTTGGAGCATTTCAAGAGCGGTGAAACCTGGCTCAGCGGCACGCCGTTGTATGTGATGACCGGGCTGGTGGCGGCGACCATGGCCATTGTCTACCTGCTGCCGCGCCTCACCCGCGCGGTACCGCCGGCCTTGGTGGCGATCCTCGGCGTGGGCCTGGCGGTGTACCTGCTCGGTCTGCCAACCCGCACCCTCGGCGACATGGCCCACATCGCCGGTGGCCTGCCGACCTTCGCGTTGCCACAGATCCCCTGGACCCTGGAAACCCTCGGCATCATCGCGCCCTACGCTTTCTTGATGGCCATGGTCGGCCTGCTGGAAACCCTGCTGACCCTGAACCTTACCGACGAAATCACCGAAACCCGCGGCTATCCTGATCGCGAAAGCGTGGCGTTGGGTGCGGCGAATATGGTCTCGGGCCTCTTCGGCGGCATGGGCGGTTGCGCGATGATCGGGCAAACCGTGATCAACCTCAGCTCCGGCGGACGTGGGCGCTTCTCCGGGGTGTTTGCCGGGGTGATGATTCTGTTGTTCATTCTGTTTCTGTCACCGCTGATTGAGCGGATCCCGCTGGCGGCGCTGGTGGGGGTGATGTTCGTGGTGTCCCAGCAGACCTTCGCCTGGGCGTCGCTGCGGGTGATCAACAAAGTGCCGCTCAATGATGTGCTGGTGATTATTGCGGTTACGGTGATCACGGTCTTTACCGACCTGGCCACCGCCGTACTGTGCGGTATCGTGATCGCCGCGCTCAACTTCGCCTGGCAACAGGCCCGTGAGTTGTACGCGGATGAGCACCTGGAAGCCGACGGTAGCAAGCTCTATCGCCTGCACGGCACGTTGTTCTTTGCCTCGACCACGCCGTTTTTAAACCAGTTCGACCCGTCCAATGACCCGGATCAGGTGACGCTGGATTGTCGTCACCTGAGCTTTGTCGACTACTCAGCGATTGCCGCGCTGATGACCTTGCGCGAGCGTTATACCAAGGCCGGCAAGCATCTGCGGGTGTTGCATTTGTCTGAGCGCTGCAAGAAGTTGCTCAAGCGTGCGCGGGTGCATCACGACTAATTGAGCCTCTTTGGCGAGGGCGCTTACTACCAAGATTTGCGGCCGCTGCGCAGCCCAACGGGAGCAAGCTCTCTCGCCACAACATTACGGCCCGACCAGGTCTTCCAATTCCTGGGCGCGGGTCTGGGTCATGTCCAGCACGCAGCCGGAACCGTTGACTTGGTCGATGGTGCCGCCGGTGGCGGAGCCGGCGAAGGCGCAATTGGCGTCACGGTATTTGATCCACAGGCGCTGCAGGTCCTGCAGTTGCTGCTGGCGCGTGCCTTCCAGGGCGGCGATGGCGGTCTTGTAGGCTTTGTTCAGGCGCGTGTCTTGCACCTTGGTTTCCTTGACGTTGCAGCTGACCATATCGGCAGTGGTGTTGGCGCCGTCCATGCATTTTTTCAGCGCCGGGTTGTCGGCAGCGGCGGCAGTGCCGCATACGGCGAGAAGCAGGACGCCAGCGGCGAATGTGGTGCGAATCATGCTCGATTTTCCTGGCAACAGTGGGTGTGCATTCTATGACTCAGCCCGCTGGGCTGAGTTTCCGGTCTTCTCTGATCTTCATGTAAGAACAGCCCCCCAATTTTCATACGCAGGTGTAGGGCATGTCCCAACGCGACAGCGCTTGTCTGTGGGCGAAACTTACTTTCATAAAATTTGAAAATGCTCCTCGGTAATGATTTATGAGTTTCACAACCAATTCGACGTGACCCTTTCCGAGGAGTACCGCATGGCCGCATCACCGGGCTTCGGGCTGTTGGCATACGCTGCCATCGCCATCATTGCTTTGATCGTGCTGATTGCACGTTACCGACTCAACCCGTTTATCGTCATCACCCTGGTATCCATAGGCCTGGCGCTGATGGCCGGGATGCCAGCGGACACCATCATGGGCTCCTACGAGGCGGGTGTTGGCAAGACCCTTGGGCATATCGCGCTCGTTGTGGCGCTGGGCACCATGCTCGGCAAGATGATGGCCGAGTCCGGTGGCGCCGAGCAGGTGGCGCGCACGCTGATCAATCGTTTTGGCGAGCGCAATGCCCATTGGGCGATGGTGTGCATTGCCTTTCTGGTGGGGTTGCCGCTGTTTTTCGAGGTGGGTTTTGTGTTGCTGGTGCCCATCGCCTTTACCGTCGCCCGACGCGTAGGCGTGTCGATTTTGATGGTCGGCTTGCCGATGGTCGCCGGTTTGTCGGTGGTACACGCGCTGGTGCCGCCGCATCCGGCGGCGATGATGGCCGTGCTGGCGTATAACGCGTCGGTGGGGCAGACGGTGCTGTATGCGATTCTGATCGGTATCCCCACGGCGATCATTGCAGGGCCCGTCTACGCCAAGTTCATCGTGCCGCACATCCACCTGCCGGCAGAAAACCCGCTGGAACGCCAATTTATCGAGCGTGAACCGCGCACCCGGTTGCCGAGTTTTGCCCTGACCATGGGCACCATCCTGTTGCCGGTGGTGCTGATGATGATCGGCGGATGGGCCAACGTAATCTCTACGCCGGGGACCGGTTTCAACCAGTTCCTCTTGTTTATCGGCAACTCGGTCATCGCGTTGCTGGTGGCGACCTTGGTGAGCTTCTGGACCTTGGGGCTGGCCCAAGGCTTCAACCGCGAATCGATCCTCAAGTTCACCAACGAATGCCTGGCGCCGACGGCCAGCATCACCTTGCTGGTGGGGGCGGGCGGCGGTTTGAATCGCATCCTGGTGGACGCTGGGGTGACCAATGAAATTCTCGGCCTTGCCAATGCGTTCCAACTGTCGCCCCTGGTGATGGGCTGGCTGTTCGCGGCGTTGATGCGCATTGCGACCGGCTCGGCCACGGTGGCCATGACGACGGCGTCCGGCGTGGTCGCGCCCGTCGCCATGGGGTTGGGTTATCCACACCCTGAATTACTGGTGCTGGCCACCGGTGCGGGCTCGGTGATCTTTTCTCACGTGAATGACGGCGGCTTCTGGCTGATCAAGGAATACTTCAATATGACGGTAATCCAGACCTTCAAGACCTGGACCGTATTGGAGACTCTGATCTCTGTGGTTGCCTTCGGTCTGACTTACGGTCTGTCCTGTATTTTGTAACCCGGAGCCCCCATGGACATCCTCTACCAGATCCGCGCCCGCCAGGCTTCTTTCAGCGCCGGCGAAGGACGTATCGCCAAGCTGATGCTCGATGATGTGGGTTTTGCGGCGTCGGCCAGCCTGGATGAGTTGTCCCAGCGGGCTGAAGTCAGTACGGCGACCTTGTCGCGGTTTGCACGCAGCGTCGGTTGCCGCGATCTACGCGATTTGCGCCTGCAACTGGCCCAAGCCAGCGGCGTCGGCAGCCGTTTCCTGGACCCGGCGGGGTTGCCCGAACAGTCGGCGTTTCACCGGCAGATTCTCGGTGATATCGAGGCGACGTTGCGTCAGCACTTGTCGGGGTTCAACCAGGCGAGTTTCGCCGATGCGGTCAGCCTGCTGAGCAAGGCCCGGATGATCCACGCGTTCGGCATGGGCGGCCCGTCGAGTCTGTGCAGCGACGAGTTACAGGTGCGTCTTGTCCGCCTGGGCTACCCGATTGCCGCTTGCCATGACCCGGTGATGATGCGTGTCACGGCCGCCACCTTGGGGCCGGAACATGCGCTGATCGTCTGTTCGCTGACCGGTATTACGCCGGAACTGCTGGACGTGGTGGACCTGGCGCGCAACTACGACGCCCGCATCATCGCCATCACCTTGGCCGATTCCCCCCTGGCGCGATTGGCGGATGTCCTGTTGCCGCTGCAACCAGCCGAAACCAGCTTTATCTACAAACCCACCGCAGCGCGCTACGGCCTGCTGCTGGCCATCGACCTGCTCGCTACCGAGTTGGCGCTGGCCTTGCCGGACGACAACCAGGAACGCCTGCGCCGGATCAAACTGGCCCTGGACGATTATCGCGGCGGCCCCGATAGCTTGCCGCTTGGAGACTGATATGAAGTACGACACGCTGATTCGCCACGCGCTGATCATCGATGGCAGCAACACACCCGGTTATGTCGCGGATGTGGGGCTGCGCGATGGGCGTATCGAGACAATCGGTGATCTGTCTGCTGCGACGGCCGAGCATGAAATCGACGCCACCGACCGCGTGTTGGCGCCGGGGTTTATCGATGTCCATACCCACGACGACACGGTGGTGATCCGTCATCCGCAGATGCTGCCCAAGCTCAGTCAGGGCGTGACCACGGTGATTGTCGGCAACTGTGGCATCAGCGCTTCGCCGGTGAGTTTGCGCAACGACCCGCCGGACCCGATGAACCTGCTGGGCAGCGCTGCGGCGTTTGTATATCCCCGTTTCAGCGACTATCGCAGCGCCGTTGAAAGCGCCCATCCAGCGCTCAACGTCGCGGCATTGATCGGCCACACGGCGCTGCGCAGCAACCACATGGACGATCTGCATCGCACCGCCACACCGGATGAAATCACCGCCATGCGCGTGCAGTTACAAGAGAGTCTTGAAGCCGGCGCCCTCGGTTTATCCACAGGCCTGGCCTACGCCAGCGCGTTCAATGCCGAGACCGATGAAGTGCTGCAACTGAGTGAAGAACTCACGGCCTACGGCGCCGTGTACACCACCCATCTACGCAGCGAATTCGAGCCAGTGCTGGAGGCGATGGACGAAGCTTTTCTGATCGGCCGGCACGCCAAGGTGCCGGTGATTATTTCCCACCTCAAATGCGCCGGGGCGGGTAACTGGGGGCGCAGTCCGCAGCTGCTGGCCGCTCTGGAGCAGGCGGCGAAAACCCATCCGGTGGGATGTGACTGTTATCCCTACGCAGCCAGTTCTTCGACCCTGGATTTGAAGCAAGTGACCGATGCGTTTCGCATCACCATTACGTGGTCCACGCCCCATCCGGACATGGGCGGGCGAGATTTGCAGGACATTGCCGGCGAATGGGACGTCTCCTTGATGGACGCCGCCCGCCGTCTGCAGCCTGCGGGTGCGGTGTACTACGGGATGGATGAAGCGGATGTGCGACGCATCCTCGCGCATCCATTGTCGATGGTGGGGTCGGATGGCTTGCCTGAAGATCCGTTTCCCCATCCACGTTTGTGGGGCGCGTTCCCACGGGTGTTGGGGCATTTCAGTCGGGATATCGGGTTGTTCCCGTTGCATACCGCCGTGCACAAGATGACCGGCTTGTCGGCAGCGCGTTTCGGCCTGGTCGAGCGGGGTGAAATTCGCGAAGGGCACTGGGCGGACCTGGTGTTGTTCGACCCGTTGCGGGTGCGGGATGTGGCGGATTTCAAAAATCCAGAGCAGGCGGCAGAGGGCATTGATGGTGTGTGGGTCAATGGCGTGCTGAGCTACAGCGATGGACAGGCCAATGGTCAGCGCCCAGGACGATTCCTGGCTCGCCAGGGAGATTTGCGTCGGGGGTTCAGCGCTCTATAGTGGGCGATCTCAAAAACGGAGCGGTTGCCATGCACTTAGGAAAAGTCACCCCTATCCTGCGGATTTTCGACGAGACCAAGGCGTTGGAATTCTATGTGGAGTTCCTTGGGTTCAAGGTTGATTGGCAGCATCGTTTCGAGGCGAATTACCCGCTGTACCTTCAAGTATCCTTGGGCGAGTGCGTGCTGCATCTGTCCGAGCATCATGGCGACGCTTCGCCGGGCGCGGCGGTGCGGATTCAGGCGCAAGGGGTAGATGCCTACCAGCAGCAATTGCAGGCTAAGGATTACCGTTATGCCAAGCCCAGCGTTGAAGAAACGCCTTGGGGATCGCGGGAGATGAGCATCAAGGATCCATTTGGGAATCGTGTGGTGTTTGTTGAGGAAGGCGAGGGCTGAGAGGCCAATCGCAGGCAATAAAAAAACCGCCTTAGTAGGGCGGTTTTTTATTGCAGCCCCAGCTTTTGGCTGGGGCTGCATCTGTGGCGGGTCAGGTATCGCAGCGATTCTTAAACCCGGAAATGGCTGACCATCTGCTGCAACTGGCTGCCCAAACGTGCCAGTTCCACACTCGATTTGGCCGTCTCGTCACTGGCGGTGGCGGTCTGTTCCGACACGTCACGTACATTGACGATGCTGCGGCTTATCTCTTCGGCCACGGCGCTTTGTTGCTCGGCGGCGGCGGCGATCTGCTGGTTCATCGACTGGATGTTCGACACCGTACGGGTGATGTTTTCCAGGGATACACCGGCCTTGCGCGTCAGCTCCACGCTGCTGTCGGTGAGGCTGCGGCTGTTGTTCATCACATTGGCCACTTGCTGGGTGCCGTTCTGCAAACCGGCGACCAGACCTTCGATTTCTTCGGTGGATTTTTGCGTGCGTTGGGCCAGGCCGCGCACTTCGTCGGCGACCACGGCAAACCCGCGACCGGCTTCACCGGCGCGTGCTGCTTCGATGGCGGCGTTGAGGGCCAGCAGGTTGGTTTGTTCGGCCACGGCTTTGATCACGTCCATCACGCTGCCGATCTTGTTGCTCTCTTGTTGCAGATGGCTCATGGCGTCGGTGGAACGCGCCACTTCGGCGGCCAGGCGTTCGATCTGGGCAATGGCTTCGGCCACCACTTTGTCGCCTGCACGGGCTTGGCCGTCGGCATCGGCAGCGGCCAGGGAAGCCTGTTCGGCATTGCGCGCGACTTCCTGCACGGTAGCGGTCATTTCATGCATCGCGGTGGCGACTTGATCGGTCTCGATCTTCTGGCTGTTCACGCCGGCACTGGTCTGCTCGGTCACGGCCGATAGTTCTTCGGCGGCGCTGGCGATCTGGGTCACGCCGTCACGAATACCGCTGATCAATTCACGCAAGGTGGTGCCCATGCGCTGGATGCCTTGTTGCAGCACGCCCAGCTCATCGCGGCGGGTGACCTGGATGTTGTGGCTCAAATCGCCGGAGGCAATGCGTTCAACCACGGCCAGGGTTTCCTGGATCGGGCGAGTGATCTGGCGGGTGATGACCAGCGCGGCAATGATGCCAACCAGCAGGGCCAGCAAGGTGCTGATCAATTGCAGGCTACGGGCCTGGGCGCTTTCGGCGTCGCGGCGATCCAACTGGATCTCGTAGAGCTTGTCGCTGATGTTGACGATATCAGTGCCTTGGGTGGTCATTTCTGCGCGAGCAGCAACGATATTGGCGTTGGCCACCTTGTAGTTCTGGACAGCCGTGCGGTAGGCGCCAAGAGCGGTTTCGAGCGCGGTCAGCGCGCTTTGCTGGCCGGCGCCAAAAGCGGCACTGAGGTCTTTCAAGCTGGCAATGGCTTTGTCGATCTGTGCGGCAGCGCGGGCTTCGGTATCCGGGCTGACGTTGCCGGTGTAGCCGCGCACTTCGTAGCGGGCCAGTTGGAATTGCATCTTGGCGTCGGCCACGGCCTGGAACTGAGCAAAGTGCTCCGCGCTGTCAGGCATCTGCTTCACGCTGGCTTCCAGCGCGTCGATCTGGGCGTTGGCGCTGTCGGCCTTGTCGCCCATCACTTGGCGAGAGGCATTGCCGTTACGGTAAGCCTCGCGCATTTTGTTCAGGGATTGCTGGTAGGCGGTAATGACCGATTTCTGCTCATTGAGCAGCTTGAGGTTTTCCGGGCTCTTGAAGCTGTCCAGCAGTTTCTGTTGCTGGGCAACGAAGGCATCGAGGCTGGTCTGCACGTTCTGCGCCACGGCTTCGTCACCGTTGGCCAGCATGTATTGAAGGCGCACGATGCGCAGTTTGGTCAGCGACGCGTTGAGCTGGGTGATGTCGCTCATCCAGTTGCTGCGGTCGATCAGGCCGCCCAGGCTGGTCCAGCCAGTGAGTGCCAGGATCGAGGTGAGGACAAGCACCAGGCCGAAGCCCAGGCCCAGTTTGAGGTTGACGCTGATGTTACCGAACCAGCTGTTCATCGAATGCTCCGCAAGAGTGATGTCTGTTTGCTGGACGGTGTTGTTATTTGAGCCAGCCAAGGTGTAGCGCTGTATCGGCGGCGGGATGTGAATCTGAAGGGCGTTTTATTTCAAGTGGCGACGAAGGGTCGTCAGCGGTGTGCAGAACCACTGAGGGCTCATCAAGGGGCGGTCTTGTGTGCTAGTCTGCGGGCCCTTTTAGTTTTGGGCAGCGCGGGAAATCGCGTTGTCCTGCAGCGGAGCCTCTTCATGTCCGAAGTTAATCTGTCCACCGACGAAACCCGCGTCAGCTACGGTATCGGCCGTCAGTTGGGCGACCAACTGCGCGACAACCCGCCACCGGGTGTGAGCCTGGACGCAATCCTGGCTGGCCTGACCGACGCGTTCGCAGGTTCGCCAAGCCGCGTTGACCAAGAGCAAATGGCTGCCAGCTTCAAGGTGATCCGTGAAGTCATGCAAGCCGAAGCCGCCGCCAAGGCTGAAGCCGCTGCTGGCGCTGGTCTGGCCTTCCTGGCTGAAAACGCCAAGCGTGATGGCATCACCACCCTGGCTTCCGGCCTGCAATTTGAAGTGCTGACTGCCGGTGAAGGCGCCAAGCCGACCCGTGAAGACCAAGTCCGTACCCACTACCACGGTACCTTGATCGACGGCACTGTGTTCGACAGCTCCTACGAGCGTGGCCAGCCAGCAGAATTCCCGGTTGGTGGCGTGATTGCCGGTTGGACCGAAGCCCTGCAACTGATGAATGCTGGCAGCAAATGGCGCCTGTACGTGCCGAGCGAACTGGCTTACGGCGCTCAAGGCGTTGGCAGCATTCCGCCGCACAGCGTTCTGGTATTCGACGTCGAGCTGCTCGACGTTCTGTAAGACCTGCTGATTACCTGTGGGAGCGAGCCTGCTCGCTCCCACAGTGTTTTAGGGGGTTGCTCATGGATGAAACTTGCCATTGAGCTCCGTCGCCGGGCGCAACGCTCGTGCATAGCAAAACAGAAACAAATTACGCACCACCTCTTTCAGCACACCGGGTTCACTTGAACTCAGGCCATTGACGTCCAGGTCGCCCTGGTCCTGCAATTCATTCAGCGCTTCTTCTTCCAGTACCGCACAGACTTCGCCGGTTTCCCGATGCAGTATCCGCAGGTAAGGGTGTGGGCGGTCCAGCCAGGCATCTATCAAATAAGTCATGGTGCATCTCCTTGATCGGTTTCAATGAGAATAATTCTTATTCGTAGAATAGCAAGCGTCTATTGGCGGTTTCTTGGTTTTTCTGTGTGGATATTGAGGCAGGTCAGGGGGAGGGCAAAACGCCATCCCGCGGCTGGCGCGGGATGGATACAGCAGATTCAGACTTTGCGAACGAACTCGGATTTAAGCTTCATCGGGCCGATGCCGTCGATCTTGCAATCGATATCGTGGTCGCCATCGCACAGGCGGATGTTCTTGACCTTGGTGCCAACCTTAACGACCAGAGACGTGCCTTTGACCTTGAGGTCCTTGATCACTGTGATGGTGTCGCCGTCCTGCAGGACGTTGCCCACAGAGTCTTTTTTCACGGTTTCATCGCCGGCCACTTCGGCCTCGCCATTGGCGGACCACTCATGGGCGCATTCCGGGCAGATCAGCTGGGCGCCGTCTTCGTAGGTGTATTCGGAATTGCATTTCGGGCAGGGTGGCAACGTGCTCACTAAAGCTCCTTAAAGGTCAGGATGGCTAAAAGTCGCACATTATATAGGGTTTTGTGGTGTTGCAGGCTCTATGAAATCCAAATGTGAGAGGGGGCTTGCTCCCGATAGCGGTGGATCAGCCAGTCATATATCGACTGAACACCGTCATCGGGGGCAAGCCCCCTCTCACATTGGTCTGTGTCTGCAGGTATGGCTTAGTGCGTGCGTGCGACTGCAAACTCACTCAGCTCAACCAGGGCGTCCCGGTATTCGCTGGCAGGCAGGGCTTCCAGGCACTTGATCGCACGGGCCACGTAGTCACGCGCCAGTTGTGCGGTGTAGTCCAGGGAGCCCGAAGCTTCCACGGCTGCGCGGATGCTTTCGAGGTCTTCTATGCCGCCTTTCTGAATCGCCTTGCGCACCAAAGCTGCCTGTTCTGGCGTGCCTTCGCGCATGGTGTAGATCAGCGGCAAGGTCGGCTTGCCCTCGGCCAGATCGTCGCCGACGTTCTTGCCCAGGGTTTCAGCATCGCCACGGTAGTCGAGCAGGTCGTCTACCAGTTGGAACGCCACGCCCAGATGGTCGCCAAAGGTGCGCAGGGCTTCGGCCTGTTCGGCGGTCGCGCCACACAATGCCGCGGCGCTGTGGGTGGAGGCTTCAAAGAGCATCGCGGTCTTGCCGCGAATCACTTCCATGTAGGTTTCTTCGGTGGTGCTGGCGTCGCGGACCTTCGACAGCTGCAACACTTCGCCTTCAGCGATGATGCGCGTGGCCTGGGACAGGATCTTCATCACCGGCATCGAGCCCAGTTCGACCATCATTTCGAACGAGCGTGAATACAGGAAGTCGCCGACAAGCACACTTGGTGCGTTACCCCACATCGCATTGGCGGTCTCGCGGCCACGGCGCATGCCGGACATGTCGACCACGTCGTCATGCAATAGGGTGGCGGTGTGCAGGAACTCGATGGTGGCGGCCAGCAGGCGCAGGTCATCGCCTTCGCGGCCCAGGGCCTTGCCGCACAGCAACACTAATAAAGGACGCAGGCGCTTACCGCCCGCCGACGTAATATAGTCGCCAATTTTGGAGACCAGCGGCACTTTAGACGTCAGCTGCTGCTTGATGATGCCGTCGACGGCGCTAAAATCGTCCGCGACCGCGCGGTAGAAAGCTTGGGGTTGCATCAGCGACAGTCGCTCCAGAAGGGTTGCGCGGCATGCTAGGACCCTGACCCCGTAGTGTCAAGGCGCGATGGACGGCCACTTGCAACCCCCATTTACCTTGCGTACAATCGCGCACCCTGAACTTCCTGGGCAGCACCTGCCTTACGCAATTGCATTCGGGACGTCCATCCCATGCAGCCATGCCAGCCAATACCTCTTCTTATAAAGCGCTGGGTGAGCAGGATTATCGGAGAAATACCATGTCGTACGCAGTAATTGTTACTGGTGGCAAGCAATACAAGGTCGCCCCAGGTGAATACCTGAAGATCGAAAAACTGGAAATCGCTACCGGCGAATCCGTTACTTTTGATCGCGTTCTGTTGGTCGCCAATGGCGATGACGTGAACATCGGCGCTCCAGTTGTTGCTGGCGCTACCGTTGTGGCTGAAGTGATCTCCCAAGGTCGTCACGATAAAGTCCGCATCATCAAGTTCCGTCGTCGTAAGCACCACATGAAGCGTATGGGCCACCGCCAGTGGTACACCGAGATCAAAATCACCGGTATTCAGGCTTAATTTCAGCCTAATTCCTCACTAGGAGAATTGACTCATGGCACACAAAAAAGCTGGTGGTAGTACCCGTAACGGTCGCGACTCAGAAGCCAAACGCCTTGGCGTTAAGATGTATGGCGGCCAGAAAATCATTCCGGGCAACATCATCGTGCGTCAGCGCGGCACCCAATTCCACGCCGGTTACGGTGTAGGCATGGGCAAAGATCACACCCTCTTCGCGAAAATCGAAGGCGTGATCAAGTTTGAAGTAAAAGGCGCGTTCAACCGCCGTTACGTGAGCGTTGTCGCAGCTTAATTGCGAAATCGCTGGAAAAGCCCTGTCTCGCGACGGGGCTTTTTCGTTTGTGGGGTGAGTCTCTTGCAAAGCTGTTTGTGATGGGCTCCGGCGCTGGATTTGCGGTCGCTGATTGAGGTCGCTGCGCTCATTTTTGCAAGAGTCTTATGTCTTGGTTTCTTAAGCTCGTCCATGCGGCGAGAGGCGTTTTGTTATGAAGTTCGTTGATGAAGTATCCATCCGAGTAAAAGCAGGCGACGGCGGTAACGGTTGCATGAGTTTCCGTCGCGAAAAATTCATCGAAAACGGTGGCCCCAACGGCGGTGACGGCGGTGACGGCGGTTCCATCTACATGATGGCCGACGAAAACCTCAACACCCTGGTCGACTACCGTTACACCCGGCACTTTGATGCCGAGCGTGGCTCCAACGGCGGCAGTACCGACTGCACCGGTAAAAAAGGCGAAGACCTGGTACTGCGCGTACCGGTTGGCACCACGATCATCGATTCCGCGACCCAGGAAGTGATTGGCGACCTGACCAAGGCCGGCCAGAAACTGATGGTTGTGCAGGGTGGCTGGCACGGTCTGGGTAACACCCGATTCAAGTCCAGTACCAACCGTGCACCGCGCCAGACCACGCCGGGCAAGCCTGGCGAGCAGCGTGACCTCAAGCTGGAAATGAAAGTACTGGCAGACGTGGGTCTGCTGGGCTTGCCGAACGCAGGCAAAAGTACCTTCATCCGCTCGGTATCGGCCGCCAAGCCGAAAGTCGCTGACTACCCGTTCACTACCCTGGTGCCAAACCTGGGCGTGGTCAGCGTTGACCGCTGGAAAAGCTTCGTGATCGCCGATATTCCTGGCCTGATCGAAGGGGCTTCCGACGGCGCAGGCCTGGGGATTCGCTTCCTCAAGCATTTGTCCCGCACCCGTTTGCTGCTACACCTCGTCGACATGGCGCCATTGGATGACACCAGTGCACCAGACGCCGCCGAAGTGATCGTCAGCGAGCTGACCAAGTTCAGCCCGGCCCTGGCCGAGCGTGATCGTTGGTTGGTGCTGAACAAGTGCGACCAGATCCTCGAGGAAGAGCACGAGGAGCGCGTCAAGGAAATCGTTGATCGCCTGGAATGGACGGGTCCGGTCTACGTGATCTCGGCCATCGCCAAAGAAGGCACCGAGCGCCTGACCCGCGACATCATGCGCTACCTCGAAGACCGTGCTGACCGCCTGGCGGCCGACCCGGTGTTCAAGGCCGAACTCGCCGAACTCGACCAGCAGATCGAAGACGAAGCCCGTGCCCAGTTGCAAGCTCTGGACGACCAGCGTGCCCTGCGCCGCAGCGGCGTGAAGTCGGTCCACGACATCGGCGACGACGATTGGGACGAAGAAGACGTGGATGATGAAGACGGTCCAGAAATCATTTACGTGCGCGACTGATTCGTTGCAGTAAACTTAAGCGCCGCTCACATGAGCGGCGTTTTGGTATCTGGGTATTACGTAGCCACGAATAACGTTATGGGCAGCGCTGGGTCGCGCGGCCCTCTATCTAAGGTTGAAGATGATGCGGAGCAAAGTGACAGGTGCGCAGCGTTGGGTCGTAAAGATCGGAAGTGCGCTGCTGACGGCGGATGGCAAAGGCCTGGATCGCGCAGCAATGAGCGTCTGGGTGGAGCAGATGGTGGCCTTGCATGAGGCTGGTGTCGAGTTGGTGCTGGTGTCGTCCGGGGCGGTTGCCGCCGGGATGAGCCGTCTCGGCTGGACCGCGCGACCCAGCGCGATGCACGAACTGCAAGCCGCTGCCGCCATCGGCCAGATGGGCCTGGTGCAAGCCTGGGAGTCCAGCTTCGCCGAGCACGGCCGCCACACGGCGCAGATCCTGCTGACTCACGACGACCTGTCCGACCGCAAGCGCTACCTCAACGCCCGCAGTACGTTGCGCGCCTTGGTGGAGCTCAAGGTGATCCCGGTGATCAACGAGAACGACACCGTGGTCACTGACGAAATCCGTTTCGGCGACAACGACACCCTGGCCGCACTGGTAGCCAACCTGGTGGAAGCCGACTTGCTGGTGATCCTCACTGATCGCGACGGCATGTTCGACGCCGATCCGCGCAACAACCCCGATGCGCAGCTTATTTATGAGGCCCGCGCCGATGACCCGGCGCTGGACGCCGTGGCCGGCAGTGTCGGCGGTGCCCTGGGCCGTGGCGGCATGCAGACCAAGCTGCGGGCTGCGCGTCTGGCTGCACGCTCCGGTGCCCACACCATTATCGTCGGTGGGCGCCTGGAGCGCGTGTTGGACCGCCTCAAGGCTGGCGAACGCATCGGCACGTTGCTGTCGCCGGAACGCGGCATGCTGGCGGCGCGCAAGCAGTGGCTGGCCGGGCATCTGCAAACCCGTGGCACTCTGGTGCTGGACGAAGGCGCGGTATCGGCACTGTCCCAGGGCAACAAGAGCCTGCTGCCGGTGGGCGTCAAGCTGGTACAGGGCAGCTTCCGCCGCGGCGAAATGGTGGTGTGCGTAGCGCCCGACGGTCGTGAAATCGCCCGTGGCCTGGCCAATTACAGTGCCCTGGAAGCACAGAAAATTATTGGACAATCGTCTGACGCGATTGTCGGACTATTAGGTTACATGGCCGAACCTGAACTGGTTCACCGCGACAACCTGATCCTGGTCTAACCAAAGGAATATACGATGCGTTTAGTGAAGTTTGCGTTGGGCCTGCTGTTGCTGACGCCGTTGCTGGCCAGCGCCGAAGAGGTTGGCCAGGTGTCGACGGTGTTTAAATTCGTCGGCCCCAACGACCGAATTGTCGTCGAAGCGTTTGACGACCCCAAGGTCGACGGCGTGACCTGCTACTTGTCCCGCGCCAAGACCGGTGGCGTCAAAGGCGGCCTGGGCCTGGCCGAAGATCGCGCTGAAGCATCGATTGCCTGCCGTCAGGTCGGCCCGATCCGCTTCAAGGGCGAACTGAAGGACGGCGACGAAGTGTTCAAGGAGCGCACCTCGCTGGTGTTCAAAACCATGCAAGTGGTGCGTTTCCTCGACAAGAAGCGCAACACCCTGGTGTACCTGGTCTACAGCGACCGCCTGATCGAGGGCAGCCCGCAGAACGCCGTGACCGCAATTCCGATTTTGCCGTGGCCGACCGCTCAGTAATCCGCAGGCGGGTTTTGTAATCGGCGTCTATGATTGCAGGCTTGCGGGTTGTAACCTCAAGGCGCCGCTTTGCTAAGAACATGGGATATCTGGAGTTCGTCATGAGTGCTTTCCACGACCTGAAACTCAAAGCTTTGGACGGACAAGAGTTGCCACTGGCGCCCTTCAAGGGGCAAGTAGTGCTGGTGGTCAATGTAGCCTCCAAATGTGGCCTGACCCCGCAATATGCGGCGTTGGAGAACCTCTATCAGCAGTACAAGGACCAAGGGTTTACTGTGCTGGGCCTGCCGTGCAACCAGTTTGCCGGCCAGGAACCGGGCACCGAGGAAGAAATCCGCGAGTTCTGCAGCCTGAACTACGGCGTGACCTTTCCCTTGGGCAGCAAGCTCGATGTCAATGGCCCTGAGCGTCACCAACTCTACCGGTTGCTGGCGGGTGAGGGGGCCGAATTTCCCGGCGATATCACCTGGAATTTTGAGAAGTTCCTGCTGGGTAAAGATGGTAGGGTCCTTGCTCGATTCTCACCGCGTACCCCGCCAGAAGACCCTTCGATCGTCCAGGCCATCGAAAAAGCCTTGAGCTAAATCACTTCTCTTGTGGTGAGCGGACCTTTCCCGCTATGGGCTGCGTAGCAGCCCAAATACCCCACCGCTTTTACCCCTTAATCACCAAAATCAATAGTGCTACCGGGCGCGTTCCACTCCTCATATTATCCGCATCATAAACCCAGTCTCCCGTGGAGTGCTCCATGCCCGTCCAAGCCTTGTTCAAACCCTTCCAGCTCGGTGCACTGCAACTGTCGACCCGCGTGGTCATGGCGCCGATGACCCGCTCGTTTTCTCCGGGTGGTGTACCTAATTCCAACGTCATCGAATACTACCGTCGCCGTGCGGCCGCTGGCGTGGGCTTGATCATCACTGAAGGCACCGTGGTCGGTCACCAGGCCTCTAATGGCTACCCGAATGTCCCGCATTTCTACGGTGAAGCGGCCCTGGCCGGGTGGAAGAAAGTGGTCGATGCCGTGCACGCCGAAGGCGGCAAGATTGTCCCTCAGTTGTGGCATGTCGGCAGCGTGCGCCGTATCGGCACTGAGCCTGATGCCAGCGTGCCGGCCTATGGTCCGATGGAGAAACTCAAGGACGGCAACGTGGTGGTCCACGGCATGACCGCCCAGGACATCAAGGACGTGATCAACGCTTTCGCCCAAGCCGCCAAAGACGCCCAAAGCATCGGCATGGACGGCGTGGAAATCCATGGCGCCCACGGTTATCTGGTCGATCAGTTCTTCTGGGAGGGCAGCAACCAGCGCACCGACGAGTACGGCGGTAGCCTGGCCAACCGCTCGCGTTTTGCCATCGAGCTGATCCAGGCTACGCGCGCCGCTGTCGGCCCGAACTTCCCGATCATCTTCCGTTTCTCCCAGTGGAAGCAGCAGGACTACACCGCGCGTCTGGTACAAACCCCTGAGGCGTTGGGTGAATTCCTCAAGCCGCTGTCCGACGCCGGCGTGGATATTTTCCACTGCTCAACCCGACGTTTCTGGGAACCGGAATTTGAAGGTTCCGACCTCAATCTGGCCGGCTGGGCGCGCCAACTCACCGGCAAACCAACTATTACCGTGGGCAGCGTCGGCCTGGATGGCGAGTTCCTGCAGTTTATGGTCAACACCGACAAAGTCGCGCAGCCGGCCAGCCTGGAAAAACTGCTTGAGCGCCTGAACAACGACGAGTTTGATCTGGTTGCCGTAGGTCGTGCGTTGTTGGTTGACCCGGATTGGGCCGTGAAGGTGCGTGAAGGACGTGAGGGTGACATCCTGCCATTCAGTCGTGAGGCGTTGACGACTCTGGTGTAAGTGGCGTCAGGGCGGGCTCCAGGTGCCCGTCCTCGCACACACCGCGCAACTGGCGTTCGAACTGCTCGATAATCGCTGGCCAACCCTGGCGACTGGCATGTTGGCGAGCATTCAGGCGGGCCCTGCGCAACGTTTCGCGTTCTTCCAGCAGCCAGATGGCTGCATCGCAAAACGCCTCTTCATCCCCCGGCATCGCCAGTGCGCCGCTATAGCCGTGCCGCAGGTGCTGGCTTGCGGCTGCCTGGTCGTACGCCACCACACCAAGGCCTGAGGCCATGGCTTCCAGCACTACATTGCCGAAGGTCTCCGTCAGGCTGGGAAACAGAAACAGGTCTCCCGACGCGTAATGCCGTGCCAACTCTTCACCGCGTTGGGTGCCGCAGAATACTGCTTCGGGCAGGTCGCGCTCCAGCAGCGCACGTTGCGGGCCGTCCCCGACGACAATCAGCTTCATTGGGCGGGATGGGTACGTTTTCTGTAGCGCATCAAAGCAGCGCTTGAGCAGCCCGAGGTTTTTCTCCTGGGCCAGGCGGCCAACGTGCAGCACAGCGATATCGTCGTTCTCTAAACCCCAGCTTTCACGCAGTGCATTGTCACGCTTGGTCGGGTGGAATAACTGGCTGTCGACACCCCGCGACAACATTCCCAGGCGCTCGAAATGCCGACGCTCCAACTCCAGGCGTTGGCTGGCGCTGGGCACCAGGGTCAACGTCGAACGGTTGTGAAACCAGCGCAGGTAATGCGTGACCATTCGACTGAGCAGGCTCAAGCCGTACTGGTTCGAATACTGTTGGAAATTGGTGTG
Source organism: Pseudomonas sp. W22_MBD1_FP4 (assembly GCF_052113765.1). Lineage (NCBI taxonomy): Bacteria > Pseudomonadati > Pseudomonadota > Gammaproteobacteria > Pseudomonadales > Pseudomonadaceae > Pseudomonas > Pseudomonas sp. W22_MBD1_FP4. Next base: position 58,748 of record NZ_JBGQOI010000023.1, on the reverse strand, counting down.
AAAGCCGCTGACCACACTGATGCCCAGGCGCCGTGCTGCACGCAGTGCCGACAAGCCCAGCGGGCCTTCAGTGGCGATGTAGAGCACGTCCGGGCGTTGGCGTGTCCAGCGGCGCAGCAACTTGTGCATCGACGACTGACCCCACTGCAGGCCCGGATAACCCGGCAGTGGCCAGCCGCGGCACAGCAGGAGTTCGTCGTCGCTGAGCCGGCTCTGATCGACGCCTTGGCGTGGGCGTACCAGTTCGACTTGATGGCCGCGCGCGCGCAAACCCTCGCACAGGCGACCAAGGGTATTGGCCACCCCGTTGATCTCTGGCGGGAAGGTTTCGGTGATGAGGGTGATATGAAGCGAGGCTGTCGTCATGACCCACAGTGTCCGTGTGGGCCATGTCGCCATTGTGTCATTCAGATGATGGATTTATGACTTGGTGACCTTGGGGTTCGCCATCGCCTCGGCGCCTTGCTCGCGCACCCAGAACAAGGTGGCGCCAGCCACCGCTGCCGGCATCATCAGCAGGTTGACCACCGGCACCAGCAGCACCAGATAGACGATCCCGCCAAAGCTCATGCTCTGCCAGCGTTTCTGGCGTAACCAGGCGAGCATTTCGTTCCAGCCCAGTTTGTGGTTGTCTGCCGGGTAGTCGATGTATTGGATTGCCATCATCCACACGCCAAACAGCAGCCACAGCGGTGCGGCGATCAGGTTGACCACGGGAATAAACGAAAGGATAAACAGGCCGATCGCCCGTGGCAGGAAGTAGCCGAGCTTGCGCATTTCTCGGGCCAGGGTGCGGGGGACCATGGCGATCAACTCGCCCCAACTGAAGGCCGGGAAGTCATCGGTACCGCGTACCACCACTTCTACCTTCTCTGAGAGAAAGCCATTGAACGGCGCCGCGATGATATTGGCGAGCATGGTGAAGGTGAAAAACACCATCAGCACCACCAACACGACAAAGAGCGGCCATAGCAGGTAATTCAAAAAGCTCAGCCAACTCGGCAGCGTCGGCATTAAGTGCTCGACCCACAAGCTGAACTGATGGCCGGCGAAGTAAATCAATCCGACGAACAGCACCAGGTTGATCATCAGCGGCAGCAGCACAAACAGGCGTAGGCCAGGGCTCAACACCAGTTTGAGGCCTTCACGCAGGTATTGCGGGCCGGAAAGAACAGGGGCAGGCATGGAGAACTCCGAGCAGGATGACGAACGCGCCGACCTTACCGACTTTGTATCCGAGGCGAAAGCGGCGACATCAACAGTAACAAACGCCTCGATTAGCTGGTCTGACAGCATAGAGACCGCCTATGAGCTGGATTGTTAAACCGTATTTCCTTAATCTTGCCCCCCTCTATACGCTGCACCCATTATTTTCAGGATCTGCGAGTTAAAGCCTTCCCCAAGTGCTTCGCAGTCCTTTTTTATTCCAGCCGCCTTGTAGTCCGGGCGGTCGATAGGAGTGAGTCATGTCTGATACCCGTCATTCGCGAGTGATTATTCTCGGTTCCGGCCCTGCCGGTTACAGCGCTGCTGTCTATGCTGCCCGGGCCAACCTCAAGCCGCTGCTGATCACCGGCATGCAGGCGGGCGGTCAGTTGACCACCACCACGGAAGTCGACAACTGGCCTGGCGACGTCCACGGCCTGACTGGCCCGGTGCTGATGGAGCGTATGAAAGAACACGCCGAGCGCTTTGAAACCGAGATCGTTTTTGATCACATCAACCAAGTCGACTTCTCGAAAAAGCCTTACAGCCTGACCGGCGACAGCGGCGTCTACACCTGTGACGCGCTGATCATCGCCACTGGCGCCAGCGCCCGTTACCTGGGCCTGCCATCGGAAGAAGCGTTCATGGGCAAGGGCGTTTCCGCCTGCGCGACCTGCGACGGTTTCTTCTACCGCAACAAGCCGGTCGCTGTAGTCGGCGGCGGTAACACTGCCGTTGAAGAGGCGCTGTACCTGGCCAACATCGCCAGCACCGTGACCCTGGTTCACCGCCGCGAGACTTTCCGCGCCGAGAAGATCCTGATCGACAAGCTGCACGCCCGTGTCGCTGAAGGCAAGATCATCCTCAAGCTCAACGCCACCCTGGACGAAGTCCTGGGCGACAACATGGGCGTGACCGGTGCGCGCCTGAAAAACAACGACGGCAGCTTCGACGAGCTGAAAGTCGACGGCGTGTTTATCGCCATCGGCCACACTCCGAACACCTCGTTGTTCGAAGGCGTGCTGGAAGCCAAAGACGGTTATCTGGTGGTGCAGGGCGGCCGTGAAGGCAATGCGACTGCCACCAATATCGAAGGCATCTTTGCTGCCGGTGATGTGGCTGACCACGTGTACCGCCAGGCCATTACCTCGGCTGGTGCCGGTTGCATGGCAGCACTGGATGCCGAGCGTTACCTGGACGGTTTGAAGGACGCTTCGTTCTAAATCGTTGGAATAAAAAACCGGCTGCGAGGCCGGTTTTTTTATGAGTGCAATTTAAATGTGGGAGGGGCAAGTCCCCTCCCACATTTTGATCCGCGTCTGACTCAGGATTTGCGGGTCAGGGGCTGCGCGGTGAATTTCACACCGGCCAACCCATGGGCAATCAACGCCCGAATATTGCCGTGGTCGCTGCCCTCAGGCGTCGCCACCACCGAGCGGTAATGCTCACCAAACGCCAGCAGCGCTTCTTGGTCGCTCAAGCCTTCCAGCACCGCCAAGCCCAAGGTCTTGCATGACCCTTCATTCTGCCCGGCCGCGTTTTCCACGGTGCCATTGGTGAAGGCCTGCGGTTGGTAATCGTAACCGGCCGCGACAAATGCCAGGGTGTCGGCAAAGACGTGTTCGCCGCTGTTGAGGCTGGCGCGCAGGGTGTTCAAATCAGTCATGGGTTTTTCCTTTGGCGAACGCTGCCTGTTGGTCAGCGCTGGCTTCTTTCTGGTATTGGGCTTTCCACTCGGCGTACGGCATGCCGTACACCACTTCACGAGCGTCATCGAGGCTTAACTCGATCTGGCGCTCGTCGGCCTCGGCTTTGTACCACTTGGACAGGCAATTACGGCAGAAACCGGAGAGGTTCATCAGGTCGATGTTCTGTACATCCTTGCGGCTGTCCAGATGTGCTACCAGCCGGCGAAAAGCGGCGGCTTCGAGTTCGAGGCGTTGTTGATCGTTCATAGGGTCCACTTCAATGTCAGCGGCTGGCCGCCAGGGTAATCGAAACCGATTCGGCAAAGCGCAGCGCATGGGGCTTATCCACTTCGACCTCGGCGTACAGCACCGATTCATTGCTCATCACCAGGTCCAGCAATTCCTGGGTCAGGCGTTCCAGCAGCGCGAAGCGGTTGCCTTCCACGTGGGCGATGATCGCCTTGGTGATGGTGCGGTAGTTCAACGCGTGGTCAATATCGTTGTCACGCACGGCGTCCTGGGCTGCATACAGGATGGTCAGGTTGATCAGCACATCCTGCTTGTTGAGGATTTCGTCCTCATTGATACCGATGAAGGTACGCAGACACAGGTCCTTGACCCGGATGCGCGCCATGCCTGGTTGAAGTTGTGGCATTGCTACTTGCTCCGTCCAATCAGTTGCAGGAACTCCATGCGCGTGGTGTTCGACTCGCGGAACGCGCCGAGCATCACCGAGGTGTTCATGGTTGAATTCTGTTTTTCCACGCCGCGCATCATCATGCACATGTGCTTGGCCTCGATCACCACGGCCACGCCGGCGGCCTGGGTCACGTCCTGGATGGCGTCGGCGATCTGCCGCGTGAGGTTTTCCTGGATCTGCAGGCGCCGGGCGAACATGTCGACAATACGCGCCAGTTTCGACAGGCCGAGCACCTTGCCGGTCGGAATATAGGCCACGTGGGCCTTGCCGATAAAGGGCAGCAGGTGATGTTCGCACAGCGAATACAGCTCGATGTCTTTGAGGATCACCATCTCGTCGTTGTCGGAGGCGAACAGTGCACCGTTGACGATTTCTTTGAGGTTCTGCTCATAGCCATGACACAGGTACTGCATGGCCTTGGCGGCGCGCTTGGGGGTGTCGAGCAAGCCCTCGCGTTCCGGGTCTTCGCCCAGGTTCTTGAGGATCTCGCGGTAATGGTGGGGCAGGGATAAGGTCATACAACATCCTCACAAACGGCTTACTTGATATGCCGCCCGCCGTTGACGGTCAGGGTGGTACCGGTGACATAGGGGTTGTCCAGCAGGTAGCGCACGCTCTGGTAAATCACCTCGGGTCCGGGCTCGATGCCCAGGGCTGATTTGGCCAACACCCGAGTGCGATAGGCCGCGTCGTCGTCTTCGTTGAACATCACCATCGCCGGGGCGATGCCGTTGACTTTGATCAGCGGCGCGAACTGCGCGGCAAACGACAGCGTAAGGCTGTCGAGCCCGGCCTTGGTGGCGCAGTAGGCGATGTGCTGGCGGCTGCCCTTGCGCACCACGTCATCGCTGATATGCACGATATCGGCAGGTGAAGAGCGTTGCAGCAAGGTCGAACAATGCAGGTTGATCAGGTACGGCGCAAGCATGTGTACGCTGAACATATCGGTAAACGCGCGGCTTTCGTCGCCCGGCGTTTCCGCGACCCAGGCCGAGGCGTTATGGATGATCGCGCGCAGGCTTTGGGTGTGGGTACTCAGTTCAGCGATAAACGCCAGGATCCCAGCTTCGTTGGAGAAGTCGGCAAACACACCGATCGCGCCACGCTCGCGCAGGGCCTGTACGCCGGGGCGTTCGCTGCGGTAGCTGAAAATCACCGGTTGGCCCTCGTCCAGCAGGCGCTGGGCGCAATGCAGGCCGACACGTTGGCCGGCGCCGGTGATCAGGATCGGGGCGTTCTTTGCAGTCATGGGAGGCTCGCGTCGCTGGCAGGCGCAAATCATACCAGCGACGGGTCGCCCCTGTACTCACGCCGCCGCTTCGGCGGCCTTGCGCGGTGCAGGCGTGGGATGCAGCCAGTTCGCCAGCAGGTGTGTCGACAGCGGAATGAACCAGTAAACCATCAGAGGCGTGAGTGCCATCGTGCTGACCAGTACGCGAGGCACCAGGTCGAGCCCATTGAGCAATGGCCCCAAGACAAAGTTGAACAGCAGCGACACCGGGAAAAACGCCAGCCAGATTGCCACGGCCTGCTTCCAGCGCGGCGGACGGGCACCCGCGGCGCCAAACCAGCCATCGATGCCGCGCACACGGTGCTCGGAGGGGTCGGCAAACAAATCGCTGCCGCGGCTAAGCCAGGCACAACGGGAGGCGGAGAATTCCCAGGCATGCAGTGTTTTTTCGTCGGCGAAGCGGAAAATGATCTGGAATTCGTCATCGTTGGGCGGCGGTGCAAGTACGCCGGAGCCCAGATAACCGGGGAAGTCGGTAGCCAATTGCTCGCCTTCGCGCAGCCAGGCCATCAGTTCTTCGTAGCGGCCTTTGGCGACGCGGCGCGCAACCATCAAGGTGACGGGAGAGGTAGACATTGTGTATCTCCAAATGTACGGGTGCGCTGATCCGGGTAGGTGGCGCACAAACGAAGCTGCGGGGTGTTGCAGCGACGTAGAAAAAACAGGCAAGGATTATTCCGGTTTTGCCGAAATACGCCAGCGACATTGGTCCGAAAAGTACACACCTTGAAAAAGAGGAGTCTATAGGCGTTAAATGACCGCCCAATTACCGCTGGTTTGTTGGTCTTGAATGCCCGTGATTACTGCTCCTGCTGACAGCATTTCGCTTCTGGATTCGCCTGATTGCGCTGAGCTTTTTCCAATTCGTGATGTATCAAGATTGACAGGCGTCAACCCGGTCACCTTGCGTGCATGGGAGCGTCGTTACGGCCTGATCCAGCCCATCCGCACCGAAAGTGGGCACCGCCTCTACTCCAAGGCCGATATTGAGACGGTCAATCGCATTCTTGGTTGGATTGAACGTGGCGTGGCGGTGAGCAAGGTCGGCAAGATTCTCGCCCGCGACGATCAGCAGGCCGAAGCGATTCGCGCTGAGCGCGACTCAGTCGAGGAAAGCGAATTGCCGCAATGGCGGGCGAGGCTGTTGCTGGCGGTCAAGGCCTTTGACGACCGTCAGTTGGAAAGCCTGTATGGCCAGATTCTCGCTACCTATCCCCTCAACGTGGCGTTCCAAGAGATCCTGATGCCTCTCTGGAACGAGCTCTTGCGCCACCAGGGGCGTTTTGGTCAAGCCAGCGAATGGCTGTTTTTCGACGCCTTCTTGCGTATCCATGCCTTTCAGCGCCTGCAAGCGGCGACACTGTCGCCTGCGCCTCGGGTATTGCTGTCAGCCATACCCGGCGAATGCCGCAAACTGGAGTTGCTGGTGGCGGCGCTGTTGATGAGCAGCGATGACCTGGTCGTGAAGGTGCTGGGGATGGGGCAGCCGTTTGATGAGCTGACCCTCGTATGTGAAAAGACTCATCCCCAGGCGCTGATCATCTTCTCCAACCACTCCCATAACGTTGATCTGGCTGGCCGCCTCAATCGGTTGGCGTTGACCCTTGATTGCCCGTTATTTCTTGCTGGCGCAGTGTCGGACCTGGCGCAGAGCGCGCTGGCAGGTTCCTCCATCGGTTGTCTGGGCAGCGAAGGGCGCCAGATGCAACGCCGCTTGCAGCAGTTCCTCAGCGGTAACCTGGATACCTGAACTCAGGCGTGCATCTGCGGGTGCACCAGGCGGTGCTGATGCAGGATGAACTGGCGCAGGCGTTCGATTTCATCCGCATCGCTTTGACTGAGGCGATAGGCAAACAAACCCCGCGCGGTTTCCCTCTCAAAGGCGCCGCGCAGGGCAATGCGCTCATAGCCGGAAGGGCTGAACCAAAGGGAAAAAGTTTTTGGTGGTTTGATCCGGCCACGAATCTCCACCAGCACGCCCTTGAATGACACCTCATGCACCCACAGCGCACTTGCGGTGCCCTTGATGTTCTCCAGGGCCACCGGAGCTTCAAGTGCAAGGCGCCAGGCGCGGATCACCGGGCCGTCTTCAAAAATACTCGGCACACCCAGACGCAGATGCACTGCATTGAACTCATCCTCCACCAATTGGAGGGGAAAGGTCAGTTGCTGGTTGTCGAACTGCGCTTGGATGGTGACATGGTCGTGGGCGGCCAGGCGGGTGAGCAAGTCGCGAATCTGCGCACCGCCGTTGACGGTCAGGCTCGACGACGCATCCCGCAGATTAAGTTGCGGGTTGTGTTGCATGTTCTGAATGAAATCCAGCTCATCCTTGGTCAGAAGCGCATCGCGTTGCATTGTGCTTGCTCAATAGAGGGGCATTAAAGTGCCATTATCCGCTCATATGGCCGTATTTTCTAAATTTTGTTCAATCCATTTGTCGACTTGAACGCGGCCAGTTCGGCTTTGACTTGGGCCAGTTCGCTTTCTAATTGCTCGACACGCTGCTGGGCCTTGACCTGGAGCGTGACGTCTTTTTGTACGCCGATAAAATAGGTTTGCTTATCAGCCGTGTTGAACACCGTTGAAAGCGACAGTTCGTTCCAGAAATGGCTGCCGTCCTTACGGTAATTGCGCAGGGTTTCCCGGCACGAACCACCCTTCGCCAAAGCATCCCGAATCACCGTCAGCGCTGGCTGATCACGGTCGCCCGACTGCAGGAAGCGGCAGTCCTGATAGAGGATTTCATCCAGTGTGTAGCCGGTCATCCGTTCGAAGGCCGGGTTCACATAAATCAGGGGCTTTTCATCGCCTTCGCGTTCGGCGACCACGATGCCTTCGTTGGAAGCGTCGATCACCATCTGCATCAGCTTGGCGTTAATCATTGAGCGGTCCGTGGCGTGTTGTTGGAATGGGCAGTTTATGGCAAGTCGTGAATCTTGCACGGTGCGCCCCGAAATATTTGCGTCGCTGTTAATATCCCAGGCTTTCGCTCAACTACAGGATCAGATTGATGAAAGTCGCCATCCTTTCCGGCTCGGTCTACGGCACGGCTGAAGAAGTCGCCCGCCACGCCGCCGGCATCCTCAAAGACGCTGGTTTTGAAGCCTGGCACAACCCGCGCGCGACCCTGGCGGATGTGCAGGCGTTTGCCCCTGAGGCGTTTCTGGCGGTGACTTCGACCACCGGCATGGGTGAACTGCCCGATAACCTGCAACCGTTGTATTCCACGATTCGCGACCAACTGCCTTCGGCCTGGCGCGGTTTGCCCGGTGCGGTGATCGGTTTGGGCGACGCCAGCTATGGCGACACCTTTTGTGGTGGCGGTGAGCAAATGCGCGAGCTGTTTGGCGAGTTGGGCGTGCGCGAAGTACTGCCCATGTTGCGCCTGGACGCCAGCGAGAGCGTGACGCCGGAAGCAGATGCCGAGCCGTGGTTGGCAGAATTGGTCACTGCACTGCGCGCTTGATTGAGCGGTTCCAGCGGTTTTCAGTCCCTTTATTGACGGCGTCTCTTTGACGCCGTTTGTATAGATCTAAACTATTCTCATAGCTGACTCGTACGGTCATCAAGCTGGCTGCGAAGGCAACTCCGTCCGCCAGGGCGTCTGACTAGACTGGCCCATCACTCGAAAAATAATAAGAAGTGCGCCAAGGAGGTCGTTACCGTGAGCCTAGCCCCTGTTGTGCCGCCACAGAATGTCAAAGATCAGGTCAGTGCTGCCGAGTGGCAAGCCCGTGTCGACCTGGCGGCCTGCTATCGCCTGGTGGCGTTGCATGGCTGGGACGACCTGATCTTCACCCACATCTCGGCCAAGGTGCCGGGCACCGATGATTTCCTGATCAATCCCTACGGACTGATGTTCCACGAGATCACTGCGTCGAGCCTGGTCAAGGTCGACCAGGCCGGCAACAAGCTGATGGACAGCCCCTACGAGATCAACCCGGCGGGCTACACGATCCACAGCGCGATCCATGAAGTTCGCCACGATGTCACCTGCGTGTTGCATACCCACACTGCCGCCGGTGTGGCGGTGGCGGCACAGAAACAGGGCGTGCTGCCGATCAGCCAGCAATCGATCTTCGTGCTGTCGAGCCTGGCCTATCACGCCTATGAAGGCGTCGCGCTGAACCACGAGGAAAAGGCCCGCCTGCAAGCCGACCTTGGCGACAATAATTTCTTGATGCTGCACAACCATGGCCTGCTCACCTGTGGCAGTACCATCGCCGACACGTTCCTGATGATGTTCACATTTCAGCGCGCCTGCGATATCCAGGTGCTGGCGCAAAACGGCGGCGCTGAATTGATCGCCATTGGTCCGCAGATTCTTGCGGGCGCCAAAGCCATGGTCGCTGCTGTCACCAAGAGCGCTCAAGGTATGGGGGGCGCGCTGGCCTGGCCGGCGTTGCTGCGCAAATTGGATGCTCAAGATCCTGGGTATAGAAGCTGATGCCACTTGCCGAGATCCCGCTCAGAGCCTGGCGCAAACGCAGCCAGAGTTTCGAATTTCACGGACGCACCATCCGTTACTGGGTGTCGGGGCAGGGCGAACCGTTGCTGCTGATCCATGGCTTTCCCACCGCCAGTTGGGACTGGCATTACCTGTGGCAACCCCTGGCCCAGCACAACTTGGTCATCGCCTGCGACATGCTCGGTTTCGGCGATTCAGCCAAGCCTTTGGACCATGGCTACTGCTTGCTGGAACAGGCGGATTTGCAACAGGCTTTGCTGGAGCATCTGCGGGTGGATCAGCCGGTGCACGTGCTGGCCCACGACTACGGTGACAGCGTCGCTCAGGAACTGTTGGCCCGGCACTATGAAGGCCGATTCAAGATGGCCAGTTGTGTGTTTCTCAACGGCGGGCTGTTCCCGGAAACCCATCGCCCGGCGCTGGTGCAAAAACTCCTGCTCAGCCCGTTGGGCTGGATGATCGGCCGCGCATTCGGGCGCAATGCCCTGGCCGACAGCTTCGGCCAGATCTTCGGCCCCAACACCCGCCCCAGCGAAAGCGCACTGGACGATTTCTGGAGCCTGATCGACTGCAACGATGGCACGCGCATCCTGCACAAGCTGATCGCCTACATTCCCCAGCGTCGGCGCCTGCGTGATCGCTGGGTGGCGGCGATGCAGCAGGGTGACGTGCCATTGCGAGTGATCGACGGCGAGATCGACCCGATCTCCGGTGTCCATATGGTGGAGCGTTACCACCAATTGGTGCCCCATGCCGACACGGTGTTACTGGCCAACATCGGCCACTACCCGCAGATTGAAGCGCCGGTGCAGGTGCTCAAGCATTACCAGGCGTTTCGTGATCGGATTGGGCAGGTTGAAACCCGCATGGCTTATTCCTGAGCCTTAGGATCATCCCCCTGCCTTATCGAGCACCATTCAGCCTTGGCTGTCTTTATTGTGACCGGCAGCCCTGTGCCTGACACTCGACCCATTCCCATTGTCGCCATTGGAGTTCGGTATGAGTGAGTCAGTGCAGTTCCAGGATAAGGTCGTGATCGTCACCGGTGCCGGCGGCGGATTGGGCCGGGCCCATGCGCTGTTGTTCGCTAAACATGGGGCCAAGGTGCTGGTCAACGATCTCGGCGGTTCCACCCAAGGCGAAGGCGCCAGTGCTTCGGCGGCCGACCGTGTAGTGGCCGAGATCCGCGAGGCGGGTGGTATTGCCGAAGCCAACCACGACTCTGTCACCGATGGTGACAAGATTGTGCAAAACGCCCTCGACGCTTTTGGCCGCATCGACGTAGTGGTCAATAACGCCGGCATCCTGCGCGACAAAACGTTCCACAAAATGGAAGACGCCGACTGGGACCTGGTTTACCGGGTGCATGTCGAAGGCGCCTACAAAGTCACCCGCGCCGCCTGGCCCCATCTGCGTGAGCAAGGCTATGGCCGGGTGATCTTCACCGCGTCCACTTCGGGCATCTACGGCAACTTCGGCCAGTCCAACTACGGCATGGCCAAGCTCGGCCTGTACGGCTTGACCCGTACCCTGGCGCTGGAGGGACGCAAGAACAACATCCTGGTCAACGCCATCGCCCCCACTGGCGCCACGCGCATGACCGAAGGCCTGATCCCGCCGCAAGTGTTCGAGCGCCTCAAGCCGGAATTGGTCAGCCCGCTGGTGGTGTACCTGGGCAGCGAAGCGTGCCAGGAAACTTCGGGGTTGTTTGAAGTGGGCGGTGGCTGGATCGGCAAGACCCGCTGGGAGCGCAGCCTGGGTATGGGCTTTGATCCCGAAGCCGGTTTTTCACCGGACGATGTGGCGGCGCACTGGCAGCAGATCTGCGACTTCGAAGGGGCGGCTCATCCCAAGGACAATATCGAGGCCTTGAAGGAGATGATGGCCAACTTGCAGAAGTACAGCCTGTGATCATTGCTTGAAAAAGTTTGAATCTTACGGGGCGCTGATGGCGCCCCGTTTTATTTCAGGCAAAAAAAAGCCGCTGCAAACGCAGCGGCTGAAGTAAGACGTTGGATCAAGGAGCGACAAATCAACGTCAGTGAACACCGGTAACAGATTGAAAAAAGACATCAATCCATTTGAGTCTGGCTTTTCTTCCGTTTGGGGAAGCGGGCCGTTTGCCCTGAAAGCCCGGCAAGAATAGTCGTTTGCGACAAGATGAGTAATAGCGCTTCGGGACAAGGACTGTTGTAAAAACTGCAACAGTCTTGACGCTCGCCATCCATGGCCCTGATAACCCGCCATCCACACGGTTCATGCCCCCGCCCATACCCAGGCCAGAGCGCCCGGTAATCCTTTCGAGCGACAACACGAATCCCTCCTTGGTGCGCTTATCGCTCCTGATGTGCGGCAGTAGGGTGGGGCCTTCTGTCACTCACCGGGGAAGACGCATGACAAAAACAACAATGCGCGCCATCTTCACGCCACAGGCGCTGGCCGCTGCGGTTGCCTTGGGTTGCTGTGCCCAGGCTCAGGCTGTTTCGTTCAATATTGGCGAGATCGAAGGGCAATTCGATTCGTCGTTGTCGGTGGGTTCGAGTTGGGGCATGCGTGATGCCGATAAAAAACTCGTGGGTACCGTCAATGGCGGCACGGGCCAGGCTTCCACGGGGGATGACGGACGGCTCAATTTCAAGAAGGGCGAGACCTTCTCGAAAATCTTCAAGGGCCTGCACGACCTTGAACTCAAGTACGGCGACACCGGTGTGTTCGTGCGCGGCAAGTACTGGTACGACTTTGAGCTCAAGGACGAAGACCGCGAGTTCAAGCAGATCAGCGACCACAACCGCAAGGAAGGCGCCAAGTCCAGCGGTGCGCAGATCCTCGATGCGTTCGTCTATCACAACTACTCCCTGGGCGACCTGCCGGGCACCGTACGCGCCGGTAAGCAGGTGGTCAGTTGGGGTGAAAGTACCTTCATCGGCAACTCCATCAACAGCATCAACCCGATTGACGTGTCGGCGTTCCGCCGCCCGGGTGCCGAGATCAAGGAAGGTCTGATCCCGGTGAACATGCTGTTTGCGTCCCAGAGCCTGACCAACCAACTGACCGTGGAAGGGTTTTATCAGTTGGAGTGGGACCAGACCGTGCTGGATAACTGCGGCACGTTCTTTGGCGGTGACGTGGCGGCGGATGGTTGCACCGGTAACTACACAGTAGGCAGCCCTGGGATCGCGCCGTTGCAATCGATTGCGGCAAACCGCGGCCAGGGTTTTGTGGTGACGCGCGAGGGTGTGGTAGTACAGCGTGCGGGCGACCGTGATGCGCGGGACTCCGGTCAATTTGGGGCGGCTTTGCGTTGGCTGGGTGACGACACCGAGTACGGTTTGTATTTCATGAATTACCACAGCCGCACACCCACTGTAGGCACCATCACCAACAACACCACACTGCAAACCATCGGTGGCATCGCCGCCGCCGCTGGAGGTTTCGGTCAGGCCTTGGCCCAGAGCACCATGCTCGGTCGTGGCCAGTACTACCTCGACTACCCGGAAGACATCCGCCTGTTCGGCGCGAGTTTCTCCACTACCTTGCCCACCGGCACGGCGTGGACCGGGGAAATCAGCTACCGGCCCAATGCCCCGGTGCAGTTGAATACCACCGACCTGACATTGGCCTTGCTTAACCCAATCGCCGGCCAATTGGCCTCGCCCATCCGCAGCAATTTCGGCAGCGACAACAAAGGCTACCGCCGCAAGGAAATCACCCAGATCCAAAGCACCATGACCCAGTTCTTTGACCAAGTCCTCGGCGCCGAACGCCTGACTTTGGTGGGCGAAGCGGCCGTGGTGCACGTGGCTGGCCTGGAGGACAAATCCAAACTGCGTTACGGCCGCGATTCGGTCTACGGTGCTTACGGTTTCGAGGGTGACACCGACGGTTTCGTCACCTCCACCTCTTGGGGCTACCGCGCGCGGGCGATCCTTGACTACAACAACGCCATTTTCGGGGTGAACCTCAAGCCCAACCTGTCCTGGTCCCATGACGTGGCCGGCTATGGGCCCAACGGGATCTTCAACAAGGGCGCCAAGGCGATCAGCGTCGGTGTGGATGCGGACTACCGCAGCACCTACACCGCCAGCCTCAGCTACACCGATTTCTTTGGTGGCGACTACAACACCCTGACCGACCGCGACTTCCTCGCCCTCAGCTTCGGCGTGAACTTCTGATTTGGCTTAAAGAAGGACAAGAACTTATGCGTAAGACAATTGCAGTGTTGGCCCTGAGTCTGTTGGCTGCTCACGTAATGGCGGCGGTGTCGCCGGAAGAAGCGGCCAAGCTGGGCACCACCCTCACGCCGGTCGGTGCCGAAAAAGCCGGCAACGCTGACGGCTCGATCCCGGCCTGGACTGGCGGTATCCCGAAAAACGCTGGCGCGGTGGACAGCAAAGGCTTCCTGGCCGACCCGTTTGCCAATGAAAAACCGCTGTTTGTCATCACCGCCGCCACCGTCGACAAGTACAAAGACAAACTCTCCGACGGCCAGGTGGCGATGTTCAAACGCTACCCCGAGACCTACAAGATTCCGGTATACCCGAGCCACCGTACGGTCAACTTACCGGCGGACATCTACGAATCGATCAAGCGCAGCGCACTGAACGTCAAGGCGATCAACGACGGCAACGGCCTGGAAAACTTCACCGGCAACCGCTACTACGCGTTCCCGATTCCCAAGAATGGCGTGGAGGTGCTGTGGAACCACATCACCCGTTACCACGGCGGTAACCTGCGCCGCATCATCACCCAGGCCACCCCGCAGACCAATGGCAGCTACACGCCGATCCGCTTCGAAGAAGAAGTGGCGGTGCCTCAAGCGATCCCGGATATCGACGCGGCCAAGGCGGCCAACGTGTTGAGCTTCTTCAAGCAATCGGTCACCGCCCCAGCGCGCCTGGCGGGCAACGTGCTGCTGGTGCATGAAACCCTCGACCAGGTGAAAGAACCGCGCCTGGCCTGGATCTACAACGCCGGCCAGCGCCGTGTGCGCCGTGCTCCGCAGGTGTCCTATGACGGGCCGGGCACCGCGTCCGACGGCCTGCGTACCACCGACAACTTCGACATGTTCTCCGGGGCCCCCGACCGCTACGACTGGAAGCTGGTGGGCAAGAAAGAGATGTACATCCCCTATAACAGCTACAAGCTCGATTCGCCGAGCCTCAAGTACGACGACATCATCAAGGCTGGTCACATCAACCAGGACCTGACCCGCTATGAACTGCACCGCGTGTGGGAAGTGGTCGGCACGGTCAAACCGAGCGAGCGGCACATCTACGCCAAGCGCCACATGTACATCGACGAAGACAGCTGGCAAGTCGCGCTGGTGGATCACTACGACGGTCGCGGCCAACTGTGGCGCGTCGCCGAAGGTCATGCGCAGTTCTACTACGACCACCAGGTACCGGCCTACACGGTCGAAACCCTGTACGACATCATTGCGGGGCGCTATATCGCACTGGGCATGAAGAACGAGGAGAAGAGCAGCTTCGTGTTCGGCTTCGCGGCCAAGGCAGCGGACTACACTCCGGCAGCCTTGAGGGCTGAAGGCGTGCGCTGATCCCGGATCGAAGCGGGGGCAAAATGTGGGAGGGGGCTTGCCCCCGATGAGGGAGTATCAGTCACTGGATTGGTTGACTGATACACCGCCATCGGGGGCAAGCTCCCTCCCACATTGGGTTCTGTGCATGGCCTTCAATCACCCTGCTGAATACTTCTTCAACAACCCCCCGCCACAGGACTAGGGTACGCATCACGTTGCATAACAATAAAAAAGCAGGATGCAGCAATGACCGCCATGACACGCTGCCTGGACCGTCCTGGATTCATGCCCCGGCTGTCCGCCCATCATTTGCTGCGCCCCCGCCTGGCCGAGCCTTTGCTGGCAGCACCGGTCAGGGTTAAGTTGTTATGCGCCCCCGGCGGCAGCGGCAAGAGCGCGTTGCTCGCCGAATGTGCGTTGCAGGCACCCATCGGTTGCCAGGTGTACTGGTTGCCGCTCAATGGCGCGTCGCTCAGCCCCCTCGACCTGTGCCAACGGCTGGCGCAAAACCTTGGCCTGACGTTTACCGACGAAGCCACATTGCTGCTGGACCTCAGCCGCTGGCAGGCCCAGGCATGGGTGTTCCTCGATGATTTCTGCCGCTTACCCACTCAAGACACCGACGCCTTGCTCGATCGCCTGCTCACCGCCAGCAGCCCGGCCCTGACCTGGTGGCTGGGCGCTCGACGGCGTCCGGCCTGCAATTGGCCTCGGCTGCTGCTCGACGATGAGTTACTTGAGTGCGGCGCCGAACTGGCATTTACCCCTGTGGAAATCCAGGCACTGCTCAGCCATGCGCCGGCCCAGTCCGTCGACAGCGTGCTGCAGTTCAGCGCGGGTTGGTGCGCGGGTGTGCGCATCGCCTTGCTGGGTGATGGTCATCCCGATAAGACGTTGCTCGACTACCTGCAACACGAACTCTTCAGCACGCTGCCGCCGGAGTTGGCCGAGGCTTGGCGGGTGCTGGCCCATCTGCCGCGCTTCAACACTGGCCTGTGCGAACACTTGTTCGGCGCGGGTGACGGTGGCCAATACCTGAGGGATTTACACGCGCTGGGCGCATTTATCGAGCCGTGGGAAGACACCGACTGGTTGCAGGTTTTCCCGCCCCTGGCGCAACTGATGCACAACGAACCCTGGCCTGCCAGGCGCTCTTGGCATCGACGCGCTTGCCAGTGGTTTTGCACCGAGCAGGATTGGCAGGCCGCTTTTGAACAGGCTCTGCTGGCCGAAGAATATGAAATGGCGGTGAGCCTCTTGCAGCACTTCAGCTTTGAGGACCTGTTCCGCCAGCAGAACGCCGTCTTGCTGTTGCGCCTGCATGAGCAGCATGGCGATGAACTGATGCTCGGCTCGGCGCAACTGGTGGGGTTGGTGACTGCTGCGCTCCTGTTCGCCGGGCGCTTCGAACAGGCGGCTGCGTGCATCGATCAGCTCGCTCGATTTGCCCCGCAACCCTCGGCGGCGCAACAGCGTTATTTACTGGCGCGCTGGCAGGCGCAGTGGGGCTGGTTGCTGCACCTGGGCGGCGATGCCGAGAGTTCCCGTCTGCATTTTCTTGAGGCCCTGCAAGCCTTGCCCGAGAGCGCCTGGACTTCGCGCCTGATGTGCCTGTCGGGGCTGACCCAACAAGCCTTGCTGCGCGGTGAACTGGACGCGGCCCAAGGCCTGAACCGCGAAGCGCTGTGCCTGGCGCGCGCCCATGGTTCGTTGGTGCTGGAGGCGTTGCTGGAGTTGGATCACGCGCAATTGCTGGAACAGCGTGGCGCGCCGTATCGGGCGCAAAGCCTGCTGGAAACGGTGCAGGCGATGTTGCTCAAGCAGCGGCTCAAGGCCGGGCCACTGGTTGGGCGCATCGCCTTGCGGCGCGGGCACTTGGCGCTGCGCCAGGGCCAGGACAGCTTGGCCGCCGACTGTTTCGAGACTGGCCTGAAGATGTGCCTGCACAGCCAGGACAAACGCGTGCTCTACGGTTTTCTCGGTCTGGCCTTGCTGGCCGCCAACCGGGGTGATTACGCCCAGGCCTTTGTGCAACTGCGCGAGGCCGAACGGCTGATGCAGCAGCGCCAGGTGCCGGACACGGTATACCGGGCGGTGCTGTTGCTGGTCAGTGGGCATTTCTGGTTGCAGCAAGGCCGCGCCGAATTGACCGTGGAAGCGGTGCGCCGTGTGCTGCGCCACTTCCGTGGCCCCCAGGCCAAACAGGCGCCACCGGCCACCCTGGAACTGATTCCACGCCTGGAATACCTGCTGGTGCTGGCGGAGGTGAAACTGGGCTGCGCCGATCAACCTGTGGCACGGCTCAACGCGTTGCTGGAAACCACCCATCAGCGCGGCATGCTCTGCCTGGAAACCGAGCTGCACCTGGTGCTGGGCGAAGTCGCTTGGCAACTTGGCGATGCTGCCTTGGCGCGCCGTTCGCTGCAAACCGGCCTGGAACTGGCCGGGCGTTGCCAGGTGCAACAAGCGATTCGTGAACTGCGTTTGCGCTCGCCGGGACTGTTGAGTGAGCTGGGCATGGAACCCCAGGCGTCAACCCCCGGCACGGTAGAAAACCCCTTGAGCCAGCGTGAATTGGAAGTGCTGCAACTGATCGCCCTGGGCAGCTCCAACCTGGAAATTGCCGACCGGCTGTTTATCTCCCTGCACACCGTCAAGACTCACGCGCGGCGCATCCACAGCAAGTTGGGCGTCGAGCGGCGAACTCAGGCGGTGGCCAAGGCCAAGACGTTGGGCTTGATGGTTTAAATGAACGCCTGACGGTAGTCGCCGGGCGTGGCGCCCATGGCCTGGCGGAAGCGATGAGTGAAGTGACTGGCACTGGAAAAACCGCACAGCAAGGCAATCTCGCCCAAGGGCAGGGCACCGCTGCGCAGCAGGTGTTGCGCGCGGGTCAGCCGACGCGCCAGTAAGTACTGATGGGGCGGCAGGCCGAAGCTTTGGCGGAACATCCGCGCAAAATGGTATTCCGACAGCGCACACAGGCCAGCCAGTTGCCCGAGGCTGATGGGGTCTTCCAGGTGCTGGTCGATGTAGTCCACCAACAGCCGTCGCTGGTACGCCGCTAAACCACCTTTCAAACGCAGGCCTTCGCGGGCGCCTACCTGGCTGAGCAGGGTGTGGCTGAGCATTTCATGGGCCAGGCTGCTGGTCAGCAGGCGTTCGGCGGGCTCCTGCCAGTTGAGCGCGATCAACTGGTGGAAGCGTCGGGCCTGGCTGTCGTCTTGCAGAAAGGTGCTTTCGCGCAGTTCCAGGGTGCGCGGTTCGCGGTCGAGCAGGGTGACGCAGCCGAGGGCAAATTGCTCTGGGCTGAAATACACGTGGGCCAGGCGGATTTCACCGTTGATCACCCACGCCGACTGATGCTCGGCGGGCAGGATACACAGCTTGTCGGGGCCGCCCTTGGTGCCCGGCTGGTCACGCCGAAAGGTGCCAGTACCACCGCCGATGTAGCAGGATAAGGTGTGATGGCTTGGCGCCTGGTAGTCCTGGGAATCGTGATGGTTGCTCCACAAAGCTGCCGACAAGCCGTCACCGAGCTCGGCGCAGGCTTCAAGGCGTGCGTTGGGCGAGCGGTTAAGGGCTTGAAAGACTTGTAGGGATTCCAGATCTGACATGGTGTGTTCTCCGACGCCTTGCATCCTACTCCGCGAGGTGGGCGCTGTGAGCCCATCGCCCGATAAAAGCGCAAGAATCTGCAAGAGCGCGGCGCCGGTTGAGGGCGACACTGTGGCTCTACCGATGGAGCCCGCTATGAACCTTTCCCTGTATTTACTCACCGTGCTGATCTGGGGCACCACCTGGATCGCCCTCAAATGGCAATTGGGCGTGGTGGCCATTCCTGTGTCCATCGTCTACCGCTTCGGCTTGGCGGCGCTGGTGTTGTTTGCGTTGTTGCTGCTCAGCCGCAAGTTGCAGGTGATGAACCGGCGCGGGCATCTGATCTGCCTGGCGCAGGGGCTGTGCCTGTTTTGCGTCAACTTCATGTGCTTCCTGACCGCCAGCCAGTGGATTCCCAGCGGCCTGGTGGCAGTGGTGTTTTCCACCGCCACGTTGTGGAACGCGCTGAATGCCCGGGTGTTTTTCGGCCAACGCGTGGCACGTAACGTGTTGATGGGCGGTGGCCTCGGGTTGGCGGGCTTGGGCTTGCTGTTCTGGCCGGAACTGGTGGGGCACACCGCCAGTCCGCAGACCTTGTTCGGCTTGGGTCTGGCGTTACTGGGGACTATGTGTTTCTCGGCCGGCAATATGCTGTCGAGCCTGCAACAGAAGGCCGGCTTGCGGCCGCTGACCACCAATGCCTGGGGCATGTTGTACGGCTCCTTGATGCTGGCGACCTACTGTGTGGTGCGGGGTATTCCGTTTGAGATGGACTGGAGCGCACGGTACATCGGCGCGCTGTGGTACCTGGTGATTCCGGGTTCAGTGATCGGCTTTACGGCCTACCTGACCCTGGTTGGGCGCATGGGACCGGAGCGGGCAGCGTATTGCACGGTGCTGTTCCCGGTGGTGGCGCTGAATGTGTCAGCGTTTGCCGAGGGCTACCAATGGACCGCGCCGGCGTTGGCGGGGTTGGTGCTGGTGATGTTGGGCAATGTGTTGGTGTTTCGTAAGCCTAAGTCTGCCAGTCCGGTCTTCCAGGCGAAGACAGTCTAATGGGGGAGGGGGCGTGCCCCCGATGGCCGTGTGTCAGCCAGCCCCTCTATAGCTGGCCCACCGCTATCGGGGGCAAGCCCCCTCCCACATTCCCTGCATTGCATACATTTGGCCGAGCTGTCCTTGCTATTTCAGTCCGAGGCGCTTGGCCATGCGGCCCAGGTTGGCGCGGTCCAGGCCCAGTTCGCGGGCCGCGCTGGCCCAGTTGTGTTGGTGGCGTTCCAGGCAGGCGCTGATGATCTGGCGTTGATAGTCTTCGGTGGCCTGGCGCAGGTCGCCGGTGACCACGGGTGCGGCTTGAGCCTGTGCTTCGATGACCGGCGCATTCACCGTCGGCAAGTCCAGATCCTGCGCACTCAAGCTCAGAATCCTCGGCCGTTCGCGACAGTTGCCCAATGCCTTCAACGCGCTGCGTCCGATCAAGTGTTCCAGCTCCCGCACATTCCCCGGCCAGTTATAGGCCAAAAGCGCGGCCTGGGCATCGCTGGTCAGCCGCAGACTGCCCAGGCCCATGCGTGAGCGGTTCTGTTCGAGGAAGAAGCCCGCCAGCAGCAACACATCGCGCCCGCGCTCGCGCAGTGACGGCACTTGCAGCGGGTATACGCTCAGACGGTGGTAGAAATCGGCGCGGTAGTGGCCGTTGCGGACTTCGTCGGCGAGGTCGCGGTTGGTGGCGGCGATCAGGCGTACGTCAACCTGATGCTCCTTGTCCGAACCGAGGCGCTGCAACTGACCGCTTTGCAGCACTCGCAGCAGCTTGGCTTGCACGGTCAGCGACAGTTCGCCTACTTCATCCAGGAACAAGGTGCCGCCGTTGGCCAGTTCGAACTTGCCGCGACGCTCATTGAGCGCGCCGGTAAAGGCTCCGCGTACGTGGCCGAACAACTCGCTCTCCACCAGCGTCTCCGGCAGGGCGGCGCAGTTGAGGCTGATGAGCGGTTTATCCGCACGATTGGATGCCGCGTGGATAGCCTGGGCCACCAATTCCTTGCCCACTCCGGTTTCGCCGGTGATCAGCACGGTGAGGTCGCTGCCGCCCACCAGTTTGATTTCCTCGACCAAGCGTTTGTGGCTTTTGCTCTGGCCGATCATTTCCTTGTGCTGCTGGCCGCTGGCTTGACGGTAGATCTCGGCACGTTGGTGTTCGTCTTCAGCGCGCAGCGCCAGGCGCTCGATGCGTTCGGCGACGTTGACGGTGGCGGCAGCGAGGCTGGCGAAGGCTTGCAGGGCGTCCAGTTCAACCCGTTCGAAACGTTCGGTGTCGAGGGCATCCAGGGTCAGCAGGCCCCAGGGCTGGTCGTCGACAAATAACGGGCAGCCCATGCAGTCGTGCACTTCCAAGTGTCCGTGCAGGCCATCGACCAGGCCGTCGTAGGGGTCGGGCAATTCACTGTCGCTGTCAAAGCGCGTCGGGCCGGGGCTGCCGAGCAGGACGGCGAAGCGCGGGTGCTCGCTCACCTTGAAGCGTCGGCCCAAGGTGTCGGCGCTCAACCCGTCTACTGCCAGCGGCACCAGCCATTCACCGTCCAGGCGCAGCAACGCTGCGGCGTCGCACGGCAGCAGGGCACGCATGGCTTGCAGCAGGCGGCGATAGCGCTCGCCTTCGGGCAGGTCGCGGGACAGGTCGGCGACCAAGGGCAGGAGGGTGGTGAGCAATGATTGCGCAGTCATAATGACTCCTTGTAGTCCTTATGACTATAGAGTGTAGGAGGTCATACTGACTACAAGATGTTTAAGATATTGAAAATTAACGATTTATTAGTTGGCATGAATACTGAGTAGCTAAGGGTAATCAGTAAAGAAGCCCAGGAGGCTCCCATGCTTAGTGCCCAAGACCGTGCCATCGTCAAATCCACCGTGCCCCTGCTGGAAAGTGGCGGTGAGGCGCTGATCACCCATTTCTACCGCATGATGCTCTCCGAGTACCCTGAGGTGCGCCCGCTGTTCAACCAGACCCACCAAGCCAGCGGCGACCAGCCTCGCGCCTTGGCCAACGGCGTGTTGATGTACGCGCGGCATATCGACCAGCTCGACCAACTGGGCGACTTGGTGGCGAAGATCATCAACAAGCATGTGGCGTTGCAGATCCTGCCGGAGCACTACCCGATCGTGGGCGCCTGCCTGCTGCGGGCGATTTCCGAAGTGCTGGGTAGCGAGATTGCCACGCCTGAGGTGATGAAGGCCTGGGGCGCCGCCTATGGCCAGTTGGCCGACATTCTGATCGGTGCCGAAGCCGCCATCTACGAAGAGAAAGCCCAGGCTCCCGGCGGCTGGCGCGGTGCGCGGGCGTTTACGTTGGTCAAGCGAGTGGAGGAGAGTGCCGAGATCGTCTCTTTCTATTTTGCGCCTGTGGATAACGGTCCGATCCTTGCCGCCGCGCCAGGCCAATACATCGGTATGAAGCTGGTGCTCGACGGTGAAGAAGTGCGCCGCAACTATTCCCTGTCGGCCCTCAGCGATGCCGGGCAGTATCGCATCAGCGTCAAGCGCGAACCCGGTGGGCGGGTGTCCAGCTACCTGCATGACCAGTTGCACGTCGGCGCAACCATCGACCTGTTCCCGCCGTCGGGTGAGTTCATACTGCAGGCCAGCGATAAACCGTTGGTGCTGATCAGCGGCGGCGTGGGCATCACGCCGACCCTGCCGATGCTTGAAGCCGCTCTGGCCACCCAGCGTCCGGTGCATTTTATCCACTGCGCGCGTAACGGCGGGGTGCACGCGTTTCGCGATTGGGTGGACGCGCTCGCCGCGAAGCACCCGCAACTCAAGCGCTTCTATTGCTATGCCGAGGATGACGGCGTGAGCCCAGCGGCGGATAACGTTGGGCTCTTGAGTCTGGAGCAGTTGCAGGCCTGGTTGCCGCAAGAGCGTGACCTGGACGCGTACTTCCTCGGGCCTAAAGGTTTCATGGCCGCAATCAAGCGCCACCTCAAGGCCCTGGGTGTGCCCGAGAAGCAAAGCCGCTACGAGTTCTTCGGCCCGGCTGCTGCCTTGGAATAACACGGTCAAAATGTGGGAGGGGGCTTGTCCTCGATAGCGGTGTGTCAGCTGAAGATAAGCTGGCTGATCCACTGCTATCGAGGGCAAGCCCCTTCCCACATTTGGCTCTCTATTTCTTCAGATTAATCCCCCGTTAACCCCCCTCTGTTTAAACCACTCTCTGTGTGTAAACTTGCGGCCATTGGCACAACCAAACAAAGGGATACGGGGATGAGTGACGAATTGCGTTTAGGCAGGGAGCGGCGCTTTCTGGTGTTGCTGGGCATCATCTGCCTGGCGCTGATCGGTGGGGCGTTGTACATGCAGGTGGTGCTGGGCGAGGCGCCGTGCCCGCTGTGCATCCTGCAACGCTATGCCTTGTTGTTGATTGCGATCTTCGCGTTCATCGGCGCAGCCATGCGCACCAGGGGTGCCCTGACCTTTTTCGAAGGGCTGGTGATCCTTAGCGCCGTCGGCGGGGTGGCCGCAGCGGGTCACCACGTGTACACCCAGTTCTTCCCGCAGGTCAGCTGCGGCATCGATGTGCTGCAACCCATCGTCGATGACCTGCCCCTGGCCAAGGTCTTCCCGCTGGGCTTTCAGGTCGATGGCTTCTGCAGCACACCGTACCCGCCGGTGCTGGGCCTGTCCCTGGCGCAGTGGGCCTTGGTGGCATTCGTGCTGACGGTGATCCTGGTGCCGCTGGGCATCTATCGCAATCGCCAGCGCAAGGCCTGAACCCAACTGTCAAACGCCCCGGTCCTTCTTTGACGAAGGCCGGGGCGTTTTTGTTTGTAGGCTTTTGTGAATAGAGCGTGACACGGGACAACTGAGGGTGCGGGAGGCGTGCGACATGTTGTCACACAGAGGCCGCCGCAGGACGTTTCTGCTCCGCGAAGCCATCGCTTAAATTTGCAAAAAACGCCCAAGGTGTGCTGTCAGTTCGTGGTCTGGACGACGTTGCGCACCTCGCGGCGGACACACCTTTGCGTGATGTCCCAATGCCTTGTTTTCTGGGGGGTTAGATAGGTTTTGCACGCCCTTACGACGACTGAGGGCCGTGGCGGTTCAGCCTATAACACCGCAATTTTTGTGGTTTTTGTTGAGAATCGAACGCGATAAAATCGCGAACCGTTGCAATATCGGTGAAGGATTATTGCTGTAATCGATAAAAATTATTTCTTTATAAGACATGGTTTATACATCGCTAGCTAACTACAATCGCACGCACTGAATGTCCCGTGCTGTTCAATATTTGAGCACTGGAGCGGTCGAGGGGCAGATGGATGGCTCTGTGCGACCCCAAGGTTCCGGCAGCCTTTCAACTATCCGCACCAAACGGAATTGGTCTGTAACAAGGCCTTTAACCACGAAATCGAATAAGAACTCACCGCAGGTCCGTGAAACGCTCCGTTATGGCGTGCCGGGCAGGCTCTTATTCAATCGAAGAGAAATGCCAACCCTTGGCAGGGTGAAGTGTTGGCGATCAAAACCCAACTGCATTGCGCAAGCTGCTTTAGAGGTCGTGAGATGAGTAAAAACAGGTACCCCCGATTACTAGGCTTTTTGCCGCTGCTTGGCATGATGTTAATGCTGGGAGGCTGCAAGTGGACCTTGATGGACCCAAAAGGACAGATCGGTCTGGATCAACGAAACCTGATCATCACTGCCACCCTGCTGATGCTGTTGGTTGTGGTGCCTGTGATCATCATGACCTTCGCCTTCGCCTGGAAATACCGCGCGTCGAACACCAACGCGACCTACGCGCCTAAGTGGTCGCACTCCACCAAGATCGAAATCGCGGTGTGGCTGGTTCCGATCCTCATCATCATCGCCCTGGGTTACATCACCTATAAGTCGACCCACGAGTTGGACCCGTACCGTCCGCTGGAGTCCGACGTCAAGCCGATCAACATCGAAGTGGTCGCGCTGGACTGGAAGTGGCTGTTCATCTACCCGGACCTGGGTATCGCCACGGTTAACCAGATCCGGTTCCCGGAGAACACCCCGCTTAACTTCCGGATCACCTCCGACGCCGTGATGAACTCGTTCTTCATCCCAGCCCTGGGTGGCCAGATCTACGCGATGGCAGGCATGCAGACTCGTCTGCACCTGATCGCGAACGAAAAAGCTGAAATGGAAGGCATCTCCGCGAACTACAGCGGCGCTGGCTTCACCGGCATGAAATTCAAAGCGATCTCGACGAGCCAGGAAGATTTCAACGCCTGGGTAGCCGAAGTCAAGGCCGCACCTAAACAGCTTGATCAAGCTGAATACGACGCCCTGACCAAACCAAGCCAGAACAACCCAGTCGCTCTGTACTCCGCGTATGAGCCGAACCTGTTTCAGAAAATCGTCGACAAGTACGAAGGTATGAAGCCAGGCAAGCCGGTCAAGCACGAGAAGAAAGAAGTGGCCGCGGTTGAAGGTTCTGACACGGGCTCGCATTCAACTGCTGGGGCAGAGGAGTAAACGATGTTTGGTAAATTAAGTTGGGATGCGGTCCCGTTCCACGAGCCGATTGTGATGATTACCATCGCCATGATCGCGCTGGGTGGTCTGGCACTGTTTGCAGCAATCACTTATTTCAAGAAGTGGACCTACCTGTGGACCGAGTGGCTGACGTCGGTCGACCACAAGAAAATCGGCGTGATGTACATCATCGTTGCCATGGTCATGCTGCTGCGTGGTTTTGCCGACGCCATCATGATGCGTACCCAGTTGGCCATGGCCACCGAAGGTTCGCCTGGCTACCTGCCGCCTGAACACTATGACCAGATCTTCACCGCCCACGGTGTGATCATGATCATCTTCATGGCGATGCCTTTCTTCACCGGCCTGATGAACCTTGCGGTGCCGCTGCAGATCGGTGCCCGTGACGTTGCCTACCCGTTCCTGAACTCCCTGAGCTTCTGGCTGCTGGTATCCGGCGTTGTGCTGATCAACGTGTCCCTGGGCGTCGGCGAATTCGCCAAGACCGGTTGGGTTGCGTATCCGCCATTGTCGGGTATCCAGTACAGCCCTGGCGTGGGTGTGGACTACTACATCTGGGCGCTACAGTTATCAGGACTCGGGACGACGCTGACGGGGGTCAACTTCCTGGCCACCGTCCTGAAAATGCGCGCCCCTGGCATGAAACTGATGGACATGCCGATCTTCACCTGGACCTGCACCTGGGCCAACGTCCTGATCGTGGCTTCGTTCCCGATCCTGGCCGCTACCATGGCGCTGCTGTCGCTTGACCGTTACCTGGATTTCCACATTTTCACCAATGAACTTGGTGGCAATCCAATGATGTACGTGAACCTGTTCTGGGCATGGGGTCACCCTGAGGTGTACATCCTGATCCTGCCAGCGTTCGGTATCTTCTCCGAAGTGATCTCGACCTTTACCGGCAAGCGCCTGTTCGGTCACCACTCGATGGTTTATGCATCGGGCGCGATCTCGGTACTGGGCTTCATGGTTTGGCTGCACCACTTCTTCACCATGGGCTCGGGGGCCAGCGTCAACGCCTTCTTCGGCCTGGCGACGATGCTGATTTCCATCCCGACGGGGGTGAAGCTATTCAACTGGCTGTTCACCATCTATCACGGTCGTCTGCGCATGACCAGCCAGGTTCTGTGGACCCTGGGCTTCATGGTGACCTTCGCCATCGGCGGCATGACCGGCGTACTGCTGGCCATCCCGGGTGCTGACTTCGTACTGCACAACAGCCTGTTCGTGATCGCTCACTTCCACAACGTGATCATCGGTGGCGCTGTATTCGGTTACATCGCTGGTTTCAGCTTCTACTTCCCGAAAGCGTTCGGCTTCAAGCTGCACGAAGGTTGGGGCAAGGCTGCATTCTGGTTCTGGATCTCGGGCTTCTTCGTCGCGTTCATGCCGCTCTACGCACTGGGCTTCATGGGCATGACCCGTCGTCTGAACGCTACTACCAACCCTGAGTGGGTACCGTACCTGTACGTTGCCATGTTCGGTGCAATCATGATCGCTGTGGGTATCGCCTGCCAGTTGATCCAACTGTACGTGAGCATCCGTGACCGTAAGCAGAACGCTTGCGACTCCGGCGACCCATGGAATGGCCACACCCTGGAATGGTCGACTTCGTCGCCGCCGCCGTTCTACAACTTCGCCGTGATCCCTACTGCGAACACCATTGATGCGTTCACCGAAGCCAAGGAAGACGGTACTGCGTACCAGCGTCCTAAGCACTACGAGCCGATCCACATGCCAAGCAACACCGCCACTGGCGTGGTGATGGGTGCGCTGTTGACCGTGTTCGGTTTCGCGATGATCTGGCACATCTGGTGGCTGGCAATCGTGAGCCTGGTGGGCACCATCGGCTACTTCATTGTCCACGCAGCACGTGATGATCAAGGCTACATGGTGCCGGTCGAAACGATCGAGCGCATCGAAGCCGAGCAGCACGCTCGCCTGGTCGCCGAGAAGAAAATCCCGGCCAACCGTGTAGAAACCTCGTTGGAACAGGCTTAAACCATGTCGAACTTAGTGACCAATGCTGGACACGCCCATGTCGATGACCATGGGCACGATGACCATCACCACGACTCGGGGCCGATGACCGTTTTCGGTTTCTGGCTCTACCTGATGACCGACTGCATCTTGTTTGCGTCGATCTTCGCGGTGTACGCGGTACTGGTAAACAACGTAGCGGGTGGCCCGTCGGGCCACGACATCTTCGAACTGCCTTACGTGCTCGGCGAAACCGCCTTGCTGTTGTTCAGTTCGATCACCTACGGCTTCGCCATGTTGGCCTTCTACAAGGGCAACAAGAAAGGCGTGCTGACCTGGTTGGGTATGACCTTCCTGTTCGGCCTGGGCTTCATCGGCATGGAGATCAACGAGTTCCACCTGTTGATCTCCGAAGGCTACGGCCCGCACCGTTCCGGTTTCCTGTCGGCGTTCTTCACGCTGGTCGGCACCCACGGTCTGCACGTTACTGCCGGCCTGCTGTGGATGGCGGTGATGATGTATCAGGTCAATAAACACGGCCTGACCAACACCAACAAGACTCGCCTGACTTGCCTGAGCCTGTTCTGGCACTTCCTGGACGTGGTCTGGATCTGCGTCTTCACCGTTGTTTACCTGATGGGGACTCTGTAATGGCTAATGCACACTCCCATGACCATGACAGCCATGATTCGAGCCACGGCAGCGTTAAGTCGTACGCCATTGGCTTCATCCTGTCGGTAATCCTGACGCTCATCCCGTTCGGTCTGGTGATGTACCCGACCCTGCCGAAGTCGATCACCTTGATGATCGTATTGGCATTCGCGGTGATTCAGGTCCTGGTTCACCTGGTGTACTTCCTGCACCTGGATCGTTCTAAAGAGCAGCGCGATAACGTGATTGCGTTCGTGTTCGCAGGCTTAGTAATCCTGCTGCTGGTTGGCTTGTCGATATGGATCATGTTCAGCATCCATACGTTCATGATGGCGAAGTGAGGTAAGACCCGATGTCGCTTAAGCACTTTATCCAAATCACCAAACCGGGGATCATTTTCGGTAACGTGCTTTCTGTGGCGGGCGGTTTCTTCCTGGCCTCCAAGGGACATGTCGATCTGGCCATCTTCCTGGCTGCGATGATCGGTACGTCCCTGGTGGTTGCTTCCGGTTGTGTCTTCAACAACTGCATCGACCGTGACATCGATATCAAGATGGAGCGCACCAAGAATCGCGTGCTGGTCCAGGGCCTTATCTCCCTGAAGCTGGCACTGATCTACGCGACCGTTTTGGGTGTTGCCGGTGTGGCACTGTTGTACAAGGTGGCCAACCCGTTGGCGGCGCTGTTTGCCGTGATCGGCTTTGTCATCTACGTCGGCCTCTACAGCCTGTACCTCAAGCGCAAGTCGGTTCACGGCACGCTGGTGGGCAGTCTGTCGGGGGCGATGCCGCCGGTGATTGGTTATGTGGCTGTAACCAATAGCTTCGACATGGCCGCGCTGGTGCTGCTGGTGATGTTCAGCCTGTGGCAGATGCCGCATTCCTACGCCATCGCGATCTTCCGTTTCAACGACTACCTGGCTGCATCGATTCCGGTTTTGCCGGTCAAGCGTGGCATCCAGGTTGCCAAGAAACACATCCTGCTCTACATCCTGGCTTTCCTTGTGGCGACCTTGATGTTGACCTTCAGTGGCTACGCCGGCATGAGCTACCTCGCCGTCGCGGCTGCCATGGGCATGTACTGGTTGTACATGGCCTGGACAGGCTACAAGGCGGTGGATGACACCGTCTGGGCGCGCAAGCTGTTCGTGTTCTCGATTTTCACCATCACCGCGCTCAGCGTGATGATGTCCCTGGATTTCCAAGTGCCGAAAGAGCTGTTGCTGACCTACGCACACTGAGTGTCTGAGTAGCAAAAGGCCCCGCCTTCGAAAGAAGCGCGGGGTTTTTTATTGAGTGACCTTTAAACTATGCCCACATCCTACCCATGCAGGACGCAGAACGATGAGTAAAAAAGCCGTAATCGTGTTCAGTGGCGGACAAGACTCCACCACCTGTTTAATCCACGCACTGCCGCACTACGATGAAGTGCACTGCATTACCTTCGACTACGGCCAACGCCATGTGGCGGAAGTCGAAGTCGCCCAGCAGCTTGCCAAGCAGTTGGGGGCCACCGTTCACAAAGTGATGGACGTGTCGTTGCTCAACGAGCTGGCCATCAGCAGCCTGACCCGCGACAACATTCCTGTGCCGACCGTGAACAGCTCAGGTGAAAGCCTGCCCAGCACCTTTGTGCCGGGGCGCAATATTCTGTTTCTGACCCTGGCGGCAATCTACGCCTACCAGGTGAAAGCCGAGACCGTCATTACAGGCGTGTGCGAAACCGACTTCTCCGGTTATCCGGACTGCCGCGATGAATTCGTCAAGGCGCTGAATCAGGCACTCAAGCTGGGCATGGAATACGACGTGCGCCTGGAAACCCCGCTGATGTGGCTGAACAAGGCCGAGACCTGGGCCTTGGCCGATTACCACCAGCAACTGGACTTGGTCCGCCAGCAGACCCTGACCTGCTACAACGGCGTCCTAGGCAGTGGCTGTGGCGAGTGTGATGCGTGCAACCTGCGTGCACGGGGCTTGAATGAGTACCTGCAGAACAAGACAGATGTCATGCAGAACCTGAAGCAGAAGTTGCAGCTGAACTAAGGTGATGAAGCCGATGGGCAAGGCCCATCGGCGTGTTTCAATCAGGCAGCGTTGCCGGTGATATAGCGCTTGAACAACGAACGCGCGCCATAGGCTGGCAGAATATTAAAGAACGCAAAGCCCACCTTAATTGCGATCTGCACATAGATCATGCTCAGGATATCGCTGGTCTGCATGGCGCCGTAGAACGCAATAAAGCAGAACAGGAAGCTGTCGATAATCACCGCAAAGAACGTACTGAGGAAGATGCGCAGGTATAGGTATTTGGAATTAGTCAGCTCTTTGATCTTGCACAGCAAATACGAGTTAATGTTTTCCGACACCAGGAACGACACCGACGACGCGATCAACACCGACGACACCTGCACAATCACATCGTTATAGGGACCGTCGAGTTTCCAACCGGGCAAGCCGGGTAAGAAGGTGGAGCCGTAGAGCAAAATGATGATCATCGCGTTGCTGGCAAAGGCAAACAGGATGGCCTTCCTGGCGAGCCTCAGGCCAAAGTTTTCGTTGAGCAGATCCACGATCAGGAAGGTCAGCGGGTATAGGAAAGTGCCCGGCGTAACGATGATGTCGAGGGACTCGATGTAGATCGGTTTCGTCGCGGCAATGCTGGTGAAGATGTAAAAGGTGAAGAGCAGCAGGTTGAGGATGATGTAGATCATCCACGAACTTTCATTGCGATCGTTGAGGTCGTACGCCGTCACCGTGCCCGCTTGGGAGTAGTACTTCTTGTACAGGTTTTTAACTTCCATTTTATTCAAGTTATCCATGATTTCGCTGTTTAAGACTTCGCTCAACTTGACCCGAATGATCTTGCCCGTGGCGATGATCATGATCACCGCCAGGCGCTTGTCATTTTCGAAGCCCAGCAGTTTGTATTTGCTGTTTTCGATCTCGCTTTCATACGTGGTCATTGAAGCGCTCCTCAATGATATCCCCCAGTACACACAGACGTTCTGAGCTGGCGCAGGCTTCACGGCTGATAAACAGCGTGTGGGTAGCCCTGTCGAACACCGATTTTTCCTTATCGTCGCTCGACGAACCCTTCTGGATGATCAACAGGTCACCCGGCTCATTCGCACCCGGTATAGGGCGCTCCAGTCGCACGCCGATCAGGTTGTGGGAGGTGCCGAAGTAGTAAGTGAGCGGGAAGAGGGTAGCCAGTTCGCCAATGCGCTTATCCAGGTGCTGCATGACCTGGCTTTGCTTGAGCACCGGCACGGCTGCGGGGTTCATGTTGCCTTGGGGCGAGGCACTGCTCTCGATGATTTCCTTGGCTTCAAAATCGATGGTCTCGATTTCTTCGTAGGACACGCCGAAGAAGTCGGAAATCTTGCGCAGGGTCGACTGCTGAACATTGACGACCTTGCCTTCGAGGATGTTGTAGATCGTAGTGCGGGTCAGGCCGGCGGCGTTGCACAGCGACAGCTGGGTCTCGCCACGGCTCTTGATCAAGTACTTGATGTTGCTCTTCAAATGCTCGGTTTTTTCTCGTCTGTGCATCACGCGCTCACCACTTCCCTATAGTAAAAACCGTCGATCTTTGAAGACGCCGTATAGATTGTTTCAACAGTGAAACGCCCTTCCAGGGCGTTTCATACGTCGCGGCGGGCGCAAGTGTTGCACGCGTGCGACCTAACAATAAAGTCCCGGATGCGAGGGATCCGCATTGCGCAAGGCAAATGGCCATCCGCTCGGTAAGGGGGGACAAAAGCGAACATTTAATTTGGAAAATGTTTAATTTCCTGTTTAATTGAACGCCACGGTTCAGGACGAACTGATACGCAGCGACCAAGGAAAGGACACCCGCCATGGCATTCAATACCGTACACCTGCAGGATCAGGCTGACCTGTTGCGCCGAGGCATGGCGGACTTGCGCGCCGAGGACCTGGAACTGGCGATGTTGCTGGACGCCGAAGTGGCGCGCCAACATCGCACGCTGTCATTGGTCGCGTCCTCCTGTGCAGTCAAGCCTCGCACCCTGGCGGCTTCCGCGTCCGCACTCGTCAACGTTACTGCAGAGGGCGCGCCCGGCAAGCGTCATCGCGCCGGCTGCGAGAATGTCGATCTGGTTGAGTCCCTGGCGATCCGCAGGGCGCGTGAACTGTTCGACGCCCACTACGCCGGCGTGCAATCGCACTCGGGTTCCAACGCCAACGCCCAAGTGTTGTCCGCCCTGCTTGAGCCGGGTGATACCTTGCTGGGCATGGCCCACGATCACGGAGGTCACCTGACCCACGGCAGCCCCGCCGTGTTTACCGGGGCCTACTACAAAGCGATTCGCTACGGCACCACTGCCGAGGGCCTTATCGATTACGAGCAGGTGCGCAGCCTGGCGCTGGCCCATCGTCCACGGATCATCATTTGCGGCGCATCGGCTTATTCGCGTGTGCTGGATTTCGAGCGGTTTCGTGCGATTGCCGATGAAGCAGGCGCGATCCTGTTGGCCGATATTTCCCATATCGCAGGGCTGGTTGTGACCGGTCGCCACCCCAGCCCGATTAACGCGGCTCACGTCACGACCACTTGCACTCACAAACAGTTGGGGGGGCCGCGTGGTGGGCTGATCCTGTCCGGTCGCGACGCCCATACCAAGGTGCCTGGCTTGAAGGCGACTTTCAGCCGTGTGCTGGATCAAGCCGTCTTCCCGCGTATGCAGGGCGCGCCGGCGGTCAATATGATCGCCGCAAAAGCCGCGGCGCTCGGCTACGCAATGACGGCGGAATTCGACGTTTGCATGGGGCGGGTTCGCGCCCTGGCCGACGAAGCGGCCTACGCGTTTCAGGCCCATGACTATGACGTGGTCGGTGGGCGCAGCGAAAACCATACGGTGTTGATTCGTTTGCGCGGGGACATGACCGGTGCTATCGCTGAGTCGGCGTTGGAAGGCTGCGGAATCGTTGTGAATAAAAGTCGCGTCCCCGGCGAGACCCGTTCGTCTGCCGTTGCCAGTGGCCTGTGTATTGGCACAGGTTCCATGGCGCAACGCAATGTGGATGCCGATGGCTGTCGGCAAGTCGTCGATCTGGTGTGCCGGGTACTCAACCAGGTGACGCCGCTTGGTGAATACGAGTACCACTTCGAGCCCACTGCGCAGGCGCAATTGCGCTCTGAACTTGAGCATTTGTGTGCCAAATACCCCATCGCGGACTATTGGGAGCACTGAAAGCCCGCCCATGAAAAAGCCCCGTCGTCGAAAGTCGTACGGGGCTTTTTCATGGGCGCTCGGTTAAATCCGCTGCGTATTGTCTCGTCATACTCACTTGTACGAGCAGTGCGAATCCATCATCCGCCTACAAGGAGTAGTCACCATGGTCAGCGTTAGTCGTCGATCCCTTCTCGCCCTCAGCGCCGCCCTGCCTTTACTCGGGCGCCTGGATTGGGCGGTGGCCGCGTCGTCGGCAACCAAGACTGACAAAGTGCTGCTCAACTACAACGAAAGTCCCTACGGGCCCTCGGCAGCGGCCCGCGAAGCGATGCAGCGCGGCATCGACACTGCAGGGCGTTATCCGTACAAACACATGTACGCCCTGGCCGAGTTATTTGCACAGCAACAAGGGATTGCCGAAGATCAAGTGGCGGTGTTTTCCGGCTCCATGGCCGCACTGCGCTACGCGGTGCTGGCGTTTACCAGCGAAACCCGGGGCCTGGTGATGGCGACGCCGTCCTACGAGGTACCACGCCAGGCCGCCAAATCACGCAAGGCGCCGGTGAAAGAAGTGAACCTCAACGCTGAGCATGCCCACGACGTCCAGGCCATGCTCGCGGCTGACCCCCAGGCCGGCATGCTCTACCTGTGCAACCCCAACAACCCGACGGGCACCGTGACGCCGACCGAGGCCATCCGCCAGGCTTTGGCGAACAAACCCAAAGGCTGTGTGTTGGTGGTGGATGAGGCCTACATCGACTTCGCCGATACCCCAAGCGTGGTGAGCTGGGTCAAGGACCACGACGATCTGCTGGTGCTGCGTACCTTCTCGAAAATCTACGGCATGGCCGGCGCTCGTCTGGGCCTGGCGATCGGCCACCCGGCGCTGCTGGAGCGCTTGGCGGTATTCGGCGGCGACAACGTCCCGGCCGGTTCGTCCTTGCTCGGCGGCCTCGCCAGCCTGGAAGATGTGAAGGTGCTGCCCCAACGCAAGGCGCTCAACGCGCAACTGCGCGAAGAAACCATCACCTGGCTTAAGGGCCGTGGCTTCACTTGCACGGCATCCCAGGCCAACTGCTTAATGATTGACGTGAAGCGCCCGGCAGAGCAGGTCATCGACACACTGGCCGCCCACGGCGTACTGATCGGACGAGTGTGGGAAAACTGGCCGCAGTGGGTGCGGGTCACGGTGGGGAATAAGCGGGAGATGGCGCGGTTTCGCGAAGTGTTTGCGGCGCAGATTCAGGGCGCCAGCTGACACCGCGCAAAAAAAATGTGGGAGAGGACTCCCACATTGATCCGAGGGTGTTGGTTACTGCTGCGCGATGCTGTAACCCGCAAACGCCGTCTGCTGTTGCAGTGCAGTAATCACGCTCTTGCGGCTCAGCGGCTGCTCGACGCCGGCGTTGTCCACAAAGCTTTCGACTTGCAGCTCGGCTTCATCGCCTTCACCCACAAAGCTGAAGCCCAGGAACTCGAACGCCTCGCGGTCGACGTTCAACTTGGAACGTGGCGTGCGCAGCGGCAGCGTGACGCTGATGCCGTCCTTGCTGATCACAAACACTTCAGCTTCTTTCTTGGGGCGAGCCGCCTTGCCCTTGCCGGCGCTTGGGTTGCTGATGGCTTGGTGAGACTGGTTCAGCACCTTGAGGGCCAGGCCGTAGACCAGTTCCTGAAACTCGGGGTCGTCCTTGAAGCTGGACAGGATGCGGCTGATGGAGAATTTGCTGCTCAGGTCTTCCAGCGCGATGTTATCGGCGGCTTCGGCGTCCTTGAGCTGCTTGAGCTGGCCCATCAGGTCGTAGGCCTTGTCGTCGTCGAAGGCGTCGTGGGCCTGGCGGATGGCGACGCGCAGTTCGCGGATCTGGTCGCTTTCCTTGGAGGTGTGAAAGGCGTCCAGCACCATCTCGCTGATGATCTTGGCGGCTGGCACGTGCTGTGAAAGATTGATGGCGTTTTCGTATTCAGCTTTGGCGTGCAAGGCGACTACGGATTCTTCGGCGGAGTGTTCGGTGTAAGAATCGGACATTGAAATTTCACTACTTCAGTAAACGGGGAAGACAAAAAAGCGTCGCGCATTTTCAGGGGGGAGGGGGATCAGGTCAAGGCAGCACAATGCCCCTATCGCGGCGCAAGGCTGCCGACCGGCGGATACGGGCGTTAAACCAATTGCTTGAGGCACGCTTGAAGAATATCCAGTCCTTCTTCCAGCACCGCAGGCTCAATGGTCAGTGGCGCCAACAGGCGAATGATGTGCCGCGACCTGCCGCTGGGCATCAATAGCAACCCGGCGTCTCGCGCCAGGCTCAACAATTGGGTCAGTTGCTGAGGCGCTGGCGTGCCGTCGGTGCTGGTCAGCTCGATGCCGCGCATGGCGCCGACGCCGGTCAGGCGGCCCAGGTACGGCGACAGGCGCTGCGAACGCCAGGCTTCATAACGTCCGACGATCGCTTCTTCCTGCTGCGAGCCCCACTCCTGCAAATGCTCATCGGTCATTGCATCGAGGGTGGCCAGCGCCGCTGCGCAGGCAATGGGGTTGCCGGAGTACGTACCGCCCAACCCACCTTTGGGCAGGTTATCCATCAACGTCTTGCGCCCGACCACTGCGCCCAAGGGGACGCCGCCGGCGATGCTTTTGCCGAGCAGGATCAGGTCCGGTTCTATCCCCAGGCGCGAGAAGGCAAAACGCTGGCCGGTTCGGCCGAAGCCGGATTGGATTTCGTCAGCGATCAACAGGATGTCGTGTTCATCGCAAAAGCGCCGCAGCGCCTGAGCGAACGCGATATCCAAGGCGAGGAATCCGGCTTCGCCCTGCACCGGTTCGATGATGAAACAGGCTACGTCGCTGATATCGATTTCCACACTGAACAGTCGATCCATGGCCTTCAGTGCCTCAGCGCAGCTCACGCCGTTATCGGCGCTGGGGTAGGGCAGGTGATACACCGGGCCGGGCAGGACGCCGACCTTTTGCTTGTAGGGCGCCACTTTGCCATTGAGGTTGAGAGTGGCCAGGGTGCGGCCGTGGAAGGCACCGTCAAAGGCGATCACTGCAGTGCGGCCGGTGGCGCCGCGGACGATCTTCAAGGCATTTTCCGCGGCTTCCGCGCCGCTGTTGGTGAGCATGCCGCTGACGGTGTAGTTCACTGGGATAAACGCTGTCAGTCGATCCATGAGTTCGATGTAGGGCGTGTGCGGCGCGGCGTTGAACGCAGAGTGGGTCAACTTCGTCGCTTGTTCACGAATAGCCTCCACCACACCGGGATGGCAATGGCCGAGGTTAAGCACGCCGATGCCGCCGACAAAATCGATATAGCGCTTGCCCGTGGTGTCCCAGACTTCGGCGTTCTTGCCGTGGCTGAGGCTGATGGGATGAACGATGGAAATCGACTGGCTGATGGTTTCGCGGCTCATGAATCTCGGACTCGGCAGTGGCGGGCGTCGTTTTATCTAAGCCGCAGGCCAGCCCTTGTCGCAAACGAAATAAAGTCGCCGGGTCATTCCAAATCGGAAGGAGCCATTGCCAAAAGTCGTTTGTGGCACGCGCTGAACCCGTCAAGCGCGGCCTCAATGCGCTGTGGAGCAGAGGCGGCAACCAGTACCCGCCGCCAGTACGTTGACGGGCTTGACCTACTCCGACACCCCATCTTTCCCCGCCGCTTTGGCGCGATACAGTGCTTGGTCGGCACGCGCCATCAGGGCGGCGGGGGATTCATCCATGCGCCGCTCGGCCACGCCCAGGCTCAGGGTGACGGTGAGATCACCGCGCACCGGGATCTTGCGCATCGTTCGGCAGATGTTCTCAGCCAGCGCCCTGGCGGTTTCCAGTGAGCTTTTGGGCAGCACCACCATAAACTCATCACCTCCCCACCGAGCCAGTAGGTCGCCTGGACGAATGCACCTCTCCAGGCATTCCACGACGTGCACCAGGGTTTGGTCGCCCACGCCGTGGCCATGTCGGTCATTGATTGGTTTGAAGTCATCGATATCCACCGCGATCAATGCCAACGGCAGGCGAAAACGCTGTGCGCGGCCGCACTCTTCCAGCAGTACTTTTTCCAGGCGGTAGCGGTTGGCGACGAGAGTGAGGGCGTCCCGCTCGGCCAGGGAGCGGTTCTCGTTCAGCTGTAGTTGTAATTGCTGATTGACCCGCGATAGCTCGCGCGTCCGCTCGGCCACCAGTGCCTCAAGGGATTGATTGCGTCGCTCCAACTGTTCAACGGAGGATTTGCGCAGATCGATGTCGCGATGGGCGCCCACCATCCGTGCTACCGAGCCGTCCTCATTGCGCGCAATGACATAGCCGCGATCCTCGATCCACAGGTAGCTGCCATCTTTTTTGCGGCAACGGTATTCGGTTTGGTAGTGAGGGGTACGCTGGTGGACGTAGTCATCGAACACCGTCATCACACGGGGGTAATCGTCCGGATGGATAACGTTTTCCCAGGTAAACACGTTGTTTTCCAGGGAATGGCGAGGGTAGCCCAGCATTTCGTACCAGCCTGGGTTGCGGTAGACGAACCCGGTATTGGCGTTCCAGTCCCAGATGCCGTCGCTGACCAGCTCCAGCACGGCATGCAACATGTCGGCGTTAAGGTGGGAAAAATCATGGTCCAGCGGGTTGTTGCCGGAAGTATCGTCCATCTGCGCATTCCTTGCGTGGGCAGGCGCCTAGGCCTGCCAATGTTGTCGCCGATACTCCGTGGCTGGGGCTACTGTACAGCAGGGATTAAACGCTTTGAATAGAGTGGGTATGCTGCTTTTGGGTGATGGCTATTAGCTATTGTTGCGGCGCCACCATCCTCGTCCGAGGGTTGCCGTCCGCGTTGTGCTGGTAAATAGCCTCAGGCTGCCCCCGCTCGTTGAAAAACACTTGGCCAATTCCGGCCGAATTCCATAACCGTTCACCGGCTTCGGCATGTTCCGGGATATGGGGGACCACCTGCATGGTGCGGCGGCGAGTGAACCAGTTCAGGGGCGATCGCGGCGAATAAAGCCAGCGGTTGAGGCGGTCGAACCATTCCAGCAATCGCGGTGGGAATTCGTTCTTGATGCCGCTGCTGGTGATCTGCCAGATTCTGGGGCCGGCGTTGCGGTGGCGGATCAGCACTTCATAGACAAACGAGTAGTGCACGTCGCCCGAGAGGATCACGTAGTTACCCGGCGTGCGCGAGTGGCGGAAGATGTTGAGGATGACCTGAGCTGCGCCGCGATGAGCCATCCAGTTCTCGGCGTCCACCAATAACGGATGGCCGCACCAACTGAAGATTTTTTGCACGGTCTCGATCAGCTTGACGCCAAAAATCGGCGCGGGAGAGACGATGATGGCCGAGGGATGATCGAGCAGCTCTTGTTGCAGTTCGCTCAAGGCTTCCCAGTCAAGGAGGCCTGATGGGTGCTTGAGCGTGAATTCGCTGCGCCAGCGCCGGGTGCGGGTGTCGAGCACCACCAAGGCCGGCGTTGTGGGCAGGACGTAATGCCACTGCTGGAACTTCAGCAGTGTCTCCACCAACTGGTCCTGCGCGAGCGCGTCCAAGTGATTGTCCTGCGTGTGGGTGACCAGTGTCTGCGTTTGGCCCACTAGCTCAACAAAGGCATCCGGGTTATTCCCCCAACCCTGGCACAGCAGGTAGGCGAGCAGCGCGTTACCTATGATGCGTTTGGAAAACGGATGGCCGTAGGCGGTTTCTTCCCATTGGGCGCTGAGGTTCCAGTCGTCGGTGATGTCGTGGTCGTCAAAGATCATCAGGGTGGAGAGGTGGGCAAATACCCGTGCTACGTCCGGCAAACCCTCACGGAATGTATCCAGCGTCACTTGCTCACGCGCATAGCGCGATGACTCCTCGGCGCTCAGTTGCGGCGGTTGTGGGGTGATCAGGTTCCAAGGCGCAGGCGACCACACCAGCAAGTACATCGCCATGACTTCGGCGAAGGTCACCAGATGGTTGTCGGCGGTGCTGCTGGTGAAAATCGGTTTTTTCACGCCGCCAAAAAAACGTTCACGCAGGGTCTCGTTGCTGTCCAGCGCCGGGAGCAGATCGGCGCGGTTGTAGTAGCTGGCGTGATGCCCGTAGAGGCTGGCGCTATCGTCTACCACGGCGCCTTCCAGGTATTCGTCGAACAGGCCCAGGCGCGCAATCAGCCCATGGATCGCGCGCAGCATCGGCCCGGCGACATCGTCGGCATACACTTGGTCGCCGCTCATCATCAACAAGGCCGGGCGCTCGGTTGGGTTCTGCGCATTGGCCAGCAGGCGATCAACGCAAAGCAGGCCTTCGTCGGCACTGTGGTGAGGTTTGCGGCACGAGCCGTGCACCAGTTGATGGATACGGCTGTGCAGCACGAAGCTCGGGTATTGGGCGTTGGCGTACAGCAAGTGGGGCGCCCACTGGGCTATGCCGGTGCAGTCGACGAGCAAGTCATAGTCGATGATCACATCCTGCGGCAGCGCCTTTTCCAGCCGTATATCAATCAGATGGACAAACGCCTCGCGACCCACCTGCACGACTTGGCATTGGTCCTGGCCCAGCGGGATATCCAGGTGCTGCTCGGCATATTGCAGCCTCAGGGTCAGGGTTAATGCTCGGCTTCCCACCAGCCACAACACCAAGCGTTGGGGTTCCAGGCGCCGCAGCAGAGGGCCGGCGAGTACGGCGGGCAAGGTGTCGGGATGTGGCATGCAGTAAAAGGCTCCGGCCAGGGTTGAACCGGAAAGGTTAGCGCAACGGATGTCAGT
Source organism: Pseudomonas sp. W22_MBD1_FP4 (assembly GCF_052113765.1). NCBI lineage: Bacteria > Pseudomonadati > Pseudomonadota > Gammaproteobacteria > Pseudomonadales > Pseudomonadaceae > Pseudomonas > Pseudomonas sp. W22_MBD1_FP4. The sequence continues at coordinate 19,164 of NZ_JBGQOI010000023.1, read as the reverse complement.
GTTTTGTTAAGACGCGACGACCTACAAAGACGAGGGGCAGTGCACTGCCCCTCGTACGACGGTTTAAGGCAAGTTGCCCTTGCCCAGGCTGTCTAGGCTGCCGGTATTCCTGTGTCGGCCATCGCGCGCCGAACCGTCAGCGTCCTGAGGTTCGAGCTGCGATTGAGGGCCGTCGATGCTGCGCTTATTGCGTTGAAGGGGGGCGTCGTCATGCGGTGCAGTGGGGTATTGAGCAGGCAGAGGGGGAGAATTTATAGGGCCGAGCATGGAAGTATCCTTCTATCAGTCGAGGGTGACTTCGCCCTGTTGAGCGAAGTGGCGACAAACTTATAGAGGACGAGGGGCGTCGAGCTATAAACGCCCTGCTGCAAGATATGACCGAGGTTGAGGCCGCTCTCTAGAGCAGGCCATGCCTGGCTATTGCCACAGACCCCTTGCCACAAGTCGCTGGCGCTTAGGTCGGTGAGTTTTCAATTACGTTCGGCACCGTAAACCGGAACTCGCTGCCGCGCCCCACTTCACTTTCAGCAATGATCTTGCCGCCGTGGGCGTGGACGATGCCCTGGGTGATGTAGAGCCCCAAGCCACTGCCCGTTGGATTGTTTTCGGTCTGGGTCCAATAGCGGTCGAACACATGGGGCAATTGCTCCGGCGCAATGCCTTCGCCGGAGTCGCGCACCGAAAACACGGTCTCCTCACCATTGCTCATGGCACTGATGCCGATAGTGCCTTGGCGCGGCGTGAACTTGATGGCGTTGCCGATCAGGTTCGAGAGCACCTGGAACATCCGCTCAGGGTCGCCGTTGATCACCAGATCAGGCTCGGCGCTGAACGACAGGTCGATGCCTTTTTCCATCGCCAGCGGTGCGAGCAATGAGTAAGCCTCTTCGAACATCTGGCTCACATCCAGCGCCACTGGCTTGACCACATAGCGCCCGGCCTCGATTTTCGAAGTGTCGAGCAAGTCTTCCAGCAGCACATTCATACGCCCGGCGGCTTGCTGCATGGTGTCGATGGCCGTGGAAATCCGCCGCGACGTGTGTGGGCCATCGGAGCTGAAGGCCTTCTGCATCATGCCGCACAACATCGAAATGACCGTCATCGGGTTGCGCAAGTCGTGGGATACCACCGCCACCAGTTCATCACGGGCGCGCACGGCTTGTTGCTCACGCGCTACCTGGCGTGCCAGGTCGTTTTCCAGGGCGGAGCGACGCAGGTCATTGGCGGCAAACAGGTCACCATGGCTCCACTTGGTGGAGATGCCGGCCATTTCCACTTTCCAGATTTCAAACGAAGTGCGTGGGCGAAGGCGCAAGCCAGCGTCGGAGTTTTCCAGATCCAGTGGCTTGTTCGGGTCGCCGCTCCAGTTGATGTTCTCCTTCACTTCCGGGCGGAACCACAGCACACCGTTATCCACCGGTTTAGGCAGGCTCATGGCCAGGACACCGCTGGCCATCTGCTGAAACTCAGCGGCCGGCGGGTAGACGGAGGCCAGGTTATGGCTTGAAAACACCGTATCGCCGCTCTCTTGAAGCCACTTGTGCAACGCGCGGATCTGCGCCGGTTCCGGGCAGTTGCCGTAGCGGTGCAGTTGCTTGTCTTCGATGATCGCCACACCGCCGGACAGGGTCAGGTCCATCAGCACTTGGCCTTGCAGGGCCAGGCCATCGAACACGTTGTCCGCCGAGGCTTTCATCGCCTGATCCAGCAACGCCAGGGCCTCGACTTTTTCCTCGCGCTGGCGGCTCAGGTCCAAGGCTTCCATGGCGCTGATCTGCAATGACAACACCTGGCCGATGGTCTGGCAGGCGGTGCGCAACTCGTTGGGCACCAGCAGCGGTTCACGGTTGCCGCAGCTGATCAGGCCCCAGAGTTTGTCGCCCTTCATCAGCGAGATGCTCATGGACGACAGCACACCCATGTTCTGCATGTACTGACAGTGAATCGGCGACACACTGCGCAGGGTGGCGAAGCTAAGGTCCAGCGGCTCACCGTTGTCCGGGCGCAGTTTGGGCAGCAGTGGCACAGGCTCGTAGGCCGCGTTGGGAATGATGCGCAACCAGTTGGTGCGATACAGCTCGCGGGCCTGCTCGGGAATATCGGACGCGGGGAAGAACAGCCCGTTGAACAGTTCCATGGACGGCGCGGACGCTTCGGCGATCACTTGGCCGTGGCCTTCCTCTTCGAAGCGGTAGATCAGCACGCGGTCGTAGCCGGTCATGGCTTGGATTTCATGCACGCTGATTTCGTACAGCGCTTGCAGGGTTTTCGCCGCCTGCAAACGTTGCAGCATCTTGCCCAAATCACTGGTGCGACGATTCATTGCCCGCGGCTGGAAATTCTCCAGCAAGGGTTCGAATTCCAGTATCAGGACGCCCTGATGGCGATGCAGCAGGCCATCGAACTTGGCGCCGTTGAAAGTAACGTGCAGCGGCGGCGCGTCGATAAAGTTGTTGTGTTCGACCATGTGTTGCACAGCCTTAGCGTGCTCTGCGCCCAGCAACCGGTGCAGCGGCTGGTCCAGCAGCGTCTCCGGTGCATGATTGAACAGGCTGGCGACGTTGGCGCTGACTTGGATGATCTGCAAGCCGGGGTCAGACAGCGTCAGCAACACACCATGGGGCTGGATGGCCCCCGGAATGCGAATAGGCTCGTCCGCACAGTTGGCAAGCAGCTCTTCAAAATCATCGGGTTTCATAGCAATACCTCCTGGCTGTCGAGCCATTGCTCAAAGCAGCGGAATGTCGAACGGGCCGCGTCTACCGCGTGTTGTTTGGCTGGTGCGTCCAGCGGCTGGTGGCCCAGATAGTCGAGAAAGTCTTTCCAGCGCCGACCAGTCTCGGGGCCATACACATTGAGAAACGCACCGCCGTTATCGGCGTCCAGATCCAGGCGCTGAGCCATTTCCCGGCGCAGTACCTGGCCGCCCAGCGTAGCGCCTTCGAGCACATACAAGGCGCCCAGGCAGGCAGCAGGGGTATCGAGGAGCGGCAGTTGGGTGCAGCGGGGCAGGTCGTTGATAGCCATGTCATTCAGGCCAAGGGCGAGAAGATCGCTCAACAGAGTGGGCGTTTTCACACGCAGCTCTGTGTCATAGCCATCAGGGATCAACTCACAATCGTACAGCGCGGCTTCCATTGGCCCATAAAACCCGTAATACGCCTGGAGCAAGCGTCGAAACCAGTCGGTATCCAGGTATTCGCTGAAAAACGGCAGGCGCTTTTCCAGCGCTACATGCAGCAGGGCCGTGCCTGTGCGCAACGCTTCCAACAACGAGGGCACACCACCGTCAGGGGCCTGTGAATGCATTCAATAAGCTCGAACTGTGGGCCTGCCGGCCATAAATGACGCATAGAATTGGGCAGTGATTCTACACACCTCATGGCCATTGGCTGTACGCACAAGACGAAAAGCCTGACCAGCGGATCAGAAAAGTCTCTCCTTGCTCATTAATGACCGCAGTGTTTGTCCCAAAGTTCGGCTTCAGTGATGTTGCGATGCTATCAATGCAGGTGCGGGCTTTGCTGGGTCAGTGCCGTTTGCACACACTCAATCAGGTGTTCGGTGCTCCACGGTTTCGGTAGAAACCGCACAGAGCTACCCAGTTGCGCCGCGATCTTAGTGTTGCCGGATGTCAGCACTACCTTTACCTCTGGCCAACGATGGGCCACTACCCGGCTCAAGTCATAGCCGTTGAGCAAACCTGGCATCTGAACATCACTGACAATCAGGTCGACCGGTTCATCATCCCGCTCCAGAAAAATCATCCCTTCATCCGCCGAAGGAAATGACGTCACATGAGCCCCAAAATCCTCAAGTACATCCACCATTAACGAGCGAATGATCTCGTCGTCTTCCAGTACTAAAATCGATGGCTGAGCCATGATCGTTACTCCACCATCTGGGTTCAGTAAGGTGGAGTGGAAGACCATCGGATAGGTTCGATTGGATATGTCCAAAACGATGGGTGGTTATTCAGAGCGTCTATTTTGCTTGTTTGCGGGGAGGTGCGGCACGATCCCTGTGCTCTGCAATGCACGCAAAAGGCTGTCGATCCTGAATGCTCCCCTGATCGAGCGTGGACCGAAGCGCTGATCTGGATGGGCATGCGTTCCTGACAAACAGGCATAATCGCCCGCATTCGCCGATGTGGAGTTCCCATGAAGTACGTCCTGCTCACCCTCGCCCTGATCCTCAACACCCAGTCAGCCCTCGCGGCCGGCGACGCCGAGGCGGGTGGCAAGCTCTTTACCAAGACCTGCGGCGGCTGCCACAGCGTCGGCGAAGGGGCGCGCGGTGGGTTCGGCCCGGAACTCAACGGCATCATCGGCAGGCCTGCCGGCACCACCACCGACTATCAGTATTCTGACGCGATGAAAAACTCCGGCGTGGTCTGGACGCGGGACAAGCTCGCCGCCTATATCGAGGCACCGAAGAAGGTGGTGAGCGGTACGCGGATGATCTTTTGGGGCATCAGTGATCAGGAGAAAATCGACAACATCCTGGCCTACCTCGAAACCTTCCAACCCAAATAATCACTCCCGTACATTTCTGAACAGCATCAACCGCGCGCTCTCATGCAGCCCACGGGTCAGCGCCTGCAAACGCTGAAACTCTGCGGGATGTTGCGTTGCCACATCCTCTCGCGGTGTCTTTGAGGCCAGGTCATGCAGGGTCGGTGAGCTGCCGTCGTGTTGCATTTGCAACAGGAAGTGTTGGGTCACGCCGCCGATGATTGGGAACGTTCCCTCACGCAACACCAGCGGCACCACGCGTTCCCCTTCCGGAGCAGGCTGTTGGATATCCCGGCCCATGGCGCCATTGGTGAACGGCACGCCTGCCATGCCCGCAACGGTCGGCAACAAATCCGCCAGGCCCACCGCCTGTTCGATCACCCTAGGTGCCAGGCCCGGCGCGTGGATCAACAACGGCACGTTGTTGCTTTCCAGCCCCAGTTGTTCAAAGGCTGGCGCCATGTGCGGGATCTGGCTGATGCGCGTGTTGTGGTCGCCGAAGAACACAAAAATGCTGTTGTCGTAGTAACCACCGGCCTTGGCGATTTCCATCAAGCGGCCGATGTTGTAGTCGAGCAGGCGCACCGCGTTGTATTGCTCGACACTGCGCGAACCGGCTGCCTGGACTTGCTCCAGGGTCACGTTCGCCACCTGGAAACCGTCGTTGTCTTTGGGAATCGTGAAAGGTCGATGGTTGCCGGAGGTTTGCAGGTAGGCGAAGAACGGCTGGTCCTTGGGCATCCTGCTCAACAGTTCGTCACCTTCCTTGAACAGGTCCAAGTCTGAAATACCCCACACATCCACCCGTGGCGATTGCCAGTCGCTCTCTTCAAACAGCTGCACGTCGTCGATGCTCTGGCGGATCAGCGCGTTTATGTTCGCCCAGCCGGCGTTGCCGCCGATCATGTAGAACTTCTGATAGCCCTCGAATGCGTTGATCAGCGTGTGTTGCCGGGTGATCAGCGGATTGCGCGTGGCAGTCTCCTGGCGGGTGACGTCGGGCACGCCGGTGATGCTGGCCCAGACAGTCTTGGCGGTGCCGGTGACCGGTACGTAGAAGTGCTTGAAGAACCAGCTTTGGCTGGCCAGTTTATCCAGGTTCGGCGTGGGATTGAGCGGGTTGCCGTAGGCCCCGACGGCGCTCGTGCCAAGGGATTCGAGCATCACGAAGATCACGTTCAGCGGGCGCTCGCCGGCCAGGCGATAGGGCTGCACACCCTGTTGGCGGGTGAAATTCAGTTGCTGGGCGTCCGGTTGATCCACCCCCAAGTACTGGGCGACTTGCGGGTAATGCTTACGCACCTGGGCTTCATCGAACTGCGATTGGCCGACCTTGAGGGTGTCGTACAAAAACAGCACCGGGTTGAGGCCCACGGCGGCCACCTGGCTGTTGCCGGAAAAGAACGCATCGCTCCAGCGCAGCGGCACCGGGTTTTCCAGGTTGAGGTTGGCCACGCGCCCCAGCAGGGCGAGCAGCACGGCGACCACGCCAACCACTGAGACTGACGTCACCGCCCATCGATTAATGGGGGTTGGCGCACGGTCCAGGGTCAGGCGCTCCAGGCAGATCAACGCCCATACCCACAACCCCACTGCCGCCAGCCAGCAGGCGGTTATCCACAGCACTGGATAGGTTTCCCACACCATCTGTTGTGAAATCTGTGCGTCTTGCAGGTAGCGCAGCACCGTCGCATTGATGCGTACGCCGAGGTAGGCGTAATGGCCGAAGTCGATGATGTACACCAGGCCGATCATCGCCAGTGCGACCACCAGGTAGGCACGGGCCAGCCAGCGCAGGACTGGCAGCGTGGTGAGGTTCCAGCGCGGCAGCCATGCCAGCACGGCCAGCGGCAGCAGCAGCAACACCGCCAGGCGCAGATCGAAACGCAGGCCGATGCCGAGGGTTTCCAGCAGCGCCGGGGTTGTCACATCAAGGCCGGAAAAACCCAGCACAAACACCAGTCGCAACGCAGCCAGCAGCACAAACACCAACCCAATCGCGCCCATGCCGTAGCGCAGGCGACGTGATTGCAACGCACTCATCAAATTTTCCATTCTTTAAAGCAGTACAGTTTGAGTTGCATTAATCCAGCGACGACGCAGTAGCCTGCCAAGAGCGGATCAACCAGATAATCCCAATAGTTCTCTGAGGCCTTGAGCCGCAATGCGAACGCCAGCGTGCCGATCACCAACATCCACACCGCCAGCGCATTGCGCAGCCACAGCATCAACAGCGCCGCCACCGCGACCAGCACAATCATCGGTCGAGGGTTGAAGCCCAAGCGGTACGGGTCGAAATAGGTCAGGCCTAACGTGGCCGGGTATAGCACCAGGCTCAGCAGGCCAAACAGCAGCAACATCTGCACCTGATGCGGTCGAGCCAGCGGCTGCACCACGCCCAGACGGCTGAGCGCAACCCACCCCAACAACACCAGCGTGCTGATCGCCAAATCATCGGTAAAACTGCGGACATAGGCCGCCAATGGCAGCTCATTGATCGGGATAACGCTCACCACCACCAGGACTGGCAGCAACCACGGTCGCCATCGGGCGGTAAATCGAAACGTGCTTAACAGCACAAACCCCAACAGCACAAAACTCAAATGCGCCTGCCACAGCAACACCATCACAGACGCTCCGCCAGCCAGGCTTCGTTGAAGCTGACATGTTTGATAAACGTGTTATTCCATGAGTACACCAGGTGGTACATACCGTCCGGGCTGCGGCTGAAGTACGGGTACTCGTACTCGAAATCGCAGCCACGGGGTTTGCACACGCGGTAGTCGAGGCTGCTGAGAAAACGTTGCTCCAGCGGTAAACGCTGCGCGCCGCTGGAGGCGCGAAAGCCTTCGCCGATGATCTCTTTATAAGCTTCGGGGGCGAACGGTTGGCCGAGCGGGTCCGGTGATTCGTCCAGTTGCACCACAGTGCGCCACTGGCTGAGCTGGGCGTCGGTGCCATAGAGGCTGAGCTTGAAGCGGCCGTCCTGCAGGTCATTGAGCGCCACCAGCAACCCATCGTCCACCGTGCCCACCGCCGCCAGCGACGAGTTAGGGTTGGCCGGTTCCAGTGGGTACGGCTGGCTCCAGGTTTGCCCGGCGTCTTCAGTGCGGCTGGCCAGCACGCGGTGATGGGTGTCGCCGGCATAGCGCAACATCGCCACGGCGCGTTGGCCGTCCAGGGGCACGATGGTCGGTTGCAGGGAATTCTTGCCGCGGCTGATACGGAATTTGTCGATCACCGCTCCGTCGGCGCTCAAGTACAGGTACTCGGCAAACTTGCCCATGAACTCGTGGTACACCGGCAGGCCGATGGAGCCGTCGGCGTGGAACACCGGCGCGGCGCGAACCAGGGTGCTGATATTGAAGAACGGCGAGGTCACCAGTTGCCGAGGGGCCGTCCAACTGCCCCCCAGGTCATCCGACACCATCACGTTGATCGCACTGGTGGCCCAGCCGCCCACTGACACCGACACATAAAACATCCACAGGCGTTTATCCGGCGCCAGGGCAATTACCGGGTTGCCGAGCTTGCGGATATAACGCTGGGTTCCGTCGCGGGTGCTTTCCCGCGTGGCCAGCACCTGTTCGGCGCCCCATTCGCCGGTACGTGCATCAAAGCGCGCGGTGCGCACCTGCACATCAGCGGCACCTTCGCGTGAGCCGGCGAACCACACCGCCATCAAGTCGCCGCCGGGCAGGGCGGTCACGGATGAGGAGTGCACAAAGTCGGTGAGCTGGGTGGATACGAACCGGCTGCTGTACTGCGCCGGCGCCGCCACTTTTGCGGTGTTCGGGCTGGTCTGGGCAAACGGCGCCAGCACATGGGGCGGATGGCTTTGCCAGGCAGCGAAAAACACTGCCAGCAGGCTGCATATCAATAAGGCGGAGCGCATAGGGAACCTGTGGGTAAAAGGATTACTGCGCACGTTCATCCGGCAGGCGCTGCCTGCGACCGGTGAGCATGGATAACGGCAGGTTGTCCCGCACCTGGATACTTTCAAACACGGCAGCCAGTACATGCAGGCAAACCAAGCCAAGCAGCGCATTGGCGGCGGTCTCGTGGATTTGCAGCGGCCAATCGGCGCCCCAGAGGGCATCGACTTCCTGCATCAAAAAGCCACTCACGCCGACGGTGAGTAACGCCAGCAACATCAACAGCATCACCAGCGCGCCAATCGGCGAATGCCCCAAGCGGTGTTGCGGCTTACCCTTGAGCAACGAGCGCACGTGGGCATTCAGCCTTTTTGGCGTAGGCCAAAAGTCTGCCCACCGCGCGCTGCGCGGTCCGACAAATCCCCACACTGTTCGCACCAGCAGCCAGGCCATGGCGTAATAACCCAGCCAGACATGCCAGTCGTCGCCGGCTTCGTTGAAGAAGTAATTGGCGACGAAGACCCCGGCGATGGAGGCATGGAACAGCCTCACCAGCGGGTCCCACAGGCGTAGGGATTCGCCTGGCATCAGCCTTTGATCTCAGTCTTCACGGCCTTGCCGGTGACCGGGTCGTGGTAGATCTCGACCTTGCGCTTGTCCTTGTCGAACCCGTAGATCTCATAGCAGTTGCCATCAGTGACCTTGAACTTGCTGATGGTGTAGCCCTCGGCCTTGAGCTTGTCCTGGAAGGCTTTTTCGTCTTGCCATTGCGAGCGCTCGGCGGTGGTGCATTGCGGGCCGGCGAAGGCCAGGGGGCTGGCGAGGATCAGGGACAGCAGGAGAATTTTGCGCATGGAAAAGCTCTCAGCAAATGTGGGAGATTTCACAGTGCAAAACCAACCTTAGGGCAACCTTAGTTGGCAACGAGCCGTAACATCTTTGCTGAAATAGCCCCGGCCATAACCCGGCATGATGCCGCCGATTCCTACAGAGATTTTGCTATGCGCCTACTCCTTGTCGAAGATGACCGTGCCCTCGGCCAAGGGATTCGTGTGGCCTTGGGTGCCGAGGGCTACACCTTGGATTGGCTGCAGGATGGCGTTGCGGCGCTGCATGCGTTGCGCACGGAGAGCTTCGATCTACTGCTGCTGGACCTCGGCCTGCCCCGCCTCGACGGCCTCGACCTGTTGCAGCAACTGCGCGCCGAGCAACATGATCTTCCGGTGCTGATCCTCACCGCCCGCGACGGCACCGCCGAGCGTATCGCCGGATTGGACGCTGGCGCCGACGACTACTTGGTCAAACCCTTCGACGTCGAGGAGCTCAAGGCACGCGTGCGCGCGCTGTTGCGCCGCAGCCAGGGCCGTGCGCAACCGATGCTCGAGCACGCCGGCGTCAACCTCGACCCCGCCACCCAGCAGGTGCGTTACCTGGATGAGGACATCATCGTCACCCCCATGGAATACCAACTGCTGCACCAACTGATGGTACGCCCCGGCAAAGTGGTGACCCGCGAGCGCTTGTCTCGCGCGTTGTATGGCTGGCAGGACCGCGTCGAAAGCAACACCTTGGAAGTGTTGATCCACAACCTGCGTAAAAAGTTATCCACCGAGCTCATACGCACCGTGCGCGGCGTTGGCTATGTGCTGGTACTCAAGCCATGACCTCCGTGCGCGCGCGCATCCTCGTGCCGGTGCTGGTGTTGATCCTGCTCGGCGATGCCCTGATCAGTTGGCTGGTGCTGCGCGACAGTCACCACGAAATCGAAGAAGTCTACGACGCCCAACTCGCCCAAAGCGCGCGCCTGCTGCAAGGCGTACTGCGCCAGCGCGACCCCGGCGAGGCGGATTGGGACCGCTTGTACCAGGCGTTTGATCAGGCCATGAGCCGCGTGGGCGAAGAGGGCGTGGCTCATCCCTATGAAACTCGCCTGACCTTCCAGGTGTGGCGCAGCGACGGCCAGCTACTTGTACGCTCAGCCGAAGCGCCGGTGCTGGCAGCACCGCCCGCGACCCTTGGTTCCCACGACATCATGGACAACGGCAACGACTGGTGCGCCTTCCTCCTCGCCGACCCGCAACAGGGCCTGTTGATTTGGGTGGGCGAGCGCGACGACATCCGCCAAGACGTGATCCAACGCATCATGCGTCACACCCTCTGGCCGACCCTCATCGGCGTGCCGCTGCTGACGGTGTTGATCTGGCTGTTAATCGGTTGGGGTCTCAAACCCCTGCGCGCCATGGCACTGTCGATTCGTGGACGCAATTCCGACACCTTGCAACCGCTGCACCTCAAACCGCTGCCCTCCGACCTGGAACCCATGCAAACCGCGCTCAACCGGCTGTTGGTGCAGGTGGACGAGTTGTTGGAACGCGAACGCCGGTTCATCGCCGACGCCGCCCACGAACTGCGCACCCCCCTGGCGATCCTGCGTATCCATGCGCAAAACGCCCAAAGCGCGGAGACAGTAGAGCAACGACGCGAGGCATTGGAATTTCTGGTAAGCGGTGTCGACCGCGCTACCCGCATCGGAAGCCAGTTACTGACCATGGCGCGCATCGAGCCGCAGTTGAACAACCCTGTGCGCAGCCGTGTGCAATTGACAGAGTTAGTACGCGAAGAATTGGCAGAACTTACCCCGCTGGCCATGGAGAAAGGTGTGGAGCTGGTGCTGGAGGGTGACGAAGAATGCTGGGTTGAAACCGAGCCCGTGGCACTGGCCATCGCCCTGCAAAATCTGGTGACCAACGCTCTCAACTTTTCCCCGCCGGGCAGCGAGGTGAAGGTGGTGATTGGTGCTTTTTGCCTGAGCGTGCAGGACCAGGGGCCGGGGATTGATGAAGCGGAAATCGGGCGTTTGTTTGAGCGGTTTTATAGCCGTGACAATGCCAATGGCGCCGGGTTGGGGCTGGCGATTGTCGAGATGATCGTCGGCAAGATCGGCAGCCGGCTGGCGTTGCACAACCTGGAGCGTGGTGGGTTGTGTGCGCGGTTGGTCTTTAACGAAGAAATCCAGAACAGCAGCCCTTCAACTGCCTGAGCTGAAAGGGCATGTGTAGTGAGCGTGCGTGCCCCGCGCTGGCCACCGAGATTTTCCATAGGAACCGCAGGGCTTGGTTTCAGGGCCGCTTCGCGCCCCAGCGCGGGGCAAGCCCGCTCACCACAAAAAAAGCCCGCTCACCAGGGAGATCCTCGTCAGCCTTTAGTCGGCGAATGGAGTTTGAATGCCCCTTGGCTCACTTAGTCGTGTGAGGTAAGGAATAAGTCAAAGCGAGTGGGCAGCTTTAGAGCAATCGCTTTTTCTATCTTGAGTACTTGTTCTTCCGTCAATAGATAGTCAAATACGCATTCCTCCAGTTTCTCCCACCCCATAATGGCCATCAGGTCTTGAGTGGACAGAGGTAGCGCCTGTTCAAAGGACGCAAAGTCCTCGTTAGGCAAAACGCCCATAACTGAGTGGTTCATGGTTCTACCGTCCTTTCAGGCTTGGCTGGCTTACGTTGGTTACCGGTCAAATGATCGAACTCGCCGAGATGAATTCCGCGCTTGGAGGACTTTTCCACAGCGCCATGTTGAGCGTCCCATTCATAGATCGTCCCGTCGGGATCTTTCCATCTTGGGCGTTGGCCACCCCCGTCATTGGAGTTTTCGAGCGAGCCCACTTGGCTTTCGGAAATGCAGCTAGGAGTTTTGGTTTGGGGTGATAAGTATGATCCCCAGCCCGAACACTGACCACCACATACAACGGCCGCCCCCCCCACTCCACCGGGAACACCAGAATAAAATCCCGATATTCCGGCGGATAAACCGGGTTCACCAAAATCTGCGCAGCCTTCTGGTTTGGCGGGTAAATCCAAATTACCGGCGCCTGCGGTGCAGCCTCCAACGCTGGGATTCCCAGGGCGTCCCCCGGATCAACCGCAGGCGTCCAGATCAGCTCCACACCTTGGCCCAAATCCGCCACAAACTGATCGCCACGGCTTTGCAACTGCACCACATCGATCATCTGACAGTCGGCATTGTTGCCGGTGTAAAACCCATAGCCCTTGAGCGTGCCGTCCTTCAACTGCTCAACATGCAAACGCATCTGTGAGCGAGCCCGTTGCATCGAGCGCAATTGCTCATCGCTGTACAGCGCACTATCACCCAGCGCGGATGGCCAGGCCAACGCCACTAACCCCATCAACAACGCCCCGGCTACAGAGCCGACAGCAGTCGCTGCCGACTCCAACACCGCTGCACGCAACGCCAACTGCCCCAAGCCAACGGGCAATGCGCTTCCGCTGATCTTGCGCAGCGAGACCGTTCCCCGAGCGTCCACTTCACGCCCGCCCAGCAGGCTGAAATGTCCGTATTCCTTGACCCACTCCAGCGGTACGAAACCGCCGGGATCGGCGTAGTGGGTGATGCCGTCGGGCAGTTGGCAGGGTTTGGTGAATACGCAGCCGGGAGGCTTGGTGGGGGAGGGGGCTGGCGCGGGAGGACGGTCGAGTAGATGGAGCGGTGGCGAAAAAGGCCGTGCCGGTTGCGGTGTCAGGATTCGCTGTTTGAGTTGTTGTTCTTCGGTGAGAGGGTATGCGCGCTCTGACATGACAGGCTCACTTCCTTGTGTGGGGACGTGAGCCTGAGAGGGGGTATGAGCGGACTAAATCGGATTTGTTCGATGATGGGTGTGGGAAAAGGAGACAGGGCCAGAAGGGCGTTATCGTTTCGAATATTTTGATTTTTACCTACTGATCAGGTCAGCAGGTGCTTGGAAATCAACCGCGAAATCTCAACAATCGACGTCTTCCCCGTAAATTCAAACTTCACCTTCCCCAGCGAAGAAAAGTAAATCTCCAACTCCGAATCCAGATCAAACGTGCCGGACGTTTCCACCGAGTACGCCACGATATTTTTATACGGCAGCGACGTGAAGTCCTTCTTGCTCCCGGTAATCCCCTGCACGTTCACGGCGATGATGCGCTTGGTGGTAAACACTACGCCGTCGCGCATGGCTTTGTAGGCGTCGACCACTTCCTCGCCGTCCAGCAGCAGGGCGGCTACGCGTTCGGCGTATTCGTTGTTTTGTTTGAGCTTGAAGAAACCTTTGTTGTTGAAGTCGATCATGGGCCTGCCTCGTGGGTGTATGCCGATTTGCTCGTGGATCTGTATCTAACGCGGGCATTTTGAACGCCCTACCATGGCGACCAACCTTACAACCTTGCCCAGATGTTTCAACAACCGGAGCCGCACCATGCCTGAACTATCCAGCTGGCTTGCCTATGCGCTGATCTCCCTCGGCATGGTGCTGACGCCCGGACCGAACATGATTTACCTCATATCCCGCTCGATTTGTCAGGGCCGTACAGCTGGATTGATTTCCCTGGGCGGCGTGGCGTTGGGTTTTTTGGTTTATATGCTTTGTGCGGCGTTGGGAATTACCGCGTTGGTCATGGCGGTGCCGTTTGCCTACGACGCGCTGCGGTTTGGTGGGGCGTTGTACCTGGCCTATATGGCGTGGCAAGCGATCAAGCCGGGCGGGCGTTCACCGTTTCAGGTGCGCGATTTACCCAAGGACAGCCCACGCAAGCTGTTCACAATGGGGCTTGTGACCAACCTGCTGAACCCCAAGGTGGCGGTGATGTATTTGTCGTTGCTGCCCCAGTTCATCGACCCGAACGGCCATGGCAGTGTGCTGACACAATCACTGGTGTTGGGCTTTACGCAGATTTTTATCAGCGTGGGTGTCAACGCGGTGATTGCCACCCTGGCGGGCTCCATCGCGGTGTTTTTCGTCACCCGGCCCGGCTGGCAAGTGGTGCAGCGCTGGCTGATGGGCTCAGTGCTGATGGGGTTGGCGGTGCGCATGGCGGTGGAAGGGCGGCGGTAGGTCGCCTCACTGGATGTCTTTCAGATAATCCTTGAGGGTGGTTAACGGCTCGGGCAGTTGATCCAGTTGATGGGCATTTTGCACAGCCGCCGCCAGCCGTTGCAGTTCACGTCCCAGTACTGTGTCGGCACCGTCCACCGCCATCAAAGCCTGGCCCGCACACTCATCAATCTTCACCAAGATTTCAGCCAAATCCCCCTGCCGCACCAACAGCCCAAACACCTCCCTGTCATAGCCAACCATCACCGGATCATCCCGCAAAACCGGGCTGCCACCGTCCACCTCATGCACCAACTTGAGTGCAAAAAGCGCCACAGCTTCCAGCGTCAATTCCATGGTCTTTGTTCCTCAACATACGGGGGGAGGGGGATGATCACTGTTCTGTGTGTGAAAAAAAAGACCTAGCCCACTTTGCGGCGTGCATCACATTAAGGCCTCTGCACAAGGAACGATACTAATTGGCCATGTTCCAACTCGCCGTGCCAAGCGCACCCAAGCAGCCCGCTTTATCTACTTACAAGGACGCAAGCCCCCATGCCCTCATCCCCTTTTCAATCGCCTTCCAATACTGGTGAGCTGATCGCCAGCTTCCGTCATGGCAAAGCCTTTCTTGTGGTCAGTTTGATCTTTGGTTCTGTGATGCTGGCGATGGCCGGGTTTGTGCTGTACCTGAGCACCATCCTGCCGCAGGGCAACAATGGCCCCGTCACTCTCCAGACGTCACGCGGCATGACCTTGAATTTCAGCGACCCGCTTATGGTGTTTTATGCCACCAGCGCCTTGCTGGCGGTGATCGGCCTGAGCATGTTTGCGGTCTACGCCTGGCACAAAAAGCTGCGTGCGCCCCGTTATGACGTGTACGAGCATGGCATCGAGCGCTTCGTGAACGATGAGCGTGAATACACGGCATTTGCCGATATCGAGGACCTGTATCTGTTCGGCTCCGGCCAAACCGTGTTGACCGGTATGGTTACCAACGTTGCCTATCGCCGCAATGCTTCGGAACCGTTTCACCGGGTGATCGAGACCCTCAAGGGCTTTCACGATTTCCAGCAACTGGTGCGTGAACTGCACGTACGCGCACGCCTGCCGGCGGTGGCGGCGACGCTGGAGGCGGGCGGGGCGGTAACGTTCAATTGCATCAGCACTGCGCAGGTCTGGGGCAAGCGGGTCAGCGGCAACTTCCTCAAGATCACCACGACGCCAATTCTGGTCAGCGCCGCCTTCCTTGAGTACCAGGGCCGCAAAGTGCCGATGGCATCGTTGCGCACCGTCGACCTCAACGCCTGGACCGAGAACGTGGTGATCAAGGACGACAGCGGCAAGCCCGTGCTGTCGACCATCGCCACCGGCATCCTCAGCCATGACCTGTTCCTCAACACCCTGGATGTGGTGTTTGCGGTTGAAGAACAAGCCCGTGAGTTGGCCTAAGCCCAGGAGTATCAAACGATGATTTATCGCGGCGCAGGATGGCTCACGCTGTTCACTCCGGTGGCCATGGTGCTGTTGTTGATGGGATTGTGGCCTGATCCCAGCGTCAAGCCAGGCAATGTCTCGCTGATGCAGTTCCTGATAGGCGCGGGTGTTGGCTCGGCGATCAACGTGGTGCTGGGCTTCGTGCTCAATCGGCATCCGCACGCTGATGGGGTGCGCCATCACTTCTTTTTCATGCCGATGCAGTGGCCGGCGCTGGTGATCACCGTGGTCTGTGCGCTGATCGCCCTGTTGAAATAAACCTACCGGCCGCTCGGCAAGGGCGGCCGCGTGTCGCGTTGTTCCAGATTGACGCGGAACGTGGTGTACGTGTCGCCATCGGCCAGGTAGAGGTTGCTTCGGTACATCTCGACTGCACCATCGAGTTTGATGTGCAGGCCATTGGCGACCCGTTCGATCACTACATTCTGCAAGTCGGTGTCCGAAACCAGGAACGGTGGCTTCTTGCCCAGGCGCACCTTCATCACCTCGTCGCTGCTTTCGTAATCGTCTGCGTAGAACCGCAGACTTTTGGGCTCCCCTGCGTTCCTCGCGCCTTGCACGATGTACACCCACTGCCCGGGTATGAACGCTTGCTTGAGGACTATTTGCGACGGGAATTGCGGTTTATGTACGAGCGCGTAAGCCAACAGCACTGCCAGGCAGGTTAGAAAGGCCCAACCGAGAAGCTTTTTGGTCCGTTGAGTCATCACTTTGCTCAGCTGTAGTCGAAGGTAAATAACACCAGGCCTTCAATCGGCTCGTAGAACATCACGATCAAGTCGGCCCCCGCGGTGCGGTAATGCCAGCCCGGCACGCTGGCGACGTGGAAAAACCGGTTGCCGGCCGGGCTCAAGGGATACACGTTCGAATCGCCACGGTCGGGATCCAGTTCAATGATCTGCATCGGAAACTCCACCGACTCCACCCAGTTAGCCAAGCCGTCGACTTCGCCGCCCAGTTGGGTGACAAACTCCACCGCATCCAGCGGCTCGCTGTCTTCGCGCGCCAGTACCCCGTGGGTGTTGAACCGCTCGACCGTGCGGGCAAATGCGCGGTGTTGCTCAGCACAGTGACGCTCCAGGTCCGCCCGCGCTCCGGGGTGAGGGTCGGCCAGTTGCGCGTTGCCTGCATGGAGAAAGAAGTAGCGCGGGTCGCCGCATAGGCGGTATCGCCCCTGCTCAAGCTGAAAGCCGATCCAGTTGGTTTTCAGCAGGTCACCGTGAAAGCCGTCCCATTCGGTCAGCTCGCCGACAAGACTCTCATAGGGCTCCAACGGGCTCAGCATGTGCACGACGCCCGACCATTCGGGATTCACCTGGCTCAGGTCAAGGCTGAAGAGCGGATGCAGATGCTTGGCCAGTTCCAGTTGATCGGCGACGAACACGTCTTCAATCGCCGGAAAGGGCTGCATGCCTGTGGGGATTTGGGTGAAGTCTTGGGAGAGCGTATTGGTCATGGGGTGTCTTCCTTGATCGTGGATATCAACGCAAAAAATCAGGTAACGGGCATGTTAACGCCATGCCCCTCGGGTAAGCGCGGTGCCGGGCAATTCCAACTGTATATACGCAATCACCGCGACCATTACTGCGCAAAACAGCCATTGGAGCGCACTCAGCCCGGCAATCCGATAGATCGCCTGCAACGGTCGCCGCCAGCGGTACTCATACTCGGCAGGTGCCCAGCGTGCCGGCTGGAGCACGCCGATCAAACCGGTCACTGCGTAGGTAGCAAGCCCCAACCACCCAAGCCATTGCCACACGACAAAACCCAGCGCTACTAATGGGCCGCCGTTGCGGATCACCCGATAGCGGCGGTCGGGGATCCATTTGCGGCGCACACACCAGCGGCTGACGCGTTGGTCGAGGTCTTGCAGGCTCTCGGCCATGACGGTCCAGTAGGTCAGCAGCCACTGGCCGACGCGGGCCATCAACCAGCCGCCCAGTAGGTATAGTGGCAGCATCAATAAGGTCGGGCCGAGTGCGAATCGGCTGGAGAGACTACCCAACGCCAGGCAGGTTGCAAGGACGGCGGTGGCTCGTTTCAGGCCGTGGCGGGTGGGGCGATAGCCGACGAGGGCCTGCCAGAACCACGGGTTGTGATTGGGGAACAAGCCCAGCAGGTCGGGGAACCGTGTGGAAAACGCTGCGGACAGTTGCTCGCAGGCCTGCCAGTCGGCTTCTCCGAACGTGGCGGCCAATTGCGCTTGCTGCGCGGGTTTTGCACACATCAAAAACAACGCCGCCGCACCCGGTTGTTGCGCCTGATCTCGCAACGCGTTCAGCCAGACGTGTTGCTCGCTGCGCCGGACCAGGGCCTGCCACCGGGATTGATCGATAGGCACCGCAGCGCCAGCGTCCCAGGCGAACAGCTGGCAGACCTGTTGGAAAAGAGTCGGCGACCAGCTTTCTTGCACCGTGAACAGGTGCAACACCTGCACCTGTAACGCCTGGTGATGGGTCAGGTCAACCAGCCAGCCCTGGCGGCAGGCCCGCTCCAGTCGTTCGAAGAACGCCTGAGGCTGGGCGTCTGCCAGGTATTTTTCAAGGTCGTCGTACAGCGCGCCCTTGAGTGCGTGGACCAGTCGTTGATGGGGAAAACCGCCGCTGTTTATTTGCTGCCATGGCGTGAGCCATTGGCGTTTCTCAACGCCCCAGGTCAACAGCGGTAGATGCCGGTCGGGTGCGTTGACGCAACGCTGGAACAGCAGTTGTTCAAAGTCGGCGGCACACCCTTGTGCCACGGCGCGGGCCCAGCATTCGTCGACTTTCCAGTCATCGAATTCGGCCAGCAGCGCCATCGCTTGTTCATACGCAGCAGGGGGGAGGGCGTGGGCGACGAGGCTGTCGCCGGCACGCAGTCGCTGCAACGCCCGCTCGTACGCTTCCCGCAGACGCTGGAAGGCGACGGGATCATCGTCCGGCCGCGTTACCTTGAGCAGCTTGGCGTACTGGCGTTTGAGGGTGCGCTCGTCAGGGCTGGCCAGCAGATCGTCCATGTTCAGCATCGCCAACCGTTCTTTCAGGGGGGAGGGCGATGATCACTGTTCCTGCGCGCTAAAAACAACCCCGCTGCTCACCGCTCCAATATCCATTCCACCCGGCGGTTATGCGCCCGCCCTTGCGTCAGGCGATTGATAGCGGGACTTATCAGGTCTGCGCGGATTCAGTCTGAGGGGAGCTAAGTCTGTGCGCCGGGCGCGCATTGCTGGGGTGGGCTGCTGCATATATTTTGGATCGTGCGGGCTGATCACAGGAGTGGGCTATCTATGCATCTATCTATAGCTGCGCTGCTGCTGGTGTTGCGTGTACCGCCGGTGATGCGCCGAATCCCACGGCTTATTGCGAAAAAAGCACCTTCTGCAACAAAAGCGTAATTAACGCTTGACCGCAGATTCTGGGAGCCTATAATTCGCCCCACTTCCGGCGCA